>JAGRLT010000166.1 GCA_020441665.1 Nitratireductor sp.
CGAGCGTGCTGATGTCGCCGGACGGGCGGACGGTGGAAGCAGAGGCCGCGCACGGCACAGTGACGCGCCACTATCGCGAGCACCAGAAGGGGAACGAGACTTCGACGAACTCCATCGCCTCGATCTTCGCCTGGACCCGCGGCCTCGCCCACCGCGCCAAGCTCGACGACAATCCCGAACTGGCGAAGTTTGCCGACACGCTGGAAAAGGTCTGCGTCCACGCCGTCGAGGACGGCTACATGACCAAGGATCTGGCGCTGCTGATCGGCCCCGACCAGCCCTGGCTCGACACGATCGGTTTCCTCGACAAGATCGACGAATACCTCCAGAAGGCGGTAGGCTGAGGCCCGCAGCAATCCGCACGATAGCGGTGACCTCCATGGTATCGGCGGCTTTGCCGCCGATTGCCGTTGTACGAGGCCACCCCGAACGGTGGCGTCTTCTTACCGGGCTTGAGCCGATTTCCCGATGCCCATCCAACCGACCGCCCGGAACAGTCGAGACAGAGCCGATGCGACTGGCGCAATCCAGCTTCCGCCGAATACGAACCCGACCAGACAGACGAAGCGATAAGCACCGATCTGAAGGCCGAGAGCGGTATCGCTGACCGGCAGAGGCTCGCGGTCGATGGAAATCTGATGCGGCCAATACTGGCAGGTTCGGTTTTGCCGTTTGTCAAAGCGTTCCATGATTATCTCCGATTCAGACGGGTGTGGTCTCAAATCGTCTATTGCATGGCGTGCGGGATCCCATCGGGAGCCGCTTCGGGAGCCGTCCGTGAAAATTCCGGGAAAACACTTTCCCCTATGATAGGGGCCTACAGCGTGTCAGACTTGCCTCAAGAGATGGTGAGCCATGACAGCACTATTTGCCGCGCGCCTGTTGGGGCGAGTCGAGTTTCTGGCCGGCAACCAGCCGCTGGCGGATTTGGGACTGAAGGAACGGGCATTGCTCGCCTATCTGCTGTATGCGCCCGGCATCGAACATCGCCGCGAAACGCTGGCGGGTCTGCTGTGGGGCGAGCGGGAATCCGCGCGGGCGCGCGACAGCCTCAAGCACACGATCGCCGGCATTCGCAGCACGCTTGGCGCCGCCGCCGACGACCTGCTGAACGCGACGCGAACGACCGTGAGCATTCATGCGGAAACCGTCGACACCGACGTTTCCTCCTTTCTGAGTCTGGCGCAACAGGACCAAGGAGAGAAGATCGCGGAAGCGCTCGACCTTTATCGCGGCGACCTCATGCAGGACATCACCCTCGATGAGCCGGGTTTCGATGAGTGGTTATCGGCGGAGCGGGGCAAGATCAGAAGAGCCGCCGATTACGTTGTCAGCCGCACCCTGGCTTTCTGCGCGGAGGATGACGATCCGGCCACTTCCATCGCTGCGGCGCGCAAGGCGCTGGACATCGATCCGCAAAACGAACGGGCATGCCGGTTGTTGATGCGCGCCCTCACCGAGACAGGCGAGCGCTCCCTGGCGATCGCCACCTTCAAAAGGTTTGTCGCCGACTTGGACGAGGCGCTCGGTATCGAGCCGGAGGTGGAGACCGTCGCGCTTTTCGAGCAACTGACCGCCAGTTCGGGCAATCTCTCCGGGCCCGGCGCCGTTGAGGCCGGCGGCGGCGGGAAACACGGCCTGGCGGGGAAGCCGGGCGTCGCCGTTCTGGCGTTCAAGGCGCTCGGCGTCGAGGATTATGTCGCGGACGGCGTGACCGAGGAGGTCGTGACGGCGCTCTCGCGCGTCAGGGGCATTTCGCTCATCGCCCATGGATCGAGTTTCAGCTACCGCGACAGCGCGGTGCCGGCGGGCGATGTCGGCCAGGAACTGGGCGTCCAGTACATGGTGGAAGGCAAGATCATGCGGCAGGGCGAACAGGTCCGGCTGTTTGTCTCGCTGCTCGACGCGAAGGCCCGGCAGATCATCTGGTCGGATACGTTTGCCGGCGAACGCAACGACCTGTTTTCGCTACAGGAACGCATAGCCGCGCAAGTTGCCGGCGTGCTCCTGCCCAAGGTCGAGGTGGCTGAGATTTCCCGTTTGGGGGCACGGCGCCGCGCCAGGGAGGATGCCTATGACCACTACCTGCGCGGGCTGTCGCACCTGCATCGATGGACGGAGGAAGACAGCCTGAAAGCCATCGCCGAATTTGCCGAGGCCACCAGGCTGGAGCCGGATTTCGCTTCTGCCCATGCCATGGCGGTGCGCTGCTACTCGCTGCGAAAGGCAAGCGGCTGGGTCCGGGATCGCGCGCAGGAAACCAGCGAGGCGGCAAGACTGTCGCGCATGGCTGCGGACCTGGC
The DNA here is from genome assembly GCA_020441665.1 of Nitratireductor sp. Classification (GTDB taxonomy): domain Bacteria; phylum Pseudomonadota; class Alphaproteobacteria; order Rhizobiales; family Rhizobiaceae; genus Salaquimonas. The sequence continues at coordinate 2,304 of JAGRLT010000166.1, forward strand.
GGGCGATGATGCGCTTCCCCTCGCCATGGCGGCGATCGGCTTCGGCTTTGTCGCCGGAGAGCCGGAAAAGGGCGTTCGCCTTGTGGAGCGTGCGCTGCAGCTCAATCCGAACCTCGCCTATGCCTGGTTCTTCAGCGGCTGGATCAATGTCTGGCTCGGACTGCACGAAACGGCCATCGAGCATTTTGCCACCGCGATGCGGCTAAGTCCGCAAGACCCGCAATTCGCCATGATGCAGGGGGGAACCGCCTGCGGCCACCTGTTGGCAAACAGGCCCGAAAGCGCGATGACCTGGGCGGAGCGCGCCGTGGCAAGCCAGCCCCACTACTGGATCGCGTGGTGCGTTCTGGCCGCGGCCCGCGTGAACCTTGGCGACCTGAAGGGTGCGCAGGAAACCTTTGCGCATGTCAAGGCGATAGACCCGGACCTGTCCGCCGCCAATCTGCTTGATGTGTTTCCCCTTCGGCGCCCCGAAGATATCAGGAACTGGACCGACGCCCTGAGGCGCGCGGGACTGCCGGGCTGAACCTGCTGCAGACTGCGCCATTCGGCGGTTTTCATCGACGCGCGAACGTGCCCTTGCCCAGGGTCGGTTTCCGCATTCCGCTCACCGAAAAGCCCTATCCGCCAGCCAAAACCGCCTTGACTGCCGCGAGCGCCTGATCGGCCTTCGCGCCATCGGGACCGCCCGCCTGGGCCATGTCCGGCCGGCCGCCGCCGCCCTTGCCGCCGACGGCTTCAGACGCCGCGCGCACCAGATCGACGGCGCTGACCTTGCCGGTCAGATCGTCGGTAACGCCGACGACCACGGCCGCCTTGCCGTCCTCCGACACGCTGGCCATGGCGATGACGCCCGAACCGATGCGCGCCTTGGCCTCGTCGACCAGACCCTTGAGGTCCTTCGCCGCGATACCGTCGAGCACCTGGCCGAGGAAGTTCACTCCGCCGATTTCCTCGGCCGCCGCGCCGCCGCCGGCGCCACCGCCCAGGGCAAGCTTCTTCCTGGCTTCCGCAAGCTCACGCTCGAGCCGCTTGCGCTCCTCGACAAGCGCTGCGACGCGCGCCACCGCGTCCTGCGGCGGCACTTTCAGCA
>JAGRLT010000167.1 GCA_020441665.1 Nitratireductor sp.
TCGCCTTCTACGGCATGTCCACCTTCGAAGGCCCGATGATGTCGATCAAGGCGGTCAACTCCCTGTCGCACTATACCGACTGGACGATCGGCCATGTTCACTCCGGCGCCCTTGGCTGGAATGGCATGATCACCTTCGGCGCGCTCTACTATCTCGTGCCGAAACTGTGGAACCGCCGGCGGCTCTACAGCCTGCGCCTCGTCAACTGGCACTTCTGGCTCGCAACCCTCGGCATCGTGATCTACGCCGCCACCATGTGGGTCGCCGGCATCCAGCAGGGCCTGATGTGGCGCGAATACGATGCGCAGGGTTACCTGGTCTACGCCTTCGCGGAAGCCGTCGAAGCCATGCATCCCTACTTCGTCATGCGCATGGTCGGCGGCCTGTTCTTCCTCGCCGGTTCGCTGATCATGGCCTACAACCTTTACCGGACCATTCGCGGCGACATCCGCGAAGAGGTGGCGATGGGGGCGGAAGCCCCCGCCCTGCAGCCGGCCGAATAGGAGTCCGTATCATGGGTATTCTCGACAAACACAAGGTTCTCGAAACCAACGCGACCCTGCTGCTGGTTGCCTCCTTCGCAGTGGTCACCGTGGGCGGCATCGTGGAGATAGCGCCGCTCTTCTATCTCGAAAACACCATCGAGAAGGTCGAAGGCATGCGGCCCTATTCGCCGCTCGAGCTTGCCGGGCGCGACATCTATATCCGCGAGGGCTGCTATGTCTGCCATTCGCAGATGATCCGCCCGTTCCGCGACGAGGTCGAGCGCTACGGCCATTACAGCCTGGCGGCCGAATCGATGTACGACCACCCCTTCCAGTGGGGATCGAAGCGCACCGGGCCGGACCTGGCGCGCGTCGGCGGGCGCTATTCCAACGACTGGCACGTCCAGCATCTCACCGAGCCGCGCGACGTGGTGCCTGAATCGATCATGCCCTCCTACGCCTTCCTCGGCGAAACCGACCTCGATGCCGCAAACATCACCGGCCGGCTCGTCGCCAACCGGCGCGTCGGCGTGCCCTATTCGGACGAGATGATCGCGGCGGCCGAGGAGGACCTGCGCAGCCAGGCCGATCCCGATGCCGATACTTCGGGCGTCGAGGAGCGCTATCCCAAGGCCGTGCTCGGCGATTTCGACGGCGATCCCTCGCGGCTCACCGAGATGGATGCGCTCGTCGCCTACCTGCAGATGCTCGGCACGCTGGTCGATTTCTCGACCTACGAGCCCGGCACCGCATCGCGATAGGAGGGAAGGATGGATTTCGACTATCAATCGATGCGCACCTTCGCCGACAGTTGGGGACTGCTCTACATGTTCCTGATTTTCGCGGGCGCGGCGCTCTGGGTGTTCCGCCCGGGCTCCAAGTCCATGAGCCAGGATGCAGCGAACATTCCCTTTCGCGAAACCAATGCACCGGAACGCGTTCCGGAGGAGAAGTTCTAATGGCCGACAACAACCAGAACGGGCATGAACATGGCCCCGATATCGATGAAATCTCCGGCGTGGAGACGACCGGCCATAGCTGGGACGGCATCAAGGAACTGAACAACCCGCTGCCACGCTGGTGGCTGTGGTCGTTCTACGCGACCATCGTCTGGGCCGTCATCTACACCATCGCCTATCCGGCCTGGCCGCTGATCAATTCATCGACCGCCGGCGTGCTGGGCTGGTCGAGCCGCGGCGCGCTGAGCGAGAGCATCGACGCCGCCAAGCAGGCGCAGTCGGTCTATCTCGCCAAGCTCGAGGCGACCGATGTCGGCGCGATCCAGGCCGATGGCGAACTGACCCAGTTCGCCGTATCGGGCGGTTCGGCGGCCTTCAAGGTCAACTGCGTCCAGTGTCACGGTTCGGGCGCCACGGGCTCGCCGGGCTACCCCAACCTCAACGATGACGACTGGATCTGGGGCGGCACGGTCGATGACATCTATCTGACCCTGCAGCACGGCATCCGCCATCCCGGCGACGATGATACCCGGGTTTCTGACATGCCGGCCTTTGGCGCCGATGAAATCCTTTCGAGCGCGGAAATCAGCGACGTCGCCTGGTTCGTGCGCAAGGTGTCGAACCAGGAATTCGATGCCGAGGCCGCCGGCCGCGGCGAGGCGCTTTACGCCGACAATTGCGCTGCCTGCCACGGCGATGCGGGCGAGGGGATGCGCGAGGTCGGCGCGCCGCGCCTCTCCGACGCGATCTGGCTTTATGGTGGCGAGCATGCCGACATCGTTGCCCAGGTCACCCGGCCCCGGCAGGGCGTCATGCCGGCCTGGGGCGAGCGGCTGGGCGACACGACGATCAAGCAACTGGCCGTCTTCGTCCATTCGCTGGGCGGCGGCGAATAGTCCGTTTGCCGCAACCACGCGGGGGCCGGGGTCACCCGGCCTTTGCCCCGACTTGACTTGAATCAAGGCTTGCGGTTCGATCCCGCCCGTATATCGGCGGTCACTGACACAACAATGATTGGCGCGAGCCCGATGGCCACCACCCTGATCAAACAGCCGGATATCGAGGCCCACGACGTTGCCGCGATCAATGCCGGCGCGAAGGCGAAGAACGCGCCGCTTTATGCGGCTCGGCAGAAGATCCATCCCAAGCGGGCCAGCGGTTTCTTCCGGCGCCTGAAATGGATCGTCATGGCGGTCACGCTGGGCATCTATTATCTGACGCCGTGGATCCGCTGGGACCGCGGCGCCTTCGCGCCCGATCAGGCGGTGCTGATCGATTTTCCCAATCGCCGCTTCTACTTCTTCTTCATCGAGATATGGCCGCAGGAATTCATCTTCATCGCCGGCCTTCTGGTGATGGCGGGCATCGGCCTGTTTCTCGTCACCTCCGTCGCCGGCCGCGCCTGGTGCGGCTATACCTGCCCGCAGACCGTGTGGACCGATCTCTTTCTCGTCGTCGAGCGCTTTTTCGAGGGCGACCGCAATGCCCGCATCAAGCTCGACAAGGCGCCCTGGAATTTCGACAAGATCCGCAAGCGGGTGCTCAAGCATGTCACCTGGATCGTCATCGCGGTCCTGACCGGCGGCGCCTGGATCTTCTATTTCGCCGACGCGCCCACCCTGCTGAAGGATTTCGTCACCTTCAACGCGCCGTTCGTCGCCTATGGCACGGTTGGCGTTCTGACGGCCACCA
>JAGRLT010000168.1 GCA_020441665.1 Nitratireductor sp.
AGCGTCTTGTTGGGGGCGAGGATCAGCGCCGGGCGCTGGGTCTCCTCGATCACCTTGGCCATGGTGAAGGTCTTGCCCGAGCCGGTAACGCCGAGCAGCACCTGGGTCTGGTCGTTGTCCGCGGCGCCGGCCACCAGATCGGCAATCGCCGTCGGCTGGTCGCCCGAGGGCTGATACTCGGTCACCATTTTGAGCGCGATGCCGCCTTCCGACTTCTCCGGCCGCTCGGGACGGTGCGGCACCCAGCCCTCGACCAGGTTCGGATCGCCCGCCTTGAGCAGGGTTTCGAGCGCGGAAGATGTTGCGGTTACACCGGCGGTCGAAAGGTATTTTTCGGCCTCCTCCAGCGAAACGTCGATGCCCGCCACCGGATTGAGGCCCGCCGCGGCCCGCTCGCGCGGATCGCTGGTGCCGCCGATAATGCCGCGCGAGGATCTTTTTTCGCTCACCGGTGCGCTGCGCGACCGCTTCGCTTTTATCTTCTTTTCCGCCGGCGCGTCCGCGCCGCCGTCCGCCATTTTACTTGCTTGGGGGCTGGCACTCGCTTCGCTCGCTTGCCCTGCCACGGAGGAAGGTCGCTCCTCGCTCTCTGAAATGCCATCTTCCGTTCTCTGCCGCGCCTTCTGCACCTTCAGCCGATGCTTGCCGGCTTCCGAGCGGATGCGGCGCATCTCGTCGTCGCGGGCACGCCTGGCCTCTTCCTCCTCGGCCAGCCGCAGCCAGTCATCCAGCGCGCCGCCTTCGAGCGCCATGCCCTCGAGGTCCGGCTGGGGTTTTTCGGCGAAACCGGATGGTTTTTTTCGGGAGTCGGTCATGGCGCGAATATGGGCCGGAAGCGGGGCGAAGAAAAGGGGCGGCGCCCGCCCGCATCCCTTCCTCCTGACAGCAGCATGTCAGGAGAGTAGTGCCATTTTCCGCCATGTCCCGCCGGTGCCGTATCGCGTCACGGACGCCCGGGCGAGTTCAAGATGGTATGGAGGAACCTTTTCCGCTACCAAGGGCAGGCAGACGGTCGCGGCATTCAAGACGGATCTGCTTTGGCGCAGCACATACCTTACCGGCGGTCCCGGAGAAAGCACCTTATGGCAACCGATATCAAATACCGAATTTCCGCAACAGCAACCGGCGGCCGGGAAGGCCATTCGAAGACCGAGGACGGCGCGGTGGATGTGAAGCTCGCACCGCCCAAGGCGTTGGGCGGCAGCGGCGACGGCGTCAATCCCGAGCAATTGTTCGCCACCGGCTACGCGGCCTGCTATCTGGGCGCGATGAAATACGCCACCACGCAGGATGCGAGCCTGGCAAAGGTGCCCGGCGACGCGACCGTGAAGGCGACCGTCGGCATCGGCCCGCGCAGCGATACCGGTTTCGGCCTCGCCGTCGATCTCGAAGTCCATCTTCCCGGCGTCGACAAGGCGGAAGCCGCGCGGGTCGCTGAGGCCGGGCATACGATCTGCCCCTATTCCCACGCGACCCGAGGCAATATCGAGGTCACCACCACGGTGGTCTGAAGGCTCCGGCGGCCTTGCGCGGACAAGCAAAAACCCCCGGAGCGCTTGCTTCCGGGGGTTTCGTTCGGGGTCGATTGCGGGCCGCGATACGGCCCGAATGACAACCGGCGTCCGGTTATTGGGCAGCCGCGGCGGCAAATTCCTCGGCGTTCAGCCCGCCATCGCCATCGCTATCGGCCGCGTTGAACTCTTCCTCGCTCCACTCCCAGCCGGCAGCGGTGGCTTCTTCCATGGAAACGCTGCCATTGCCGTCGGCATCGACGGTGGCAAAGTCCATTTCAGCGGCCTGGGCGGCAACAGAGGCAAAGCCGGCAACAACCAGCGCCAGTACAATCTTCTTCATTTCTGGAAAACTCCGATAAAACACCGCAGCGGGCAGAGGCCGTGACCGAATGGGTCCATCACCTCATTTCCATCCCCTGCGGCAGGCGGAAAATCGCTCCCGGATTGCGGCGGATTCGTGGCCGTGCGAGGGGGCGGAAAACAAATAGTTTCATGCGCTTCGTGCTCCTCCGGCACCCCAGCCGCACCCTGCGCCGGCAGGCATCGGAAGACGCAAAAGGCCATCCGCGGACCTGCCGCGAATGGCCTTCCTGAATGCTGCCGGAACCGGACCGGGGGGGCGCCCGTCAACCGGCAGCAGCCCCAAGGCTCTGAAAGGCTCTAGCCGGCCGCCGCGGCGAATTCCTCGGCGTTCAGGCTGCCATCGCCATCGGCATCGGCGGCCTTGAAGTCGTCTTCGGTCCAGGTCCAGCCGGCGGCTGCCGCCTCGTCCATGGTCACCAGGCCGTCGCCATCAGCATCGACCTTCATGAAGTCGGCTTCCTGGGCAAATGCGGGAGCCTGCAGGATGGAAAATCCGGCGAGCGAAAGGGCGAGTACGAGTTTCTTCATGACATACCTCCTTGGGTATTTTCTCTCGGTTGAGCGCCGGCCCCGCACCATCGCAGTGCCGCGCTGCCAACAGGGTGTTGGCCCATCGTGGCGGCTTTCCGGCGGAAAAGGTGCGAATTCATGGCTGCCGATAAAGCCTGGTTTCAGCCAGGAAAACTATTTGAATTCAACTTGTTGCACGTGTCGTAACAAGACGTGTTGCGGCCTTTCGGGGCAGCGCGAAGACCTGCTCGCAAAGTTGCCGGCCTGTCCACATCGCCCTTGACCCGGCGCCGATTTGCAGGCCTCATCATCCCTCTTCGGCACCTGCAGGCGGGCTCCCTCATGAGCGGATTTCAGAAACTTCTCCTTTTCCTCGCTGCCGTCATCGGCGGCTACCTGTTTTCCATGGTCGCGCTTTATCCGCTCGCCGTATCGCTGTCCGGCGGTCACGACATGAATGGCGGCATCGCCATGGGCATGGCCTTCACCATCGCGCCGGTGGTCGCCATCGTCTGCGGGCTGGTGGCGCTTGCCTGGGCGGCGCGGCGGGGCAAAGCCGGCGAGGGGCGGGAGGAGAAGTAGGGCATCCCGCCCATGCCCTCGCCGCATCCCCGCTATGCAAATCGGGCATTTGTGACTCTCCGAGCGGAAGCGTAGAGAGGCGGCAGGCAACCTCCCGGGCGGATATGCGAAGCGCATGTCGGTGCCCGGCGGTTCAACCCGCAACTGCCTGCTGGAGCAAAAACCATGATCGACACCTTCCGCGAAATTGCCTACGGCCTGAAACTCGGCATGCGCCATTGCGTTTCCAGCCGCCACAACATGGCTGAGAAAGCCCTGCGCCCCTCCGTTTCCGCCACGCTGAAAAATGGCAAAGTCGGCTCGGAATCGGCCGGTCGCTAAGCCTTCAAGACGACCTCCCGTCTACACCAAACCCCGCCCGGTGCCCGCCGGCGGGGTTTTGTTTTGACCGCACAGCGCCGCCGCCGCTGCCTCGGGCATCGCTTCATACGGCGCATCTGATACGATTCCATCTAAACAAGACACGCTCTAATTTGCTGGAATCAAAGAAAAAACCGCGAAGACCCGCCCCATTCCCGCCGCAAAAACTGTCCGTCTACGCCCCTTTTCGGGCATGGCGCCGCCGCATCCTGCTTTCAATTTGAGTGTGGTGTTGATCACACCCTGAACGCGGAAAGTCCCGTATCGCATCGTCCGCTTTCATTTCCGCCAAGGGAGCAAAGTGGGCCGCTCCCGGGCTCATGCATCCGGCCGGGGCACGTTCTTGTGCCGTCCGGCCATCCTGGAGGGGAGAACCATGCAGGATCGCACTCGCTTCGTCACCAAGCCCGTCCGCGGCTCCGGTGCCTTCGTCACCCAACCGCGTCCATCCGGTCCGTCCACGGTCCGGTGGGACGGCCTTCGGCCGGCTGACGATTTCTTTTGCCGCACCCGGCTGACCGCCCGCATGCCGCTCGCCATGCTGCATGTCGGCATCAACCTCGCGATTATCCTGGCGATCGCCCTTGCCAGCTTCGCGGTGATGGCGACGGCCGGCAAGGCGCTGGCCCAGCAAGCCGCCGCGATCGACGCTCCGGTGATCAGGGCGACTTATGTGCGCCCCAACGACATGAATACCGGTGCCCTGCTGCTGCCGTCCAACCGGGAAGGGCAGTATGTCGAGGCGCCGCGCCTTGCCAGCGATGTCGACATCGCCGTCAACGGTCCGATCGCCCGGGTCAAGGTCACCCAGCGCTTCGAAAACCCCGCCGATGGCTGGGTCGAGGGCATCTATGTCTTTCCGCTGCCCGAAAACAGCGCCGTCGACACGCTGCGCATGCGCGTCGGCGACCGGCTGATCGAGGGCGTCATCAAGGTGCGCGAGGAAGCGCGCCAGATCTATGAAGAGGCCAAGCGCGAGGGCAGGAAGGCCGCCCTGCTGGAACAGCAGCGCGACAATCTCTTCACCAACAACATCGCCAATATCGGCCCGGGCGAGACCGTCATCGTCTACATCGAGTATCAGCAAACCGTAAGGCAGGATAACGGCCTGTTTTCGCTGCGCTTTCCCATGGTGGTGGCGCCGCGCTACAGCCCCGATCCGGTGATCCAGACCGTCGATTTCTCGCCCAATGGCGAGAATGGCGGCGGCTTCGGCGTGGTCGATCCGGTGCCCGATCGCGAGACCATCGAGGCCCCCATGCTCGATCCGCGCGAGAACGCGAAAATCAACCCGGTGACGCTCACCGTCAGGCTCGCCGCCGGATTTCCGATCGGCTCGGTCGACAGCCCCTATCATGAGCTGATCGAGCGCAGCGAGGGCGATTCGGTTCGCATTCTTTCTCTCAAGAACGACAGCGTTCCCGCCGACCGCGACTTCGAACTGAACTGGCGCGCCAAAGGCGATGCCCCGGGTGCCGCGCTGTTCAGCGAGGAAGTCGACGGCAAACACTATCTGCTCGCCTTCCTGACCCCGCCGGAGATCGCCGTCGATCAACTGCCGAAGAAGGACCGCGAGGTCATCTTCATCATCGACAATTCGGGCTCGATGGCGGGCGAAAGCATCGAGCAGGCAAAGCTTGCCCTCGATGACGCCCTGTCGCGGCTGAAGCCGGCCGACACCTTCAACGTGGTGCGCTTCGACGACACGTTCGAGGTCCTGTTCGACGATGCGGTGCGCGCCGATGGCGAGAATATCGGCATTGCCCGCGCCTTCGTGCAGCGGCTGACGGCGGATGGCGGCACGGAAATGCTGCCCGCGCTGCACGCCGCGCTCATCGACCGCCATCGCGGCGACACCAGCCGCGTTCGCCAGGTCGTCTTCATCACCGACGGCGCCATCGGCAACGAACAGCAATTGTTCGACGCCATCGCCCAGGAGCGCGGCCGCAGCCGCGTCTTCACCGTCGGCATCGGCTCGGCGCCGAATTCGTTCTTCATGACGCGGGCCGCCGAAATCGGCCGCGGAACCTTCACCCAGATCGGCGCGGTGAACGAGGTGCAGGAGAAGATGGGTGCCTTCTTCGCCAAGCTGGAAAACCCGGTCATGACCGGGCTGTCGGTGCAGGGGGAAGGGGTAAAGCTGTCTGAGGCCAGTCCCGACCCTCTGCCCGATCTCTACAAGGGCGAGCCGGTGGTTCTGGCCGCCATCGCCGACAAGCTCGACGGCCAGCTCGCCATTGCGGGTGAATTCGCCGGCAAGCCCTGGCAGGTCAACATGAACCTCGCCGATGCGGCGCCGGGCGAGGGTATCGGCAAGCTATGGGCCCGCCGCAAGATCGCCTCGCTCGAGGCCCAGCGCTCCTATGGTGGAGCCAACGGGATGGATTGGGAGGCGGTCGACCGCTCGGTCGAGGCGGTTGCGCTCGCCCACCACCTGGTATCGAGCCGCACCTCGCTGGTCGCCGTCGACGTCAAGGTCACCCGGCCGCAGGGCGAGGGCGTTGCCACCACCAAGCTGCCGCTCAACCTGCCGGCGGGCTGGGACGCGGACAAATGGTTCGGCGATGGCGAACAGGCGCTGCCGGCGCCGCAGAAGGCCTTCCTGCAGCGGTTCCGCCAGCAGGTTGCCGGCACCATCATCGCGGCGTCGAGCCAGGAAGCGGCGGCTGAACTTGCCCGCGCCAACAAGGCCGTGCTGCTGCCGCAATCGGCGACGCCCGCCGAACGCAACATGCTGCTCGGCATCCTGCTGATGCTGCTGGCCGCCTTCACCGCGATCCTCGCCCGTGCCTATGGCAGTTTCGGTCGCAAGGTCATCCGCACCGAGCAGGCCCGCCGCCGCGACGACTGGAAGCAACTGCCATGAGGCGGGAGGCGCAGGTCAGCTCCCGGCTGGCGCGCGCGGTTTCCCGCCTGCGCTGGCACCATGCCGTGGTCGCGGCGGTGTTTGCCGCCGGGCTGGCGCTGTTCGGCAACGGCGTCTGGATCAAGGGCAAGGCGGTCATGGCGCAGTTCCTGCTCGACCGCGCCTTCCTGACCGCGTCGTCCTCCAGGCCGGCCGACAAGCCCTGGGGATGGGCCGATATCCGGCCGATGGCCCGCATCACCGCGCCCCGTCTCGGGATCCGCAACATCGTGCTCGACGCCGTCAGCGGCGAGGCGCTGGCCTTCGGCCCGGGCCATGTGCCCGGCACGGCACTGCCGGGAGAGACCGGCACGGCGGTCTTTTCCGCCCATCGCGACACCCATTTCGCCTGGCTCGGCGATCTGCAAAAGGGCGACACCGTGCTGGTCGAGACCGGCGACGGCACCGTGCGGCAATACCGCATCCGCCGCGCCTGGGTCGCGCGCTACGACGCGCCGGGGATCGACCGCGACGCGCCGGAACGGCTGATCGCGCTCACCACCTGCTGGCCGCTCGATGCCATCGAGCGCGGCGATCTGCGCTATATTGTCGAGGGGATCGAGGTCGATGCAAAGGAGCGCGCCGGCCAGAACCTGTAGCGGGCCGGAAACCGCTATCAGTTCTTGCGCAGCTGCCCGATCTCGCGCGCGAGTTCGTCCGGCCGGCTGAGATCGGCAATGGCAATGCGCCCGCCGGCCGACAGGCCGATCACCACCGTGCCGCCGCCGAACAACCGGCCGCCCAGTCCGCGCTTGACCCGCACCGACGAAATCAGATCGCCCGGCACTTCGCGCACCCGGTCCTTCGGCCAGCCTGGATGATAGCGTAGCCGATCCTTGTAGAGCCGCACGCGAACCGTCTCGTAGCGCAGGAAGGCATGGGCTGCGAGCAGCGGCACGCCAACCGCCGCCACGATGGCGCAAAGCCGGAACAGCGCGCCGTCGGCCCGCCCCGTGGCCCACAGATAGAGCAGCGACAGGCCATAGCCGATCAGGATCACCAGGGTCGGCACGAACAATTGCCAATGCGGCCGGAAGGTGCGCCCGCCGGCCCGGTCCGGCAGTTCAAGCTCGGCACTGTCTTCGATTTCGTGGACTGCGCTCATGGTCGGCCACTGCTTCTTTATGCCCGCGGTGAGTCGATATCGGATCGGGCAGGATGCATGTTTGCCCGAAATGCCCTATGTTTGAAACATGGAACTGGAAAATTCAAACCGGCCGGCCAAATCGCCTTCAATCCCCCTGACCCCGCACACGGCGTCGCAGAGCGCGGGTCTCGAGGCCCGGCTCGGCTTCGAGCACAGCTATGCCGGATTGCCGCCAGCCTTCTATGCGCTGGTGCGGCCCGTTCCGGTCAAGCAGCCGCAGATCCTCCGGCTCAATCGGAAACTGGCGGAATTCCTCGGCCTCGATCTTGAAGCCGTCGATCGGGAGGAACTGGCCCGGTTGCTGACCGGCAGCGGGGTCACGGCCCATGACGGCCGGCTGCTCGCCATGGCCTATTCCGGCCACCAGTTCGGCCAGTTCAATCCGGGGCTCGGCGATGGCCGCGCCGCGCTGATCGGCGAGGTGATCGCCACCGACGGCAAGCGCTACGATATCCATCTGAAGGGGTCGGGCCCGACGCCCTATTCGCGCGGCGGCGACGGCCGGGCGGCCCTTGGCCCGGTGATGCGCGAATACATCATCAGCGAGGCGATGCATGCGCTCGCCATCCCGACGACGCGCAGCCTGGCGATTGCCGCGACGGGCCAGCCAGTGCTGCGCGAGGACATACTTCCCGGCGCCGTGCTCGCCCGCGTCGCGGCGAGCCATATCCGTGTCGGCACCTTCCAGCACTTCGCCGCGCGCGGCGATACCGCCAATCTGAAGGTCCTGCTCGACTACACGATTGCCCGCCACTATCCGACCCTGGCGGATACCGGCAGTCCGGCGCTCGCCCTGCTCGAAGCGGTCATTGCCCGCCAGGCCGAACTGATCGCCCGATGGATGTCGGTCGGCTTCATCCACGGCGTGATGAACACCGACAACATGACGGTCTCGGGCGAGACCATCGATTACGGCCCCTGCGCCTTCCTCGACGCATACGATCACTACAAGGTCTATTCCTCGATCGACCAGCAGGGCCGCTATGCCTATGGCGCCCAGCCGACGATTGCCCAATGGAATCTTGCCCGTCTTGCCGAGGCGCTGCTGCCGCTGATCGATGCCGACCAGGACAGGGCGGTCGCGCTGGCGACCGAAACCCTGGGCGGCTTCAGCACGATCTTCAACCGCCACTGGCTCAAGCGGATGGGCGCCAAGCTCGGGCTCGCCGAGGCGGGCGAAGACGACCGGCAATTGATCATCGATTTCGTCAGCCTGATGCAGAAAGGGGCATCCGATTTCACCAACTGCTTCGCCGCCCTGGCGGAGCTTGCCGAGGGCGGGGAAGCTGATGCCGGGCCGCTTGCAGCACTCGAAGGCTGGCGGGACTGGCACACGCGATGGCGGAACCGGCTCGAAGCCGAAACGGCTGTCGCATCGCGCCTGCGCCGGGTGAACCCGCTCTACATTGCGCGCAACCACCTTGTGGCCGAAGCCATTGCCGCCGGCGAAGGCGAGGGCGATTTTTCGGTGATGGACCGGCTGCTTGAGGCCATTTCGCAGCCCTTCACCCGGCGCGAGGGCCTCGAACGCTTCACCCTGCCGCCAAAGCCCGAGGAAGTCGTCCACAAGACCTTTTGCGGCACGTAGCTACCCCAGCCTGCGCGCGATCCTGTCGTTGAAATGCTTCTCGAAGGTCACCGTATCGTTCTCGTAGCAGGTGAGTTTTGCCGAAACGAAGAAATGCGCCCTGTCCGAGGTCATCCGGGTCTCGACCATCGTCTTCCACATCCGGCCTTCGCGCCCGCCGACGGTTTCCGTCCCGATCTCGGCAACAGCGGAATTCGGGTCATCGGGATGGATCGACCAGCGCTCCCGCGTCGCCGAGCCGGAGATGAGGCCGTGATTGAGATCGCGCCGCTCGCCGTCATCGCTGTCGATCGCCACCGTCACCCTTCCGCTCTCGCCATCATGCTCGATGCGCCGGTCGTAGCGCGCCGGCCGGATCGTCTCCGTCCGCCATTCCGCCGCGCCCTGCGGCCCGTCGAACGCCCATTCGTCCCCGGCCGCGAGCGGTCGTATCGGCAGGTCGAGCGATCCGGCCTCAAGCGTCAGCGTGGCAGTTTCCGGCGATGGCCAGATGAACGGCCAATAGGCGGTCGAGACGGCAAGCCGCAGACGGTGGCCGGCCGGAATGCGATAGGCGATCTGGTCGAGCGGCAGGGCGATCTCGATCATCTCGCCCGGCACCAGCGGTTGCGGCGCATCATGCGACACGCGATGGGTCAGGTTGAGCAGGCCGAAAGTGATCAGCGCCGAGGTGCCGTCCGGCCGCAAATCGCACAGCCGCACCGCGATCTGGGCGCAGGGCCGGTCGGAGGACAGCCGGAGCTTCGCCACCGGCGCACCGACGATGTCGAGCGGTTCTTCAAGTACCCCGCCATCGAAGCACAGCGAGCGCTCGTCCTCGCCGCTCTGTTCGCCCGGCAGTTCCTCGCCATAGCAGAACGGGAAGTATTCGCCCGATTGCAGGCCGCAATCCTGTGGCGAGCAGACGGCAAGCGAGAAGGGCTCCGCCTCGCCCAACCGGTGTCTGCCGAGCGCCAGCGTCCGCACCCCGATTGCCGGATCGGGCCATGTCTCGCAGGCGATCCAGCGCCCCGGCCGGGCGGGCAGCCAGCGCTCGGGCCGCACCGATGCCATCAGCCAGAGCCGGAAGGCCGGGTCGGCCTCGACCCGGGTTTCTTCGCTCTTCAGCCATCGGTCCCACCAGCGCTTGGCCTCGCTTAGGAAATCGATTGCCGGATCGGGCTTGGCGATATGCGGGTATTTGTGGATCCACGGGCCGGCGATCGCCTTGACCGGCGCGGAAAGGTTTTCGGCCAGATGCGCCATCGTATTGCGATAGCCGTCATGCCAGCCGCCGATCGCCAGCGTCGCGGCCTCGACCGCGCCATAGTCCTCGCAGACCGAGCCGTGCTTCCAATAGCCGTCGCGCCAGGGATGGCGTAGCCAGGTTTCGATAAGGAAGGGCTGGTTTTCGAGCCGGTGGCGCCACATTTCGTGCCAGCGATCGCCCACGAGCTCGGCATCCGGCGGCCGCGACGAATAGGCCAGCATGGTCGAGGCCCAGCCGAAATTCTCGTTCAGAAGACAGCCGCCCTTGTAGTGGATGTCGTCGCTATAGCGATCGACGGTCGAACACAGCGTGATGATCGCCTTGAGCGCCGGCGGGCGCAGTGCCGCCACCTGCAGCGCATTGAACCCACCCCATGAAATGCCCATCATGCCGACCTTGCCATTGCACCAGGGCTGGCCTGCCGCCCAGGCAATGACGTCGCAGGCGTCGCGCCATTCCTGTTCCGTATATTCGTCGTCCATCAGCCCGTCGGAGGTGCCGTTGCCGCGCATGTCGACCCGGATCGAGGCATAGCCATGGCCGGCAAACCAGGGATGGGTGCGCTCGTCGCGGGCAATCGTGCCGTCGCGCTTGCGATAGGGCAGGTGCTCGACGATCGCCGGCACCGGCGCGTCCGTCGCATCCTCCGGCATCCATATCCGCGCCGAAAGGCGGCAGCCATCTTCCATCGGGATGAGGCAATTCTCGTCGACCACGACCTTGCGCGGGAAGTCCGTTACAGTCCGCATCTACGCCTCCCGCGCACGCTGTTTTCGACACTGTGATTTGTTTTACCGCCGCTTGGCAAGCGGCAAAAGCCATGGTCTGCTGCGCCGCTGGCCAATTCGAATCTGACAGGTGGAAGGCGATGAAAAACAAGCTGCTGCTGATCATCCTCGACGGCGTTCCCTGGCGCAATTTCCGCCGCCTGTTCGGCAATCTCGAAGGCTGGGTCAGCCATGGCGATGCGAGGGTGTGGAAAGTGCGCGCCTGCCTGCCGTCGATCTCCGGCCCCTGCTACGCCTCGATCCATACCGGGGTGCCGCCGCAGCGTCACGGCATCCTGTCGAACGAGGTGCGCTTTCGCGTCGGCTTCCCCGATCTGTTCTCCGAGATCAGCCGGGCGGGCGGCAGGACCGGTGCCGTGACCCATTCCTACTGGTCGGAATTCTTCAACCGCTATCCCTTCGATTACGTTCGCGACATCGAATATGACGAGCCGGATGGGCCGATCCATCATGGCCGCTTTCACACCATGACCGGCTACAACGGCGACAACCAGATGACGCCGAGCGATGTCGACCTGTTCGCGACGCTGACCATGCTTTGCGCCCGCTTCGCCATCGATTACGGCATTCTCCACACCTGCACGCTCGATTCCATGGGCCACCGCTTCGGCCATGACAATCACCCCATGGACCATGCCTGTTTCGCGATGGATTCGATGCTGGCCGCCTTCCTGCCGAAATGGCTTGAAATGGGCTATGAGGTGATCGTCACCGCCGATCACGGCCAGACCGATCGCGGCCATCACGGCGGCCGTGAGGATCTGCAACAGGAGGCGGCGCTCTACTGGTTCGGCGGCGGCAAGGGGCCGTCGGCCGATACGGTGATCGATCAGCTGCAGCTCGCGCCGACCATCCTCGGGCGGCTGGGGGCGGCGGTTCCCGAGACGATGAAGGCAAAGCCGTTCCTGACCTGATATTTCGGGGACAGTTTACTTAATTCGGCATCGCGGCCGGCGCTGCTGCGCGCGCCGAATTAAGTAAACTGTCCCCGAAATATCAATACGGCCATTCGCCCCGGCCCAGCGCCGCGACGGCCTGGACGATCTGGGCAAAGCGCTGCCGCGCGCGGGTGGCCGAATGGCGCGCGCGCAGGAAGCCGTGCACCAGTCCCTTGCCCTCGATCCAGTGTGCCCTGCCGCCGGCGGCAAGGATGGCGTCGCGATAGTCCCGGCAGTCGTCGTTGAGCGGATCGCATTCGGCCGAGATCATCACCGTCGGCGGCAGGCCGGAAAAATCCGTATCCGTTAGCGCGAAATAGGCCGGATCGTTTTCGACCGCCGCGCCGCCGGTGCGCAGTTCCACATAGGCGGCGCAATCGGCGGCCGGCAGCATCGGGGCATGGGCATGGGCGACATAGCTGCCCCGGTTGCTGCCGATGCCAAGCATCGGATAGATCAGAACCTGTCCGGTGGGCGCTTTCGCATCGCCGCGCATGCGGTGGGCGATGCCGGCGCACAGCGTGCCGCCGGCACTGTCGCCGCACAGGAGGAGCGGGCCGTCCCGTTCCGCCGCCAACTGGCGATAGGCGGCAAGCGCATCGTCGGATTGGGCGGGATGGACGTGTTCGGGCGCCAGCCGGTAATCGACCGAGACGAGCGGATAGCCGGTCGCCGCGCAGAGCTCGGCGCAGACATCGTCATGGCTTTCCAGCCCGCCGACGACGAAGCCGCCGCCATGATAGTAGACCACCAGCGCGCCGCCAGCGGCAGGCGAGGGCGGTGCGTAGCGCCGGATCGGAATGCGCCGCCCGCCGGCGTCGAGACTGTCGTTGCGGGCGCTGACGCCCGGCGGATGGCCGGCATGAAACGACCGGCACATGGCGTCGTAGATTGCGCGCTGCTCGGTGACCCCGCGACGGGCCGTGTCCTCGGGATAGCAGGCATGGGTCTGCTCGATGAAGGCCCAGGTCTCGGCATCGATCAGCGTCTTGTAGTCGGTCATGGCGGACTTTCGAACGGGTTGCGCCGCGCCAGTTTGAACCGGAAATCCGCGCCCCGGCAAGCGGCGTTATCCGTTGATCCGGGCAATGAGCGCGGGCAGGGCGTCGATGCCGGGCAGGACGTGGTCGGCAACGTCCCGCAAGTGTTCCTCGCCGGTCATGCCGCTGGTAACCGCCACGGCAAGCGCGCCGGCCGCGCGGGCGCACTGCATGTCATGGGCGCTGTCGCCCACCATGGCGATTTCGCCGGGCTCAAGGCCGGTCGCCTCGGCGAAGGCCAGCACCATGCCCGGGCCTGGCTTCTGCCCGTAGCCGCTGTCATGGCCGGCGATGAAGGCGAAACAATCGGCGATCCCCGCCTGTTCGGCATGGTCGCGCGCCCCGGCATCCGAATCGTTGGTGGCGATGCCCAGCGGCAGGCCCATGGCGATCAGGGCGTCGAGCGTGCCGCGCGTATAGTCGAACGGCGTTACCGCGGCGCTCGAATGTTCGAGATAGAGCGTGTCGATCCGCCGGACGAGGGCATCCCGGTCGGGCTCGCCGAGCAGGTCCGCCCAGGCGGCCGCCATGTCGCGCGCCGTTCCGGCAATGATCATCGAACCGGGGGCAAACCGGGTGCTGGCAAGGTCGAATTCGGCGGGTTCGGCAAGCTGGCGCGCCAGGGGAAGATCGCCCTTTGCCAGCGTCATCAGCACCTTCGCGGTCGCCGCGCCATAGGTGCTCTCGAAATCCAGCAGCGTGCCGTCCTTGTCGAACAGAAGCGCCCTGATCTTTGCCATGCCGCACGCGACTTTCCGAAGAGAATTTGGCAGGGGCAGCAGGATTTGAACCCGCGACCTACGGCTTTGGGAGGCTGTAGAACCGATCCGGATACCCCATAACATTCATGATCTTACCGGAATGCATTGTACAATCAAGGCTGGATTTTGCTACGGAGAACCGCGTTCGAGCGGTGATTTCACATGCAGCATGTCTGCGCCGAATGGTGGCGCAGCCAGCCGCCCTGTTGCTTGCTAGACCAAATCGTCAATGGCAATGCCAAGGGTTTGCGCCAGCTTCTTGAGCGTGACAATGGAACCATTGCTTCTACCGGCTTCTATATCCGCAATCTGAACGCGGTTGACGCCGGAGGCATTGGCCAGGGAAGATTGATTGAAGCCACGCCATTCGCGGAGCACGGCAAGAGGGGTTTCCCCATCAAGGATACGGGTAACGTATTTTGAGGGGATCAGGTCTTCATCGCCGCTTTTCAGCGCGGCCATTGCCCCGTCATAGGATTGCAGATCGGAAAGCATCTCTGCCGCCGCCACCAGCCGGTCATATTCTTCCTGCGGAATGGTAATATTCATCGCTTCGCTCCTATCTGTAGATGCCGCCACGCGGCGCGATATCGAGAACATCCAGCACCTCGCCATCAGAGTTCATGATAACGCGCCAGTCGCCAACCCGCAGCCTGATGCCGTCTCGCCCCTGCAGCGCCGTGACATTGTTTGCCTGGGAGGCGGGATCTTCCGCATAAGCCTCGATCTTCGAACGTATGCGATCCGACCAATTGCGGGGCATTCTGCGAAGTGCTCTTAATGCGGTGCGGGTATAGCTGACTTCCACGGAGCATATGTAGCAGGTAACTACAGTGTAGTCAATTACTACATCAGGCTGTTTCTGCATCCCGCCAGCGCCGTGGCCTGTTCAGTGACGGCGCGAATCCGGTACAAACTGTAGAATGCGGCCGATGGGCGTAAAACAGCATAACGGCGCCAGAAATGGCGCTGCTGTAACGTGTTGAATTATCGGAGGAAAATGGCAGGGGCAGCAGGATTTGAACCCGCGACCTACGGTTTTGGAGACCGTCGCTCTACCAACTGAGCTATACCCCTGTAGCCGTCAAGGCAGGCGCTTGATACAGCCAAACCGGAAGCCGATGCAAGCCAATTTCTCGCGAAACCGGCAGGATCCCTGCGGCATGCCGGACAAGCAAAAGGCGGGCCGCAGCCCGCCTTTCAATTCCATTGCAACCGTGGATTACCAGACGCCCCAATCGGCGCCTTACTCGACGATAGCTGCGACGATGCCTGCGCCGACGGTGCGGCCGCCCTCTCGGATGGCGAAGCGCAGGCGCTCTTCCATGGCGATCGGCACGATCAGTTCCACATCCATCGTGATGTTGTCG
>JAGRLT010000169.1 GCA_020441665.1 Nitratireductor sp.
ACCGGATTGTCGGAATGGGAGATCAGAGCGATCGGCGTCTGCGGCTGATAGAGCGCGATGATCTTGACGGGCATTCCCTTCTGGATCGCCGAGATCGCAAAGATGCCCGGCATCACGACCGCGTCTTCCTGACCCTGGATAAGCGAGCCGAGCGCGGCCTGGGAGCCTGCCCCCTCGCCGAGGTTCAGGGTGACGCCGGCATCCTTGTACAGGTCCCTTTCCTCCCCCAGATAGAAGAAGGAATATTCGCCTTTCAGCTTCCAGCTGAAACGAACGTTGACGTCGTCGGCCATGGCGGCCTGGCCCGCCAACATGGCCGCGGCAACGGCGGTTGCTGCAATCAACGTCCTGCGAACGAACCTTGAGGTATACATCATAATTCCTCCCTGACAGCACCGATCGGCGCGATTTGCGACCCGAGGCCGAGTCTCCTCTTCGAACGGAACCAGCCTCCATCTTGTCTATCGGCGGTTTCATTCTTGATCTCATAGTGTGATCACAATATGAGATTGTCAAGTGTTGCATGCGAAAATCGGAACGCCCCACCGGGAACCTTTTTCTCAAGATGAATGGAGAGAGAAGCCGCAACAGAACGGGCAGCAGCCATTCGAAACCGAACAGCCTGTCCCTGGCCATGGCGAGGCGATGGCATCGAACACGGCAGGCAGCAGCCGCACGAGGCCTTGTCCGCTTCAGTCAGCGGCGAATACGGTCGGCAGAGATGCGGTTATGGCGCTTCGCGTCAGATCGCGGGCGATGAAGACCAGCCAGCCGCGTGGCGCGTCCTCGGGCCAGGCGGCCAGATATTCAGGCGGGTAGACGACATGCTGAACGCCGTGAATGACGACCGGACGGTCGTCGCCGGCGACCGGTAACAGCCCCTTGACACGCAGGATCGACTGGCCGCGCGCCGCCAGCAGAAGCTCCAGCCAGTCGACAAAGAACGGCCAGTCGACCGGCTGTCGCACCTCGATCGTGAACGTGTCTATGCCGTCGCTGTGCCGGGGCGCGGCAGAGCCCGTATCCATCTGAAGAAAATGAGGCTCGCGACGATCGTGATCGGCGAAGATCGCCACCGCCGAAGGGATTTCGTCCCGGCTTGACACGAGACGGCGAACCGATGGGTTCGTCGCCAGGATGTCGCGGTCGAGCGCATCGAGCCGCCAGGGCTCGACCAGATCGGACTTGGTGACGATGACGCAATCGGCCAGCGCCACCTGCTGGGCTGCTTCAGCAAAGCTGCCGATCGAATGCTGCCCGCTGACGCCATCGACCGTGGCAACGATTTGGCCGGCGCGGTAGGCACGGCTGAGTCGGTAGTCGCTCATCACCGCCTGCATGATCGGCGCCGGGTCGGCAAGCCCCGTCGTCTCGACGACCAGCCGCCGGAAAGGCGAGGCCTCACCGCGCGCGACAAGTTCGGAGAGGTCGGCCAGCGTGGACACCAGGTCGTCGCGCACCGCGCAACACAGACAGCCGGAGGAAAGCAGAACGGCATCCTCCGCCACTTCGCGGACCAGAAGATGATCGAGCCCGACATCGCCGAACTCGTTGATGACCACCGCCGTATCGGCGAAATCCGCCTCCCCCAGCATATGCCGCAGCAAGGTGGTCTTGCCGCTGCCGAGGAAGCCCGTCAGGACATGGACGGGCACCCGCATATCGGCAAGAGGAACCGCCGGGCGCATGGTCACTCGACCTCGAACAGCGCCTCGACCTCGACAGGCACATTGCGCGGGAGCGAATAGCACCCCACCGCGGCGCGGGCGTGGCGGCCGGCATCTCCAAACACCTCGACCATCAGGTCGGATGCGCCATTGATCACCTTTGGATGGTCGCCGAAATCCGGTTCCGCATTGACGAAGCCGCCGAGACGGATGACGCCGACGACGCGATCGAGATCGCCGTCCAGCGCGTGCCTCAACTGGGAGAGCACGTTCACCGCGCACAGCCGGGCAGCCGCCTGCCCTTCTTCGACCGAGTAATCGGAGCCCAGCTTGCCGCTGAACTGATCCTTGCCGTCCTTGCTGGGCACCTGGCCGGATATGAACACCTGCGACCCCAGGCGCCGCGCCGGCACGTAATTGGCCGCCGGCGGCACGCTGACCGGCAGGATGATGCCGAGACTGGCCAGTTTTTCCTCGATCCTTCCCGCCACGCGAGATCTCCTTGATCAATTGTCCGTATCGAATTGCCACTCAAGCGCCCTCGCGAAGGGCAGTTCTATCCCTTGCGAGCCGGCAACGCTTAACAGCGCCTTGCAGGTGGTGCGAATGTCATGGACGCACCACTTCTTGACCATGGCCGCGTTGTTTTCCTTCAATCCGGTCAGGATTTCCTCATGATCCGAGGCATTCCAGGGCATCGAGGGAATGAGCAGCGAAATATACATGGTCGGGCCGAACTGGAGCCACAGGGACTCGATCAGCGGCATCAGCACTTCCGAGCCCGACGCTTCGTAGAGCGTGAAGTGGAACCGCTGATTGAGCGACAGACAGTTGAGGATGTCGCGCTTGCCAATGGCGGTCAGAAGCTGCTTGTTGACCGCCGCAAGCTCGGCCACCAGGGCCGGCGTACTTTTCTTGGCCGCCATCTCGGCAGCCATGCCCTCCAACGTCTCGCGAACGGCGAAGAGATCGTTGAGCTTCTCCGGCCCCAGCCGCGGCACACGCACCGAACCGCCCTTGGTTTCCTCAAGCGCATTGGCCGCCACGAGCCGGCTCAGCACCTCGCGTACGGGCATCGGACTGGTGCCCAGCCCGGCGGCCAGCTTGCGAAGGCTCATCACCTGGCCCGGCAGGAAAGCGCCAACCATCAGCCCGCGCCGCATGTAGCGCAGCGCGTGCTCCTGCACATGGCCACGCGGCAGCTTCTCGCCGTTCTTCGGTCTTGGGACAGTGCTGTCGATCTTCTCGTTCCGCATCAAGTCCTACCCTTTCAACATATTCCCCTCGGTCGCATCAGACCGGAGGGTCCTCCAGGATTGGTTGCTGTTGGGGAGGAGCTTGACTGGTTGCAAATGTGATCTCATATTGTGATCAATAATCGATCTTTGCCGATCCGGCAACCTCTAACTGCAGTCGACAACTCTGCAACTGACGCAGCAAGTTCACCTCCCTCGCCCTGGTAGAACGGGCCCGACACCCCCGCTGGAAACATTCAATGCCTCTGCTCCTCCACCAAAACGCAACCTTGCGCGAAACCCTTGCGACCGTTTCAGCCGATGAGCGCTACACACTGCGCAATGTGCGGCTCAACGCCTGGCTGACTGAAATGGCAGCCCCAGATGCCGATGAAGAGGGATTTACTTCCGCCGATCTCTCCATCGCGCACGGGAAGATTGTGGCAGTAACTCCCGCGGACGGCAACAAGGACGTTTCGGTCGCCTCCCACGGACAGGCAATCGACCTTTGCGGGCGGGTCGTACTGCCGCGCTTCATCGACTGCCACACGCATCTCGACAAGGGGCACATCCTGCCGCGCACAACCGGGATCGACGGCACGTTCGCGACCGCACGGGCGCTCACAATGGCCGATCGTGAGGCCCATTGGACGGCCGACGACGTTGCCCGCCGGATGGATTTCGCGCTGCGGTCGGCCTGGCACCACGGCACTGCCGCCATCCGCACGCATATCGACTCCCAGCCGCCGCAGGATGAAATATCCTGGCCGGTCTTCGCCGAGATGCGCCGACACTGGCGGGGCCGCATAGCGCTTCAGGCCGCCGCGCTGATACCCATCGATCTTGCCCGCGATGCGGCATTTCTCGACGGCCTTGCGCGCCGCGTCTCAGCGGCCGGCGGCATTCTGGGCGCCTTCGCCTATCCACTGCCAGACCTCGACCCGATCCTCGATCGGTTCTTTGCCGTGGCCACCCGGTATGGACTCGATCTCGATTTCCACGCCGACGAGACCGCCGATCCCGCCGCCGATGCCTTGCGCGCCATTGCCCGCGCCGCGCGTCGGGCGAACTTTGCCGGCCGGGTCCTTGTCGGCCACTGCTGCTCGCTTGCAATGCAGGACGACGCCACGGTCGACCGGACCCTCGACGAGGTTGCCGGCGCCGGCCTTGCCGTCGTCTCGCTGCCGACCTGCAACCTCTATCTGCAGGATCGCCGGCCCGGCGCCGGTACACCGCGGTGGCGCGGCGTGACCCTGCTGCATGAGATGAAGGCGCGCGGCATCGCGGTGGCGCTCGCATCCGACAACACGCGCGACCCGTTCCATGCCTATGGCGATCTCGACATGCTGGATACGTATCGGCTCGGCACACGCGTGCTGCATCTCGATCACCCGACCGGCGACTGGCCTCGCGCGATCGCATCTGCTCGACCGTGCGCCCCTCCCACATCTCAACAACAACGAATGGCATCTCAAATCTCCTCTTTGTCGGCGAATTTCGGCCCGGATGCCCAGACGGGCACGGCGGGCGCGAAACCGGTAACCAGAT
>JAGRLT010000170.1 GCA_020441665.1 Nitratireductor sp.
CGCTGATCGACGATGTTCTCGATCTCGCCACCATCGATGCCGGCGCCATGGTGCTCGATCTCGACAGGGTGAATTTCGAATCGGTGATCGAGGAATGCATCGCCCTGCAGGCGGAAAAGCTAAAGCGCTTCCATCTGAAAACCGGTGTCTTCGTCGATCCCGCGAGCGCCGGCATGATCGGCGATCAGGCAAGGATCCGCCAGGTTCTGCAGAACCTGCTGGCCAATGCCGTCGAAGCGGCGCCGGACGGCTCGACGGTCTGCGTGGAGGTTCGCAGGCGGGATGGGGCGGTGGAACTCAGTGTCCAGGACGAAGGGCCGGGCATACCGGAAAACAGGCTTGCGGCCATCTTCGAGCGATTCGAGAGTGGAAACGGCCAGAAGCGCGGCGCGGGCCTCGGCCTTGCCATCGTGCGCAGCCTGGTCGAGCTTCATGGCGGTGAGGTGCGCATCGAGCAGGGCGAAAAGCGGGGCGCGCGCTTTGTCTGCGTTTTCCCCTACAGGCCGGTCCCCAGCCGGCAGGCGGCGGAATAGACATGACGGGCGGTCATTGCGGAACAGCCGTGCCCGATGCCCCGCTCCCCACGGAAGTCATCTCCGCTTCGCATGAGGGTATGAACGGATTGCAGGTATCGAGACTACAAATGGCGAGCGCCTCGGAAGACGGGACCCGGCAACTGGGCCGGGACATCGCCATGGCGCTGAGCCGGGGCGTGATCCATCTGAAGGGCGATCTGGGTAGCGGAAAGTCGGTGCTCGCCCGGGCCATGATCCGGCAGCTTTGCGAGGATGATGCGCTGGAAGTGCCGAGCCCGACCTTCTCCCTTGTCCAGAGCTATGCGGCAGCGGCGCGCCATGGCGGCGGAGAGATCGTCCATGCCGATCTCTACCGCATCGGCGATCCTTCCGAATGCGGCGAACTGGGCCTGGCCTCACCGGAGCCCGATGCGCTCGTCATCGTCGAATGGCCCGAGAACGGCGCGGGTGAACTTATGCCCGCCGATGTCGAAATCGCCATTGCCGAGCAGACAGAAGACCGGCCGGAATGCCGTTCCATAGAAATTTCCGGCAAAGAGGAGGCTGTCGCCGCCATCGCCCGCAGCCTGGCGATCCGCACCTTTCTGGACACGCGCTGGGAGAAGGGCGTTCGCCGTTCGAAGCTTCAGGGAGATGCGTCGACACGGTCCTACGAAACGGTGACGGCCGGCGGCGAGGCCCGCATTCTGATGAACGCGCCAAGACAGGCCGACGGGCCGGCGATCCGCGACGGCAAGCCCTACAGTCAGATCGCCCATCTGGCCGAGGATGTGAGCGCCTTTGCCGGCGTTGCGGCGATCCTGGAAGAAGCCGGCCTTGCCGTGCCGCGCCTTTACGCCTGCGATCTTACGGACGGGCTCATCCTGCTGGAGAATCTGGGTAGCGGGCTCATCATCGATGAGAACCGCGTGCCGATCCGCGCACGCTATCTCTCCAGCGCCGGGGTATTGGCGGCGTTTCATCAAAACCCTGTGGTCACGGAGCACTGGCTCGAAAACGGCGCAATCCATCGGGTGCCGTCCTACGATCGCGGCGCCCTGATGATCGAGGCCGAACTGCTGCTTGACTGGTATCTGCCGCGATTTCGCGGCCAACCGGCGACACCATCGGAGCGCGATGACTTTCTGGTGATCTGGAATGCGCTGATCGATCTGCTGGAGAACAGCGAGAAACGGCTCTGCATGCGGGATTTCCACTCGCCCAACATCATCTGGTGCGCGGAGCGGCAAGATACCGACCGCGTCGGCCTGATCGATTTTCAGGACGCGGTGATCGGGCCGTCGGCCTA
>JAGRLT010000171.1 GCA_020441665.1 Nitratireductor sp.
ATTGTCTTTTCTGCAATCGTCTGAACTTGGTTCTTTGGCCTTCGGCCATGGGTGTTCTTTGGGTCGCGAAAAGCTAACGGTGTTCACACCGCGTCGCTTTCCGCTCCTAGCCGAAGACCAAACTCCCTGCGTTCAAACGATTCCATCTAAGCAAGACACGCTCTAAGAGGGACAGCCCCCTCACTCCCCCCTCGGAAACCGCTTATCCCCCTCGAGGGTGTCGAGGTTCATGTGGTTGCGCATGTATTGTTCGGAAGCCTGTTTGAGCGGCTGGAAGTCCCAGGGGTAGTAGGCGCCGTTGCGGAGCGCTTCATAGACCACCCAGCGGCGGGCCTGCGAGGCGCGGACTTCCGCGTCATAGGCCGCCATGTCCCATCTTGCCCGAATTCGGGCCATCCACTTTTCGACGAGGCTGGCATTTTGCGGATGGGCGGCGAGGTTGATGCGCTCATGGGGATCGGCGGCGAGATCGAAAAGCTGCGGCGGGTCGAGCTCGCAATGGTTGAACTTGTAGCGCCCGTCGATCATCGAGACGAGCGGGGCATGGCTTGCCTCGGCGGCATATTCCATCAGCACCGGATGGGGGCGGGGCGTGCCGCCGGCGACCGGAACGAGGTTCTCGCCATCGGTCCAGGGCATGATCTCCTGCATGTCGACACCGGCAAGGGCGCACAGCGTCGGCAGGATATCGACATTGGAGACCGGCTCGGCGACGTGGCCCGGCTTGAAATCCCGCCTTGAAGGCGGCAGCGCGATCATCAGCGGCACACGCGACGAGCCGTCATAGAAGCACATCTTGAACCACAGCCCGCGCTCGCCGAGCATGTCGCCATGGTCGGAGCAGAACAGGATGATGGTGTCGTCCGCCTGGCGGGTGGTCTCGAGTGCTTCCATCACTTCGCCGATCCGGTCGTCGAGATAGGAGATGTTGGCGAAATAGGCCCGCCGCGAGCGGCTGATATCTTCATCGGTGATGTCGAAATTGAGCCAGTCATTGGCCTTGAAGATGCGCTGGGCGTGCGGGTCCTGATCCTCGAAGGCAAGCGCCGGCACCTGCGGCAGGAGATAATCGCAATCTTCGTACAGATCCCAGTATTTGCGGCGCGCCACATAGGGGTCGTGCGGGTGGGTGAACGAGACGGTGAGGCACCAGGGGCGGCGCTCCGCCTTGTCGGAGATGCGGGCGAGGTCATAGACCTTCATCCTCGCCTCATGGGCGACGGTGTCGTCATATTCCATCTGGTTGGTGATCTCGGCGATGCCGGCGCCGGTGACCGAGCCCATATTGTGGTACCACCAGTCGATGCGCTCGCCGGGCTTGCGGTAGTCGGGCGTCCAGCCGAAATCGGCGGGGTAGATGTCGGTCGTCAGCCGTTCCTCGAAACCGTGCAACTGGTCGGGGCCGACGAAATGCATCTTGCCGGAAAGGCAGGTGTGATAGCCGGCCCGGCGCAGATGGTGGGCATAGGTCGGGATGTCGGAGGCGAACTCCGCCGCATTATCATAGACGCGGGTGCGGCGCGGCAGCTGGCCGGACATGAAGGAGGCGCGGCCCGGCGCGCAGAGCGGGCTTGCCGTATAGCAGCGCTCGAAGCGGGCCGAGCGTTTCGCCAGCTTCTTCAGGTTCGGCGCGTGCAGCCATTCGGCCGGACCATTGGGAAACAGGGTGCCGTTCAACTGGTCGACCATGAAGATCAGGATGTTGGGTTTTTGCTGCATCTTGAATCCCTTGCCGGCGCCATCTGAGAAAAAGAGTCAGCATTTTCATGCGGCTTGGCAAGGTGAAATTGCGGCAGGCGGGGTTTCGAATGCGCATGTCGGCAGCAGAGCGCGGCGCGGCCATCGTGCCGTGTGATGGAAGGCACAGCGGCGGAAGGCTTCCATCGGGCATCAGGGGGCAAGAGAGGAAAGGATTTCCCGATGTTGAAAATGCTCGTTGCCGCCATCGCCGTATCGGCCGCCGTTACCG
Source organism: Nitratireductor sp. (assembly GCA_020441665.1). Taxonomy (GTDB): domain Bacteria; phylum Pseudomonadota; class Alphaproteobacteria; order Rhizobiales; family Rhizobiaceae; genus Salaquimonas. The sequence continues at coordinate 1,970 of JAGRLT010000171.1, forward strand.
GCGCTGCGGCGCTGACCGTCCAGGACAAGACCGCCCCCCGCGCCGGCGAAGCGGTGGCGCAGGCCAGCCGGGGCCATGTCGACTGCCGCAACCAGGTCTGGCCCAATATCGACGGCCAATGCCTCGGCCATGTCTCGAAACGGATGGAAGTGCGCGTCGCGAGCCGCGTGGTCGCGATGTAATCTCAGGCGCGCCGGGTCAGCTTTCCGGCATCCAGCGGGCCTTGCGCTTTTCGACGAAGGCGAGGGTGCCTTCCGCGCCTTCGGCTCCCGTAACCGCATCGACAAACAGCTTCGCGGCGTGGCCGACCAGCGTATCCGACTGGACGAAACGCGCATCGCGCAGCAATTGCTTGGAAACGGCCACCGCCTCGGGCGCGCAGCGCAGGCAATCCTGCAGGGCCCGGTCGACCGCCTCGTCCATGTCCTGGGTCACGGCGTGAACCAGGCCGATGCGATGGGCCTCCTCGGCGCCGATGCGCGCGCCGGTCACCGTCAGGCGCTTCGCCTCCGAATAGCCGATGCGCTCAAGCAGCACCGGAGCGATCTGTGCCGGGATCAGGCCCAGCGTGGTCTCGGGCAGGGCGAAGCGCACGGTGTGGGAAGCGATGGCGATGTCGGATGCGCAGGCAAGGCCGAAGCCGCCACCCATGACCGCGCCTTCGAGCGCGGTGATCACCGTCTTGGGCGTGGTGGCGAAGCGCGCCACCATGGCGCCGAAGGCCGATGACAATTCGTGGATCGCCCTTGCCGGATCGGCGGCGTTGCGGGCACTCGCCATGTCCTTGATGTCGGCGCCGGCGGAAAAATTGCCCTGCGAGCCGCGCACCACCACCACGCGGATATCCGCGCGCTTCTCGGCCGCGTCGAGGGCGCCGACAAGCTCGGTCAGCAGCGCCAGGGACATGGCATTTTTGACTTCCGGCCGGTTGAGCACCAGGTGGCGCACGCCGCCCTCATCGCGAACGAGAACGAGATCCTGGGTCATGGCTCACGATGCCTTTCGGGTGTTGTGGCGCATCGCGGCAAAGCGGTGGATGCGGTTGCAGGCTTCGGCCAGCACCTCGTCGGCAAGGGTGCAGGCGATGCGGATGCAGCCATCGGCGGACGCGCCAAAGGGCATGGCGTCGAGGGCGGCGACCTTTTCCGCGTCATAGAGCTCGGTGGCGAATTCGGCCGAGGACCGGCCGGTGCCGGTCACGTCGACCAGCACATACATGGCGCCCTGGGGGGCGATGACGGCGAGGCCCGGGGTTGCGGCCAGCCGGTCGAGCACGATGTTGCAGCGCCGGCGGAACGTCTCGGTGATCGCCTCGGCCTCGGCCTCGCATTGGTTGATGGCCGTCAGTGCGGCCTTCTGGACGAAGGTCGGAATGCCGTAATGCATGGCGATCCCGGCATGGTGGGCATGGTTGATGAACTGTGCCGGCCCGGTGACCCAGCCGACGCGCCATCCGGTCATGGCATGGGATTTCGACAGGCTGCCGCAGGTGACCGTACGCTCGGCCATGCCGGGCAGGGCGGCGATGGAGAAATGCTCGCCCGCATAGACCTGGCTGGCATAGACCTCGTCGGCGATCACCCACAGATCGTGGCGGATGGCGATGTCGGCGATCGCCCGCAACTCGTCGCGGGTGAAGACCGCGCCGGTCGGATTGTTGGGGCTCGAATAGACGATCGCCCTGGTTCTCGGCGTGATCGCCTTTTCGATCAGGTCGGGGCGGGGGCGGAAGCCGGTCTCGCGCGGGCAGGCGACGCGCACGACTTTGGCGCCATTGAGGGCGAAGGTCGCCTCATAGGTGAGGTACATGGGCTCGAGCGCCAGCACTTCGTCGCCTTCCTCAAGCAGGCAGAGCGAAGCGGTGAACAGCGCCCCCTGGGTGCCCTGGGTGACGACGACGTTGTCGGCGGTGATGCTGTAGTCGGCAGCGCTCGCGCCGGAGACGCGCATGGTCCTGGCGGCGATGGCCTCACGCAGTTCCATCGTTCCCGGAATGCTGGAATAGTGGGTCAGGCCGTCGTCCAGCGCCTGTTTGGCGGCGGCGATGACCGGCTCGGGCGAGTTGAATTCCGGGTCGCCGATCGCCAGCACGATGACGTCCTCGCCGGCCTTCTGGTCCTTCCAGGCGCGGAACAGCAGTTCCCAGGCGGCGGAGCCCTCATTGGCGATACGGTTTACGAGTCTGGCGTAGCGAGGCATTTGGCTTTCCCTGTCTTTGCGGGCTGGCTAGCAGAGCTTATTTGGCCGGGCAACAAAAAAGGCGGGGCGCGATGCCACCCCGCCCCTCGGCAGCGTGGTATGCCGTTGCCGATCAGCCGCGACCCTTCCAGGGCACGAGCCATTTTTCGGCGATCCGCATCAAAATGTCGATGCCGTATCCGATGATGCCGATCAGGATGATGCCGAGGATGACGATGTCGGTGAGCTGGAACTTCGAGGCGTTGACGATCATCATGCCGGCGCCCCGGTCGGCGGCCACCAGTTCGGCGGCGACCACCGTTCCCCAGCACACACCCATGGCGACCCGCGCGCCGGTGAAGATTTCCGGCAGCGAGTTGGGGATGATGACATGGCGCAGGATCTGCCATTTCGAGGCACCGAGCGAATAGGCGGCGTGGATCTTGGAAATCCTGACCCCCGACACGCCGGCCCGGGCGGCGATCGTCATGATCCACAGTGCGGCCAGGAAGAGCAGGACCACCTTGCCTTCCTCGCCGATGCCGAACCAGATGATGACCAGCGGGATCAGCGCCAGCGGCGGGACGGGCCGCATGAACTCGACGATCGGGTCGAACCAGCCGCGGAACCAGTCGGACAGCCCCATGGCGTAACCGAGCGGGATGCCGATCAGCGAGCCGAGAACGAAGCCGGCGACGACGCGCCACAGCGACCAGCCGAGATGCTGCCACAGGGTGAAGTTCTTGTAGCCCTCGCTGGCGATCTCGCCGAGACGGTAGACGACGGCCTCGGGCGGCGGCAGCCAGATCGGTTCCATCTGCCAGCCGCTGTCGGGCTTGACGGAGAGCGAGCCGCGCGCGGTCATGGTGATGTCGCCATTGGCAAAGCGCACGGTTCCGCCCGGCGCGATGGGCTGGCCGTCGATGGCGGTGATCGCATAGCCATCGTCCTTGCCGCCTTCATCATTGTCCTGCGGCTTGACGAGGCCCGAGCGCCAGGCGCCGATCTTCACCGCATCGTCCCTGGCAAAACCGGTCTGGTTTTCGGGCAGCGCCGGTGCGTCGACGTTTTCGCCGATCGGGTGAACGGTGATCAGGACCGTCGCGTCGTCGGTCTGGCCGGCGGCGTTGGTCGCGGTGTAGGTGAAGCGCGTATCGCCCTTGAAGGGGCCGGGCACATGCAATGGCGTGATGACCGAGCCGGTAAAGGCGCCCCAGATGGCGAACAGGGCGACGACCGAGATGATCGATGCGAAGCGGTTGGCCTTGACCGCGCTTTCATCGCCGAAAGTCACCGTCTTGAGGCTGTTGAATTCGTGGCTGGCCTCGCGCGAGCGCACCCAGAAGCGGTAGGCGAAGAAAGCGGCGAAGAAGATGAGGAGATAGACGACAGCGACGGTCATGCGGCGTTCTCCCCTCGGCCCATGATCTCTTCTTCCATGTCCCAGATCATGGCGAGAATTTCCTCGCGCTTGATGCCGAAATCCTTCTCCTTCTTGACGAGGCGCAAGTCCCTGCCGACGCCCATTTCGGCGAAGGGCAGGCGGTATTCCTTGTGGATGCGGCCGGGGCGCGGGGCCATGACCAGAAGGCGTTCGCCGAGCAGCAGGGCTTCCTCGACCGAATGGGTGATGAGGATGATGGTCTTGCCGGTCTCCTTCCACAGCTTGAGCACCAGGCCCTGCATCTTTTCACGCGTCAGCGCATCGAGCGCGCCGAGCGGCTCGTCCATCAGGATGACGTCGGGATCGTTGCACAGGCAGCGGGCGAGCGCGACGCGCTGCTGCATGCCGCCGGAAAGTTCGTAGACCATCTTGTCGCCGAAATCCTTGAGGCCGACGGTGTGGAGCAGCGCATTGACCCGTTCCTCGGTCTCGCGCCTCGGCCTGCCGGCCATGTCGGGGCCGAAGGCGATGTTCCTGCGGACGTTCATCCATTCGAACAACGCGCCCTGCTGGAACACCATTCCGCGCTCCGCGCCCGGTCCTTTGACCGCCTTCGCGTTGAGCATGACACGGCCCTCGGTCGGCGCCAGGAAGCCGGCCACGATGTTGAGCAGCGTGGTCTTGCCGCAGCCCGATGGTCCCAGAACCGAGAGAAGCTCTCCCTTGTTCAATTCCAGCGAGACGTTTTGCAATGCCTGAACGGTGCCGCCACTGGGCAGGTCAAACCGCATCGAAATGTTGTCGAGTATCAGATCGCCCATTCGCTCCTCCGCCGGTCCGTGGCCTGAAAAAACGGCCCGGACGATGCCGGGCCGCTTTCAGTTCGACCGCTTACATGGAAGCGGCGGAGGAAAGCGCCTCGCTGTTCACAGCGCCGTCATAGGTGTCGCGGGCGGCGGGAATGTTGCCCTGTTGGACGAAGAAGTCGGCGACCCCCTTGAGGAAGGCCTGGGTGCCGCCGCCGAGCCAATCGGATGAAAGCTGCGCCTCGACGGTCGGGAATTCGAAGCCCGCCAGGGTCTCGCTGGTGGCCTGTTCGTCCATGCCGGCATCCTTGGCGATGACCGGCAGCATTTCGGCGCGGTTGGCCTCATCGGCCCACATGGCGTTCATGTCCGCGGTGACCTTGAGGAATTTCGCCAGCATCTCGGCATTTTCCGCGGCAAAGGTCGCCGGCACCGAGGTGACGTCGTAAACCTTGATGCCGAGTTCGGCCTTTTCGGCGCCGGTCAGCAGCACATTGCCGTGCTCCTTCATGCGGCGCAGCGAGCCGCCCCAGCCGCAGGCCATGTCGACGCTTCCCTGGGCGATCGCGGCGGCACCATCCGGCGGCGCCATGTCGACGACTTCCATGGAAGCCGGGTCGACGCCGAAATGCTCCATCTGCTTGAGGAAGCCGTAATGGGCGGCGGTGCCGATCGGCACGGCGACCTTCTTGCCGACGAGATCGGCGGCATTGTCCTTGGTGATCTCGTGCTCGCTGCGCACGACGCAGTTGTCGTTGTCGTTGTAGACGACGGCGATGTCGGCGACCTGGAGATCCTGGCCGGCGGAGGTTACGACCACGAAGGGCGGCACGCCCTGCGAGACGGAAATCTGGATATCGCCCGAAGCCATGGCCGCCGACATGGCGGTGCCCGCATCGAACGACTTCCAGTTAACCTTCACGCCGAGCGCCTCGTCGTACAGGCCCTTGACCTTGGCGTATTGGAACGGCATCGGCCATTCGAGGAAGTAGGCGACGGTGATTTCCTTGTCATAACTGGCAGCTCGGGCGGTGCCGGTGCCGGCGATCACGGCGGCGGCGGCAATGCCGTAGAGTAGTTTGGTAGAGAAATTCATGGATAGCTCCCTGTAAAAACCGGCTGCACTGGCAGTACGCGGCTCTTGCGAGCCGCGCTCTGGGCCGGAAACCGGTCCGCAGCAAAACCAGTCAAACATGTCTAGAGCGTAAGAGCCAGAGTCATCGCCAATTTGGTGTCACTTGGCGGGAGGTGCCGGCGCGCGTCCGCCCCGCCGGCTCCGGTTGTCCCGGCCTACCGGGCGCCTTGCTGCGGCCGCATGTCGTTCGGATCGATGCCGGCGACGGCGACCGGTGCCTTCATGGCATCGCGGCGGAACGGCTCGCCCAGTTCCTGGTTGATCAGCGCCTCGATGAAGGTGGTGATGCCCTTCTTCTGGTCGCCGATCGCCTGGTCGAGGGCGGCGGTCAATTCCTCCATGGTGCGGGCCTGGACGCCCTTGAGGCCGCAGGCTTCGGCGATCCTGGCATAGGAGACGTCCTCGTCGAGCTCGGTGCCGACGAAGTTGTCCGAATACCAAAGGGTCGTGTTGCGCTTTTCGGCGCCCCACTGGTAATTGCGGAAGACGACCATGGTGATGGCCGGCCATTCCTTGCGGCCGACCGCGGTCATCTCGTTCATGGAGATGCCGAAGGCGCCATCGCCGGCAAAGCCGACGACGGGGGTGTCGGGATTGCCTATCTTGGCGCCGGTGATCGACGGGAAGCCGTAGCCGCAGGGGCCGAACAGGCCGGGCGCGAGGTATTTGCGACCCTGTTCGAAGCTCGGATAGGCATTGCCGATGGCGCAGTTGTTGCCGATGTCGGTGGAGATGATGGCCTCCTTCGGCAGCGCGGCCTGGATGGCCCGCCAGGCCATGCGGGGGCTCATGCGCTCGGGCTGGGCGTTGCGGGCCCGCTCGTTCCAGGTGGTGCCGGGATCGTCATCC
>JAGRLT010000172.1 GCA_020441665.1 Nitratireductor sp.
CATGAAAGTGCTGCCCAGAGCAGCGTCAAAAGCCTTAACCGGGGGGTAAACCCCGCTTTTCGGCTTTTTCCTCACTCTGCTTTGCACTTTCAGCGCCATTTTGACCCTGCTTATGAGTTCATGACCTGAACCCGCTGCCTGTGCGGCAAGTACCGAAGAATGAGCGACAACCCGTTTAACGAACCGGATTTCTGGAACAAGGCCCGGGAAGATCGTGCCACGGCCGATCCGACGCTGGTCGTCGACGTCGACGGTTTCGAGGGACCGCTCGACCTGTTGCTCGAACTCGCCCGCCGTCAGAAGGTCGACCTGTCCGGCATTTCGATCCTGGCGCTGGCCGAGCAATATCTCGCCTTCATCGCCGAATTGCGCAAACTGCGCATCGAACTGGCCGCCGACTACCTCGTCATGGCGGCCTGGCTCGCCTATCTGAAGTCGCGTCTCCTGCTGCCCGAACAGCCGGGCGACGGAGACGGGCCATCGGGCGAGGAACTGGCGGCGCAACTGGCCTTCCGCCTCAAGCGGCTCGAGGCGATGCGTGATGCCGCTTCGCGGCTGATCAACCGCAACCGGCTCGGCCGCGATTTCTTCGAGCGCGGCGCGCCCGAACCCATTGTCGTCGAGAAGACCGCCGACTATCAGGCAACGCTCTATGACCTGCTGACCGCCTATGCGGCGCAGCGCCAGCGCAATGCCGTCTCCCACGTCACCATTGCCCGCCGCCAGGTCTGGTCGCTGGCGGAAGCGCGCGAGATTCTCGAGCGCCTTGTTGGCGGCCTGCGCGACTGGACGCCGCTCGACGGCTTCCTGCTCGAATACGTGCCCGATCCGAAGGCACGCGTCAGCGCGCTCGCCAGTTCGTTCGCCGCCACGCTCGAACTGGTGCGCGAGGGCAGGCTGGCCATGCGCCAGGAAGCGGCCTTCAAGCCGCTCTATCTCAAATCCCAGCAAACCGGTGCCAGCCAGGTCAATGTCGGTCAGGCCGGGGTCAATCAGGAAAACCGCCATGGGCAATAGCAGCAAAGCAATGAGCGAACGCGAGGAAGCGACCATCCTGCCCTTTACGCCGGCCGGCACGATCGGCCGGCAGGAGGGCGAGGCGCGCGATCTGCGCGACCAGTTGCGCATGGTCGAGGCGATCCTGTTCGCTTCCGCCGAGCCCGTTTCGGAAAAGCTGCTGGCCGACCGTCTGCCCGATGGCGCCGACCTTGCCGTGCTGATGAGCGAGTTGCAGCAGGCCTATGTCGGCCGCGGCGTCAATGTGGTGAAGATCGCCGGCAACTGGGCTTTCCGCACCGCCGACGATCTGGGCTTCCTGTTGCAGAAGGATGCCGTCGAGGTCCGCAAGCTGAGCCGCGCCGCGCTCGAAGTGCTGGCGACCATCGCCTATCACCAGCCGGTCACTCGGGCGGAAGTCGAGGAGGTGCGCGGCGTCGCGACCTCCAAGGGCACGCTCGACGTCCTGCTCGAAACCGGCTGGGTCAGGATGCGCGGCCGCCGCAAGACGCCGGGCCGGCCCGTGACCTACGGCACCACGGATGCCTTTCTCGACCATTTCGGCCTGAGCGAATTGCGCGACCTGCCGGGGATGGACGAATTGAAGGGGGCGGGGCTGCTGTCGAGCCAGTTGCCGATGAATTTCCAGGTGCCGCTGCCGGCCGATGGCGACGATCTGACCGAGGAGGAGGAACCCTTTACCCCGGACGATCTAGAGGAACTGGGCCTGCTTCCCCCCGGCGGCGCCGGCGATGACGAGGCATAGGCTTCGCCCTTTTGCCGCCGCGTTGTGATGCGATGGCAGCCGGCAATGGGATGCCGCGCATCGCAATCAGGATTTTGCCGCCCATGAACCGCCTTCCGATCCATCTGGCCGTCCTGCTTTCCCTGATCGCCTTTTCGGGCGGCGGGGCAGCGGCGCAATCGGCCGCGGCGAGCGCTGAGCCGGCACCGGCGCCGATCCTGGTCGATGGCCACGAATCGGAGGAAGTCTGGATCGTCACCGGCCAGGGCCGCTATCGCTTCACCGCAGAAATCGCCGACGAGCCGGTCGAGCAGTCGACGGGGCTGATGTTCCGCCAGAAGATGCCGGCCGATCACGGCATGCTGTTCGATTTCGGCGAAACGCGGCAGGTCACCATGTGGATGCGCAACACGCCGCTGCCGCTCGACATGGTGTTCATCGCGCCGGATGGCACGGTGACGCGGATTGCCGAGCGCACGACGCCGTTCTCCGATGCCATCATCCCGTCCGAGGGCGCGGTGTCGCATGTCCTGGAACTCAATGCCGGCGTGTCGCGCCTGATCGGGCTCAAGCCGGGCGACAGGATAGAGCATCGCAGCTTCGGCGGCTGAGCCGGCGCAAATCCCGGCCATGATTGGCCCCGAGGGGTCGATAGTCCTTGCGGTCGCCAAATCCATTGTGTAGAGCAGCCTTGCGATTTTCAGGCCACAGTCTGAAGCTCGCTTGACGGGCCCGGAGCGTAGCGCAGTCTGGTAGCGCATCTGGTTTGGGACCAGAGGGTCGGGAGTTCGAATCTCTCCGCTCCGACCAACCGTCACAGGAGGATCAATGGCTACCGCAAGAGGGGTGAAACCGTGACCGCGCGCATCTTTTCGCCAGCCAAGAACGCCATGCAATCGGGCCGTGGCCGCACCGGCAGATGGGTGTTGGTCTTCGAACGCGAGAAACCGCGCTCGATCGAGCCGCTGATGGGCTATACCTCGTCTTCCGACATGCAAAACCAGATCCGGCTCGAATTCGCCAGCCGCGATGAGGCGGTCGCCTATGCCGAGCGCGAGGGGCTGGAATACCGGGTCGAGGATACGCCACAGGCGGCTCCGCGCCGCTCGATGTCGTATTCGGAAAATTTCAGTTACGCGCGCAAGACGCCGTGGACCCATTGAGGGGCGACGCTTTGGGTTGCGCCCGCCCGTCGCTTGCAGTTAAGTCGCATCGATTCCGTTATTTCGGGATTCCGTTTTCCGGTTCCGTAGCTCAGCTGGATAGAGCAACCGCCTTCTAAGCGGTCGGTCGCAGGTTCGAATCCTGCCGGGACCGCCATGCCCTTCGGATCCCCATCGAAGCTGTGGCCTTCCGTTCGACGGAATTTGCGCTACAACGATGGCGCAGGCAGGCCGTTCGGCCCAGCCCTTTCTTTCATCGCGGACACCTTCATGACCGAGCCCGTTACCGCTGCCATGCTCGCCATCGGCGACGAACTCCTGTCCGGGCGCACCAAGGACAGGAATATCGGCTATCTCGCCGATCTGATGACGCTGAAGGGCATCGACCTCAAGGAAGTGCGCATCGTCGCCGACGAGACGGCGGCGATCGTCGAAGCGCTCAACGCGCTCCGGGCGCGCTACACCTATGTCTTCACCTCAGGCGGCATCGGGCCGACCCATGACGACATCACTGCCGACGCCGTTGCCGCCGCGCTCGGCGTCGCCATCGGCCACGATCCGCGCGCCATGAAGCTGCTGGGCGATCACTACGCTTCGCGCGGCCTGGAATTCACCGATGCCCGCCAGCGCATGGCGCGCATTCCCGATGGCGCCGACCTGATTGACAATCCCGTCTCGATCGCGCCGGGTTTCAGGCTTGGCAATGTCCATGTCATGGCGGGCGTGCCGGCGATCTTTCAGGCGATGCTGGATTCGGTCGGGCCGACGCTTGCCGGCGGAGTGCCGCTATTGTCGCGCACGGTCGAATGCCCGTTCGGCGAGGGGGACATCGGCGGGCCGCTGACCGAAATCCAGCGGGCGCAACCCGATACGGCGATCGGCTCCTATCCCCGGTTCGACGGCAAGCGCTACTCGACCCAGATCGTCATCCGCTCACGCGATGCGGCGGCCTGCGAGAAGGCCGAGGCAGCGGTCAAGGACATGCTGACACAATTGCGCGGCTGAACGGCGCCGCGCCGGCGCCGGATCGCACCGTCTTTCCCGTTCACGGGTCTCACGCTCATGCCGCTCCATGCGCGCCATCACAATGGCCTCCTCGCGGGCAAGATCGGGATTGCCGGCCGGGTTTTCGCGCCATGACCGGCCCCAACGGCCGTTTTGCAGCCGGATATCGCTGATGTGATCGTAATAGGTCATGACCGTTCTCCGCATTTGCCGATGGGAAGAATAGCGGCCGACTGCTGACACCCCGCTGTCAGCGGGGTGTGCTATTCTGTCAGCATCGGACGACGACCAGGAAGTCACGGCAATGCGCAAATCGAGCCGGTTATTCGAGATCATCCAGATATTGCGGGCGGCCGGACGGCCGGTGACCGCCGCCGACCTGGCGGGACATCTGGAGGTCACCAAACGCACCATCTATCGCGATGTCGCGGCGCTGCAGGCGATGCGCACGCCGATCGAGGGCGAGCCCGGCATCGGCTATGTGCTGCGGCGCGGCTACAATCTGCCGCCGCTCAATTTCGATTCCGAGGAGATCGTCGCCCTGCGCGTCGGCCTGTCCATGCTGGCGCGCACCGGCGACAGCGCCCTGCAGCGGGCGGCGACCCGCATCAGCCGCAAGATCGACGATCTCAACGGCAGTTCCGACTGGTTGCAGATCGCGCCCTGGGGTGCGCCGAAGGACGATCCGGCGCTGGGTTGCGTCTCCAAGGCGCTGCTGCGCGATGCGGTCGTCGCGGAGCGGAAGTTGGAACTGACCTATCGCGACGGCTCGGATGTCGAGACGGTGCGCATCGTGCGGCCGATCGGAGTGATCTATCACCTCGATTGCGTCATGCTTGCCGCCTGGTGCGAATTGCGCCAGGCGATCCGCCATTTCCGTGCCGACCGGATCTATCGCTGCGCGCCGCTGGACGAGTATTTTACGGGCCAGGGAGCGACGCTGCGCGCGCTGTGGATGGAACACGACGAACTCCTGCCGGCGTCGCCGGGCTGATGGCATCGTCGCAGCCGGTTGCTGGCCTTCTACTGGCCTTCGCCGTCCCAGTCGTAGATCCAGGCCTGACGCCGCAGCAGGCCCTGTGCCGGCGAGAGACGGACCACCAGATTGCGCGCGGTCGAGAACGGCCAGCCCATATGGTAGATTTCGCCGTTCTTGCGGGCGAGCTTCGCAACTTTGGCGACCCGCTTGCGCCGCGCCTTTTCCCAGGTCGCGAAGGCTTCCTCGCTCAAACCATGGCGCTCCAGATGGCGGGCGATGAGGTCGGCATCCTCGATCCCCATCGCCGCACCTTGTGCCGCGAAGGGCAGCATGCCATGGGCCGCATCGCCGATCAGCGCCATGCGGCCCTGGGTCCAGCGCCCCTTTGAAGGCATGGTGAGCAGCGGCCAGATCGACCAGTCGGCGGCCCTGCCGACGAGGTTGCGCCAGTCCGAATGCCAGTATCTGACGCGCCGCGCGATTTCCGCGCCGTCGCCGGGGCGGGCGGCGAATGCGTCCTTCGGCGCGCGATCGGTGCAGATGACCATGTTGAGATAGCGGCCGTTGCGCACGGGATAGAGCACCGCATGGGCGCCGCGGCCCCAGACGAGATGGGTATGGTCGAAATCGAAGCCGGCCGGCAGGCCGTCGGCGGCGACGGTCGCCCGCCATGCCTGAAAGCCCGAGGCGACGGCGCCCGGCAGCGCGAAGACCTCCTTGCGGCCGGTCGAGTGAATGCCGTCGGCAAACAGGATCGCCATCGCCCGATGGGTCTCCATCCTTCCCGCCCGCGTGATCAGCGCGCTGATGCCGTTGGCGTGCCCTGTCGCATCGGCAATCGAGGAGCCGGTCGAGATCGAGATGTCGGGATCGGCCCTGCAGGCGGTCAGCAGCACCTGCTGCAGATCGGCGCGGTGGATGGTCAGATAGGCATGGCCGAAGCGCTCAATCGCCGTGCCGCCGAGCGGCACGGTGGCGATGGTCCTTGCGGTGCGGGCCGAGCGGATGCGGATGCCGGCGGGAAGGGCGGAGACCGCCTGGACGGCTTTCAGAACGCCGAGCCGGCCGAGAACCCGCAGCGCGTTGGGCGAAAGCTGGATGCCGGCGCCGGCGGTTTCGAGTTTCGGCGCCTTCTCATGCACTTCCACGCGAAACCCCTTGCCGGCAAGGGCCAGGGCCGCGGTAAGTCCGGCAATGCCGGCGCCGCTGATCAGGATCGACCGGCTCGCGACCACGCTATCGCCTCAGGCGGAGACCAGGCATCCCTGCGGCTCGCTGGCATTGGCGGCAAGACCCGGCTTGTGAGCGAACAGTGTCGAGCAGTAGGGGCAGACGATCTGGCCGTCCTCGCCCATGTCGAGAAAGACATGAGGATGATCGTGCGGCTCGCTGGCGCCGCAGCACATGAATTCCTTGACGCCGATGGCGATCTTGTCGACGCCGTCATCGTTCTTGAAATGGGGAATGGTCGAAACGGCCATGATACCTTCTGCCTGTCTGTCGCGTCGTGGTTTGCGGTGGCTGCATCTTTAGAGCCTTTCATCCGGGTATGAAAGGCTCCAAATATCTATTCCGACTTGCAAGTGTTTTGCCCAACAGGGTAGGGCATTGCGGACTTGCCCGACACGATCCCCGAACCCGCCGGAGCTGCCATGCCTATTGCCCGTATCAGTGACAAGCTCGAACTTGCCTATCTGGACAAGGGCGAAGGCGAGACCATCGTGCTGGTGCACGGCTTTGCCTCGTCGAAGGAGGCGAACTGGGTCGAGCCGGGCTGGGTCCGGCTGCTGGTGGAGGCGGGGTACCGGGTCGTCGCCTTCGACAATCGCGGCCACGGCCAAAGCACCAAGTTTCATTCCTCCGATGCCTATTCGCTCGGGCAGATGGCGGCGGACACGCTGGCACTGATGGAGAGGCTCGGCATCGAGCGGCCGCATGTCATGGGCTATTCCATGGGCGCGCGCATCTCCGCCCTGCTTGCGATGAACCATGGCGAGCGGTTCGGCCGGGTCGTTCTGGCCGGCAATGGCATGAGCATGATCGAGGGCAGCGGCGACTGGACGCCGGTGCGCGACGCCCTGCTGGCGCCCTCGCTCAGTGATGTCACGGATCTGCGCGGCAGGGCCTTCCGCAAGTTCGCCGATGCGACGAAGAGCGATCTCAGGGCGCTTGCCGAATGCGTCACCGCCGTGCGCGAGCAGTTTTCTGCCGATGATTTTCGCAGGATCGCCAACAAGGTGCTGATCGCGATCGGCACGGAGGACGACATCGCCGGTGCGGGCGAACCGATTGCCGCACTGATCGGCGATGCCGAATTCCTGCCGATACCGGGCCGCGATCACATGCGGGCCGTCGGCGACAAGGTCTACAAGCAGGGCGTGCTGGACTTTCTCTCGGCCTGAAGTTCGGCTTTCCGCTTGAAGTTCGGACGCAAAACCGTCACAGCAGCGCTGCGCCGCTGTGCTGTAAGGCGGGCTGACAGCACAGTGCAGTAAAATTGACTCTTGAACCGGTTCCTTCGTGCTAACATGTAGCGTGATGAGAACCGGCCCGACCGCAAGGATGCGGAAGAACGGCCCAACGGAGCGAACGCCATGACTGCCAGCAAAAGCGCCCAGCCGGACATCCGTCCCGTCGATCCGGTGTGGCAGGCGGTATGCCGGGAGGCCGAGGCCATCGTCGATGCCGAGCCGATGCTCGGCACGTTCATCTATTCGACGGTGCTCAACCAGCCATCGCTGGAAGCGGCCGTCATCCATCGCATCTCCGAGCGCCTGCACAATCGCGAGGTCTCGGCCGATGTCGTTCGCCGGGCCTTCGAAGACATGCTGAAGGCCGGTACCGACTGGCCGGAAATCCTGCGCACCGATATCGCCGCGGTCTTCGACCGGGATCCGGCCTGCGAGCGGCTGATCGAGCCGATCCTGTACTTCAAGGGCTTCCACGCGATCGAGACCTACCGGCTTGCCCATTGGGCATGGAACAACGGCCGCAAGGATTTCGCGCTCTATCTCCAGAGCCGCTCCTCGCAGGTGTTCCAGACCGATATCAACCCGCAGGCAAGGATCGGCCGCGGCTTCTTCATGGACCATGCGACGGGCGTCGTGATCGGCGCCACGGCGGTGATCGGAAACGATGTCTCGATGCTGCACGGGGTCACGCTTGGCGGCACCGGCAAGGCGGGCGGCGACCGTCATCCCAAAATCGGCGACGGCGTGTTGCTCGGTGCGGGCGCTACCGTGCTCGGCAACATCAAGATCGGCCATTGCAGCCGGGTGGCCTCGGGGTCCATGGTCATCAAGCCGGTCGGCAACAATGTCACGGTTGCCGGTGTGCCGGCCCGGGTTGTCGGCCAGGCCGGCTGTGCCGAGCCGTCGCGCAGCATGGACCAGATTCTTGCCGAACAGCAGTTCGAGCTGGCCGGCCGCGAGGCGTGATTCGGATTTCCGAAGCCTTCACGAAAACGTTCCCCAAACGTGCGAGCAGGTGAGTGGTTTGCGCACTATGTGTGGCGGCAGTCAACGCATCGCGTTTGGAAAGGAACCGGACCCATGTTCGGGCAAGCCATCGTCAGAATAGCCGCTGCCGCCGGGCTGGTGCTGCCCCTGATGCTTTCATCCCCGCCGGCAAGGGCGGGAGAGGAGGCCAGTGTCGCGGCCCAGATCGCCGCCATCCGCCTGGCGCTGCGGGAAGTGGCGACACAGGCCAATTCGGACAACCGTTTCGTCCTTCCGATGCGCGACAATGCGGCGCTGGAGCGCCTGACGGTAACATGCCGTCAGCAGGAGGCGGACCGGTCGTCATCGGGGCTTCAGGCCCGACAGATCTGCGATCGGCCACAGCGCGGGGCATCGATCGCCGATGATCGCCTGTTCGCCTTCTGACCGAAAGTCCCGCAAGCCGTTCTGTATCAATCCGAAAGCCCCGCCGTGTCGCGATGAGCGGTCCGTCCGTATGGCCGCTGGACGGTCGTCAGTCAAAACTGTCCATTTGCAACGGGCGCGGCTCTATGCCAGAACCGCTGAAAAAAATCGGGGAGAAGATCGTGACGACCGACGAAATCCGCAAGCTGCAAGCCTATTTCCGCCGTACTTTCGGCAGCGACCTGCTCGAGGTCAAGCCGCGACCGAAAAAGGATGATTCCTGCGAACTCTACAAGGCGGACGAATTTCTCGGCGTCGTCTACAAGGACGAGGACGGCGACTACAATTTCTCGATGGCCATTCTGGACGTCGATCTCGACTGAGCGCCCTTCGCGCGCTACTGAACGAAACCCTTGATGGTGGCGCGGACAGCGTCGTCGAATTCCCGCCAATAGGGCAGGAGCGAGGCGTGAAAGCGGTAGCCGACCATCAGGTTCCTGCCAACATGGATGTCGCGGATGCAGATGGATTCGGCAATCCGGTCGTTCTCGCGGATGCAGCGCGTGGCGAACGGGTAGGGGCTGTCGGCCTCGTAATAGAGATCTTCCATGTAATAGGCCGATTGCGAGGAAAAGGCGCGGCGCACCAGGCCGTTGCCGGCTTCCACAGGCGGGCCTGAAAAGAACTTCTCATAGATCGTGGCGACCCGTCCCGACATGTCGGTCGCCATGTCGCGGCGCTCGATCGACAGAAAGAGCAGCGGCGCGCCGGGTTCCATCGTGTCGAAGACGGCGGCGTTGGCGTCGCTGTAGCCGGTCATGTCCGGCCAATGGGCGTAAAGGTCGAGCCGGTCGAGTCGCGACGAGCCGCGCTGGCTTCGAAAGCGGATCATGTTGGCCGGCACGGAAAGGGTTTCGTTGGCGATCGATATCTGGCGCAGCGTCGTGTCGGTGACATGGCCGCCGCGCGCGACGATCGAGCCGTAGAATTCCGACAGGCCCCAGGCGGCAGCGGCGATGAGCGCCATCGCCAATGCGAGTTTCGCCAGCAGGCCGGTAAAGGAAGCCGATAGGATTTCGTCCTGCGGTGCCTCCGCCTCGGTTCTGAGCTGTTCGTGATAGCCGGGCAGCAGGCGATCGAAGCGTTTCTCGTGCCGCCTGCCGAGATGATGCGTGGTCGATGCTACCGTGGCGTCCATGGAAATCCCCCAGCTTGCTATCCAGCGGGCAAGCCTTCGTAACCATGTTTTCAATTCGCGGCGAATCGACCCGGTGCGAGGCTTGCCAGGTCCCCACTGTGCTGAGAGGATGGTAAATACCGGGTTAATTTGACGTGGGCCGAAGGGCAGGCGCTTGCCATGTTGTTTCCGCTGTTTGCCATCCTCTATGCGATCGCCGTGGGCTATGTCGTCGCGGGGCTGTTGGCCGCCCTGCATCGCGTTGTCTTCTCCCTGCCCGAGGCGTCGCTGGATGTGGCGACCGAAATATCCGGCGGGATGGCGCCGGGAAGGCCGGCTTCGCCCATGATCGTGCTGCACTTTACGACCTTTGCCGACAAGGCATGGTCGCTGTTCGTATGTACGTTCGCCGGCCCCTATCTTCTGATCCGCTACGGTACCTGGCTGTGGCGGTCGCGCCGGATCGGCGGCAACGCGCTCGCCGCCTGCCTGGCGATCGGTGTCCTGTGGAGCTTCCTTTCCGGTGTCGTTCTGGTCGAACTGGCGGCATATTGCGGCTTGCTCTCCTGACAGCCCTGGCGATCGACGGCGCATGCATGTGGATGCCAAAATCCACCGCCGCCCTGCGCGTTGCCTGTTGCCGCGCACTCTGCTAACCGCAGGAACCGCATGCAGAATGGGCCGACGGAGGCAGGAATGACATTGTACAGTCTCGATGGCGTTGAACCGGACCGCTCGGCCGGCTTTTCATGGATCGCGCCGAGCGCCGCGGTCATCGGCAAGGTCGTCATTGGCGAGGGCGTCGGCATCTGGTTCGGCGCGGCGATCCGCGGCGATGAGGAGACGATCACCATCGGCAATCGCACCAACATCCAGGAAAACTGCGTCCTGCATACCGATCCGGGCTTTCCCCTTGTCATCGGCGAAGGCTGCACGATCGGTCACAAGGCGATGATCCATGGCTGCACGATCGGCGACAACACGCTGATCGGCATGGGCGCCACCGTGCTCAATGGCGCGAAGATCGGCAATAACTGCCTGGTCGGCGCCGGCGCCCTGGTGACCGAGGGCAAGGAAATTCCCGACAACTCGCTGGTGGTCGGCATGCCGGGCAAGGTCATCCGCCAGCTCGACGCGGCAGCGATCGAGGCGTTGCGGCAATCGGCCAGGCACTACGAGGCCAATGCCATGCGTTTCGCCAGGGGGCTCAAGGAGCTCTGAGCCGGCCGGGCGGCGCCGGTTTCGGCCGCCCTTGAAAAAAGTGGAAGCCGCCGTCGCTTTTGGAGCAACTGACGGCTTCCCGGAACGGTCGTTGGGACGGGGAAGGTGGGGACACGACCGGTCCGATGGGTGTTTCTCTAGTTGACGGAGCCGACGGCGAGCAGCCTCGCCGAGCGGGCGCGATTGTCGACAATCCCTTCCCATTTGCCTGAATTCATCGCCGACTGGCGTTTCACGAAGGCGTATTCGCTCTTGTCCCAGGTAACGATCCTGCCGCTGAGATTGTCGAGAATGAAATCGCCGCGATCGGTGCGCACCGTCAGGACCGCATGGCCGTCGCCATTGGGCTGCCGCACGACGGTGACGAGCAGGCTCGAGGCGGGCCAGCCCATGTCCATCAGCATCTTGCGCTTCAACAGCACATAGTCTTCGCAGTCGCCGTAATTGGTGGGGAGCGTCCAGACTTCCTCGACGCCGAAGATCTGATAGTCGGTTGCCGGTCGGATCACCGCATTGGCATAGGTGTTGATCCGCTCCATGTCGGACCACAGCGCGCGGGTGAGTTCCATCGGGCGGTCGTTGAAACTGACGATGCTGCAGTCCGCCCGGTTTTTCTGGCAATACTCGTAGTGGCCGATCGGCTGCGAGGTTCGCCCGCTCACCTGCATGATCGACGAAGTGCCGGCACAGGCCGGCAGTGCGGCCGCGGCGAGCGACAGCCCCCCCAGCGCTGCGATGAGCCATTGACCGGCTTTTGTTCGCGATTGCATCCGTGTCACCTTCCCAAGTTAACACGGGCAAGATGGCACAGTCGGATTTCCGCAACGCCAAGATCGGCGCCGGCATTTGAGGCAAACGCGATTCAAATTCGATGCGAAGTTGAATAAAATCCGGCGAAAATTCGTCTCAAAACGTGCCGCGGGAATTCACCGGGCCTTAACCTCGCCAGCGGCGGCAAGAGGCGGTAAGCACCGAGATTTTGAGACGAAGCGTCAGCGCTCGAGGAAGTCGGTAAGCGTGTCGCGGGTCTGCACGATGGCAAATTCGATCGCCACGCCTTCATCGAAGTGGCGCACCACGCGGCCGCGCAGATTGCCGAGCCACATCACCGTGCCGATCGCCGGCTTTACCGACAGTTCGATCGCCGCGCCCGACAGCGACAGGTCGATGATGCGCGCCTGATAGACGCGGCCATCCTCGAGCCGCACCACTCCGGCGGGATTGCGCGGCTGAATGCGCTCGTGGCGGCGGTCTTCCGGCAGGTTGAGCTCGTGCCGGTTGGCAAGCCAGGTCAGCTTGGCGGCCAGCTTGTCGCGCTTGTGCTCGGTCGCCTTCACGCTCATCGCGAAGCCGCCGTCGAACAGGCGCAGGATATTGCCCTCAAGCCGGCCGAGATGATCGACATAGGCGATCACCCGTTCGCCGACACTGCCGGAGACCGGCGTGATAAGCGCGGCGCTGCCCGGCGACATGTTGAGGACCTGACAGGGATATTCCTGACGGTTCTCCAGCATGTAGCGGCCGAACAGGGTCAGTTCGACGCGGGAGAACTCGCGCTCGGTATCCGTCAGGAGGCTGTCGTCTATCTTCTGTGCTGCTGCGTTCATGACCGGTTTGGCAAAGTTGCCGAGCCACTGCCCGGAATCAGGGTTCGCTATCAGGGTTCGCTATTGCTTACAAATTGCAGGAAGCTGGTTAATGTTTGGTAACCGGCGCCTTTGCAAAAACGAAAAAGCCGGCGGCCTGTCGCGCGGTCCCCGCGCCGGCGGTCAAAAAAAGGCCGCTCCGGCGGGAACGGCCCCCAAAAGGGTCGGCGGGAAGGGCCGGTCAGGCCTTGCCGCCATTGTGCACCGTCAGATGGGCGACGCGTTTGACGGCCGTCAGGTCCACCATGCCGGTTTCGGGTTCCTGTTCGAGGGCAGGGGCCAGCGGGGCCGCCGCGAACGGATCGTATTTCATCGAGGCGGTGCGATCGAACGGGCAGTTCGCGGCGCGCAGTTTGAGATCGCCGATCGGTTCGCTGCCGAGCCAGTAGTGGTCGCGGCTGGCGGTGAGCGCGCCGAGGATCCGCGCGCTGCCATCGGCCATCGGTTCGAGCGGCAGCAGCACCATTTCGAAATCGGCGTTGCGGCCGCTTTCGGTAAAGCCCCGGGCAACGATCATCAGCGGCTTGAGGTCGCGATAGACCTGGGCAAGAAGCCGGGACACATCGAAGGAGTCGTTCTCGCTCCAATGCCCAAGAAAGCCATAGCCCTTCAGTTCCCGACCGAAAATAGTGCAGGTGCGGGTTCCCGCGAGGCGGTAGCTGACGGTCTTCAGTTGCGGCGAAACCTCGAGGATGAAGGTATCGGAAAGCAGGTAGCGGATGTCGCTCGGCTCGACCTCGTCGCGGCGAGGGGCTGACCTGCCATTTCTTAACCTGTCCCAATAGCCGAACAGCTCTTTCGACGCTGCATGTCTCATTTCGTAACACTCCCCGTCACTCTGGCATTGATCTTCCTGCCGGCACGGTCCGGATGTCTCAAAATCCGGAAATTGTGTGCCGTGGCAGGACGCGAACCCCTTGCGGGGGCCGGTCAATGCCGTCGTTGCAGGGACCATGCCAGAGTCGTGGCGGGAGGTGGGAAAATGGCCTGTGGACATCTCGGCGAAGCCGGCGCGGTTTACGATTAAGGTTAACGAAGGGTTTATCTTGCGGCCGAAATTTGAATATGCGAGGTAAGGGGCGATCCACGTGGCGGTTTGCTTTTCTGATCGACACGCAACTTGGCAAATTCCGGTAACTCGTTTTGGGACGGGTATTCCAGGGGACATGACCAGCCGCCCGGTTTCGACCGGGCGGTTTTTTGTTGCCATGCGCGCGCGAATGGGTGCCCGCCGGGCAGACGCAATTGACCGCGCCGCCGCGGCGTGCCAGCAAGCGGGACGTCCCGACTGGCGGACGGGTGCGGATTGCGAGGACAGATTGTCGGAAGATCACGGTTCGAGGCAGAACGGCGTTCGCCACGCCAACGGCCATCCGGCGCTGGGCGGGAAGGGGACCGATCTGCGACCGGGCGGCGCGCCGACGGAACCTCCCGCGCGCCAGCCGGCATTCAACCTGCCGCCGGTCATCATCGCCTTTGCCCTGGTGCTGGCGGCGGTCCATCTTGGCCGCACGGTGCTGCTTTCGCCCGAGGCTGACCTGGCCGTCATCCTGCGCTTTGCCTTCATTCCGGCAATCTATGGCAATGACGCATCCGCCCTGCCGGTTGCGGCTGCCCGATGGTGGATGCCGTTTTCCTATACGCTGCTGCATGGCGACTGGCTGCATCTCGGCATGAACCTGCTCTGGATGGCGGTGTTCGGCTCGCCGGTGGCGAGGCGTTTCGGCGCGATTCCATTCTTCGCCCTGACCCTGCTGGCATCGGCGGGCGGCGCGCTGGCGCATTATCTTTACTTCCCCGGCGCGTTCGTGCCGATGATCGGGGCCTCCGGAGCGGTGTCAGGTTATGTCGGCGCCGCCTCGCGCTTCGTTTTCACGCCGGGCGGGTTTCGCGGTGGCGCAAGCTTCCGCCATGACGGGCCGGCACAGACGCTTGCAGCCAGCTTTGCCAACCGCAATTTCCTGAGCTTTGTCGGCGTCTGGTTCGTTCTCAATATCCTGAGCGGCAGCGGTATCCTGCAGATGCCCGGACAATCGGATGCCGGTATCGCCTGGCAGGCCCATATCGGCGGGTTCCTCGCCGGGTTGCTCGGTTTCGGCCTGTTCGAGCGGTTGCGCAACAGGCCATAGCCCTGCCGGCAGTTTGCGGGCTTGCAATTCGATCCGTCTTCGATTATGGCACCGCCCATTCCACACGCAGGTTTGCGCGACTGGCCCCAGCCTCCGGCCCGGCAACGGGCATGGCATTGCCAGAAAAGCGTTCCGGTGACCTGATCGCCAAAATTTGACGATCGGTTCATTGCCTGCGGAGGTTCAACCGGTAAAGGAGACACCCCATGGCGCTGCCTGAGTTCAGCCTTCGCCAGCTATTGGAAGCTGGCGCCCACTTCGGCCACAATACCCACCGCTGGAATCCGAAAATGGATCGTTACATTTTCGGCAAGCGGAACAATGTTCACATCATCGATCTGGCACAGACCGTGCCGCTCCTGCATCAGGCGCTGAAAACCGTTTCCGATACGGTGGCCAATGGCGGCCGCGTACTGTTTGTCGGCACCAAGCGCCAGGCATCGGATCCGATCGCGGAAGCGGCCAGGAAATCGGCCCAGTATTATGTCAACCATCGCTGGCTCGGCGGCACGCTGACCAACTGGAACACCATTTCCGCCTCGATCAAGCGCCTGCGCAAGCTCGAGGAAACCCTTGCCGGGGCGGAAGCCGAGCACCTGACCAAGAAAGAGCGCCTGATGCTGTCGCGCGAGCACGACAAGCTCGAACGCGCGCTGGGCGGCATCAAGGACATGGGCGGCACGCCGGACCTGATGTTCGTGATCGACACCAACAAGGAAAAGAACGCCGTCGACGAAGCGCGTCGGCTGAAAATTCCCGTCGTCGCCGTGCTCGACACCAATTGCGATCCCGACGATGTCAATTTCCCGGTTCCCGGCAACGACGACGCGTCGCGCGCCATTTCGCTCTATTGCGACCTGATCGCCAAGGCCGCACTTGACGGCATCGCCCGTCAGCAGGGTTCGTCCGGCATCGATATCGGCGCGCTGGCAGAAACACCGGCCGAGGAGGCCCTGGCGGAAGCGCCGGCGGTACCGCTCTTCACCGCGCCTGCCGGCGAGGGCGACGATCTGACCCAGATCAAGGGCATCGGCCCGGTCGCCAAGGGCCAGCTCAACGAGCAGGGCATCACCACCTTCGCGCAGATCGCCGCGCTCAGCGATGAGGACGTCGCCAGGATCGATGCCAACATGCCGTTCAGCGCCGACCAGATTTCCGACTGGCGCGGCCAGGCCCGGGAAATGGCGAACGCCTGAGGCAAAGGCAATCAGTACCGGCCGGGGCCAGCTTGCAAAGGCCCGGCCGGCTTCCCATATGGCGGCTGATGCCGCGCCAACCGGCAGTTTCCGCAACTGTCACGAAAACATGCCAAGTCCGGCGAAAGCCGGGCCCGGCTTCCCGTTTCGGAAAATGCCGTCCCGCCGGACGGCCCGATGGGCAGCAGGAGATTTGGCAAGGAAGGACAACCAATGACCATTACCGCTTCCATGGTAAAAGAACTGCGCGAGAAATCCGGCGCAGGCATGATGGACTGCAAGACCGCGCTGACCGAGAACAATGGCGATATCGAAGCCGCCATGGACTGGCTGCGCTCGAAAGGCATTGCGAAGGCTGAAAAGAAATCGGGCCGCGTGGCGGCCGAGGGCCTGGTCGGCATCGCCCAGGACGGCACCTCCGCCGTTGTGGTCGAGGTCAATTCCGAGACCGACTTCGTCGCCAAGAACGAACAGTTCCAGGATATTGTGCGCCGCGTCGCGAAAACCGCGCTCGCCACCGACGGTTCGGTCGATGCGATCGCCGCGGCCCAGATCGTGGGCGGTGAAAAATCGGTTGCCGACACGCTGACCGATGCCGTCGCCACGATTGGCGAGAACATCGGTCTGCGCCGTGCCGTCAAACTGTCCGTCGGCAAGGGCGTCGTCGCCACCTATCTGCACAATGCCGCCGGTGAGGGCCTGGGCAAGATCGGCGTCCTGGTGGCGCTTGAGTCCGAGGGCAATACGGACGTGTTGTCGGCCATCGGCAAGCAGGTCGCCATGCATGTCGCCGCGACCAGCCCGCTGGCTGCCACCAAGGACGAAATCCCGGCCGATGTCGCCGAGCGCGAGCGCGCGATCTACCGCGAACAGGCCGCCGAATCCGGCAAGCCGGCCGAGATCGTCGAGAAGATGGTCGAGGGACGGATGCGCAAATTCTATGAGGAAAGCGTGCTGATGTCGCAGACCTTCGTTATCGATGGCGAGAGCAAGGTCGAGGATGCGCTGAAAGCCGCCGAAAAGGATGCCGGCGCACCGATCGCGCTCAAGGGCTTCGTGCGCATGGCGCTGGGCGAGGGCATCGAGAAAAAGCAGGATGACTTTGCCGCCGAAGTGGCGTCGATGGTGCAGTCGTAAGCTGCAATCCGCCGCAAGGAGCGTACAGAAATCCGGCCGCCTCGCAGCAATGCGGGGCGGTTTTTTGTTTTCCGCGGGGCTTCCCGCCGTCGCGTGTGCCGTCGTCGCGTGTGGAAGCGCCGGTCATACCATTTAACGGTTGCATTGCGTTGTTGCGACCGCAATAAGAAATGCGTCGTTTCAGCCGGCGGCCTGACGTTCCGGCACCGAAGAATTTTGCCGACATTGAGGAGTATCCATGAAGAAGCTTGTTGCCGTTTGGGTCGCAGCCCTGACGATTCTCGCTGCCGCCGCCGCGACCGCATTTGCCCAGAAAAACGCCGATTTCTTCAGCGATTACGACGCCTATAACGAAGAATGGAAGGGCTTTCTCGACGAGTTGAGCCCGCAGCGCGGCGAGATCAAGCTCGATCACGGCATCGTCCTCAACGTCCCGCAGAGCTTCTACTATCTCAATCCCGCCGACTCGCGCAAAGTGCTGGAAAAGGCCTGGGAAAACCCGCCCTCGGCTCCGCCGCTCGGAATGCTTTTCCCGAGCCGCTCGTCACCACTCGAAGACACGGCATGGGGCATCGAAATCACGTTCGAGGATATTGGCTATGTCAACGATGAGGATGCCAATTCCTATGATTACGACGAATTGCTCGCCACCATGCAGGAGGATACCAGGGCCGCCAATGCCGAACGCCAGCAGCAGGGCTATCCGCCGGTGGAACTGGTGGGCTGGGCGCAGCCGCCTGAATACGATCAGCGCAACCGGCAGTTGCTTTGGGCGAAGGACCTCGTCTTCGGCAACGCTGACCACCATACGCTCAACTACAATGTTCGCGTGCTTGGCCGCAAAGGCGTGCTGCAGTTCAACTACATCGCCGCGATCGCTGATCTTGCAGAGATCAACGGTTCCATCGACGAGGTCGGCAGCCTGGTTTCCTATGCCGAGGGGCACCGCTACGCCGATTTCGTGCCGGGTGTCGACACGGTGGCGGCGGTCGGCATTGGCGGCCTGATCGCCGGCAAGGTACTCGCCAAGACGGGCTTGCTGGCTGCGGCGCTGCTGTTGCTGAAGAAGTTCTGGTTCATCCTGTTTCTGCCCTTTGTCTGGCTTGGCAAGCTGTTCCGCAGGAACAAGGGCGGCGGCGAAGCCTGAGGGATCTGTCCTGCGGACTTGGCGCCGGTTAACGGTGACGCCGAATGATCGGGGGCGCTTCGTGACAACGGAGCGCCCTTCGTGTATCGCAGATCAGCATTTTTCGGGATCGATTCACCTTCATGGCGAAAGCAGGCAAGACTAGGACAGCCGGGACAGGCGGGGGCAGGGGCGCAAGGCCGAGATATGGCCGCGTCCTGTTCAAGGTTTCCGGCGAGGCGCTGATGGGCGGCCAGGCCTTCGGCATCGATCCGGCGATGACCGGCAGGATCGCCGCCGATGTGGCCGAGGCCGTGGCGCTCGGCGTCAGGGTCGCCATCGTGGTCGGCGGCGGCAACATCTTCCGTGGCGTGGCGCTTGCCGCCAAAGGCGCCGACCGGGTGACCGGCGACCAGATGGGCATGCTGGCAACGGTGATGAACGCCCTGGCGCTCAAGATGGCGATCGGGGATGCCGGGATGGACGCGGTGGTGCTGAGCGCCGTCGCGATGGAGGAATTCTGCGAAACCTTCACCCAGCGCGGCCTTGAAGCGCATCTTGAAGCCGGCCGCGTGGTGATCTTTGCCGGCGGGACGGGCAATCCGTTTTTCACCACCGATACGGCGGCCGCGCTCAGGGCCAGCGAAATGCGCGCCGACGCGCTGTTCAAGGGCACCCAGGTCGACGGGGTCTATTCGGCGGATCCGAAGAAGGATCCCGCCGCCACGCGGTTCGAGACGATTTCCCATGGCGAGATGCTGTCGCGCGGCCTTGCCGTGATGGATGAGGCGGCGGTGGCGCTGGCCCGCAATGCCGGGCTGCCGATCATCGTCTTTTCACTGGAAAACAAGGGCGAGTTCGCCCGCATATTGAAAGGCAAGGGGCGCTGCACTACGGTCACGCTCTGATCGCGGTGGCATGCGGGCCGGTCTACGGCCGCAAACGCCCGGAGAAAGAAGAAGGAATACCACAATCATGTCGGATGATGCCGTCGATTTCAAGGATTTGACCAAGCGCATGGAAGGCGCGCTCGGCTCGCTGAAGAACGATCTGGCCGGGCTGCGCACCGGCCGCGCCTCGGCAAGCCTGCTCGACCCGGTGATGGTCGAGGCCTATGGCCAGTCCATGCCGATCAATCAGGTTGGCACCGTCAACGTGCCCGAGGCGCGCATGGTTTCGGTGCAGGTCTGGGACAAGTCGATGGTGGGTGCCGTTGAACGGGCGATCCGCGAATCCGGCCTTGGCCTCAATCCGGTGGTCGACGGCCAGAATCTGCGCATTCCGCTGCCCGAGCTCAACGAGGAACGCCGCCGCGAACTGGTCAAGATTGCCCATCAGTATGGCGAGAGTGCCAAGGTGGCGATCCGCCATGTCCGCCGCGATGGCATGGAAGCGGCCAAGAAGGCCGAGAAGGATGGCGATGTGGGCAAGGACGACGCCCAGCGCATGTCCGATCAGGTGCAGAAGCTGACCGATGAGATGGTTTCCCAGGTCGATGGGCTGATATCGCACAAGGAAACCGAAATCATGCAGGTGTAAGGCCTGCGATGCGGCAAGGATCGGCGCGATGCCGGTTGCGAGGAGGGCGTGCGGAGAATGGCTGACGGTGCTGCTATGCCAGGCAATCCGCAATTGCGCCATCTCGCCATCATCATGGACGGCAATGGCCGCTGGGCAAGCCAGCGCGGCCTTCCCCGCCATCATGGCCATCGCAAGGGCGTCGAGGCGGTGCGTACCATCGTTCGTGCCGCGCGCGAACAGGGTATCGGCTATCTGACGCTCTATTCCTTCTCGACCGAAAACTGGTCGCGGCCGAGGGAGGAAATCGCCGAACTCTTCAAGCTGCTGCGCTTCTTCATCCGCAGGGATCTTGCGGAACTGCATCAGGCCAATGTGAGGATCCGGGTGATCGGCGAGCGCGAGCGGCTGCCGGCCGACATCGTCAATCTGCTGGCGGAAGCTGAAAGCCTGACGGCGAACAATACGGCGCAGACCCTGGTGGTGGCCTTCAACTACGGCTCGCGGCAGGAAATCGCCGCCGCCGCAAGACGGATTGCCGAGAAGGTGGCGCGCGGCGAGATCGCCGCCGCGGCCATCGACGAGACCACGATCGGCGATCATCTGTTCACCGCGGGCATTCCCGATCCCGACGTCATATTGCGCACCGCCGGCGAGAAGCGGCTTTCGAATTTCCTGCTCTGGCAGGCGGCCTATTCCGAATTCGTTTTCGTCGACAAGTTCTGGCCGGAAATCACGGCCGACGATCTCACCGCCGTGGTGCGGGAATTCGGCAATCGCGAGCGCCGGTTCGGCGGGCTGGGCGAGGAAACGCCGGACGGCAAGGCATTGGGTGGCTGATCGGCTGGAGTTGACAAGGTAAACCGGCGGGGATTGGCGCCGGGATAAGGGGGCGCATGAGTGAGGATGGCAAGGCCGCAACGGGGCCGCTAAAGGGGCGTGCAACCGGGGCCGTGAAGGGGCGGTATTCCGACCTGCCGCTGCGCATCGTATCGGCACTGGTGCTCGCCGGCTCCGCCATGTGGTGCAGTTGGATGGGCGGCACGGTCTTCCTGCTGCTGATCGCGGTATTTTCCGCCCTGATCCTGTTCGAGTTTTCCGGCATGGTTCAATCGGTCCTGCCCCTGCGGGTGAGGGTGGGCGCCGGATTGATCCTGGCGCTGGTGATCGCCGCCCATTTCGTCGGTCTGCCGGATTCAGGCGTGCTGCTGCTGCTCGTCGGCGCGGTTCTGCTGATCCTGTGGGAGAGCTTGGTGCGTCGCAGCGGCTGGGGCGGCGCCGGCCTGCTCTATGCCGGGCTGCCCTTTGCCGCGCTTTCAGCCCTGCGTCCGGGGGAGGGCGGGCTGTTCGTCATCCTGTTCACCTTTGCCTGTGTGTGGGGCGCGGATACCTTCGCCTATTTCGCCGGCAAGGGGATCGGCGGGCCGAAGCTGGCGCCGGCCATTTCGCCGAACAAGACATGGTCGGGATTTTTCGGCGGGTTCGCCGGCGCGATCGTGATTTCCTCGGCGCTCGCCCTTGCCCTGGGCCATGGCGTCGGGCCGGCCTCGATCCTGCTGGCGGTGGTGCTGGCCTTGTTCTGCCAGATCGGCGATCTGTTCGAATCCTGGGTCAAGCGGCGATTCGGCCTGAAGGATTCGGGCTGGATCATTCCGGGCCATGGCGGTGTCCTCGACCGCATCGACGGGTTCATCTTCGCCATCGTGGTTCTGGCGCTGATCGCGCTTGTGTTGCCGGCTTCCGGCGATCCGGCGGCCTTCGGCCCGCTTTCAGATCACCTGATGTCGCGCTTCTTTGCCGCGCCACTTTGACGCCCGATTGTTGGCGCTATAGGTCCTCCTAACCCTTCTACAGATCGACAGGTTCTTTTACCGCACCATGGAAGCTCTGCCCGCCCCCTCGATATCGCTGTTCGGATACATCATTCCGTTTTTGATCGTGCTCACGATCGTCGTGTTCTTTCACGAACTCGGTCACTTTCTGGTGGCGCGCTGGAACAAGGTGAAGGTCGACGCCTTTTCGGTCGGTTTCGGTCCGGAACTGCTCGGCTTCACCGATCGGTACGGCACGCGCTGGAAACTCTCGGCGGTGCCGCTGGGCGGCTATGTGAAGTTCCACGGCGATGCCGATGCGGCTTCCACGCCCGATCATGAAGCCGCCGCCGCAATGAGCGCGGAAGAGCGCAAGGTCAGCTTCGTGCACAAGAAGATATGGCAGCGCGCGGCGGTGGTGGCTGCGGGGCCGATCGCCAATTTCATCCTGGCGATCGTCATCTTCTCCTTGAGCTTCATGTTGATCGGCCGGCTGGAAAGCGATCCGGTCGTCTCCGAAGTGGTTGAGGGCGGGGCTGCCCAGCAGGCAGGCTTTCAGGCCGGCGACGTGGTGCTGGCGATCGATGGCGAGAAGATCGATCTGTTCAACGAGGTGATCATGATGGTGGCGCCCAATCCCGGGCGCGAAATGGTGTTCACGATCCGGCGTGACGGCCAGGAACTGCAGATCCCGGTCGTCCCCCAGCGCCAGGAGCGGACCGACCGCTTCGGCAACAAGAGCGATGTCGGCATGATCGGGATCGTCAACAACATGCAGGAAGCTTCCGGCCGGACGGTTCAATATCCGCCGGTAAAGGCCGTCGGACTGGCGGTCTACCAGACCTGGTATATCGTTCGCACCACGCTCTCCTTCGTGTGGGATCTGTTCGCCGGCCACCAGTCGGCCGACCAGCTGGGCGGGCCGCTGCGCATCGCCAAGGTATCGGGCGAGGTGGCGACGGCCGGATTTTCAGCGCTGATCAATCTGACGGCGGTTCTGTCCGTCAGCATCGGTCTGCTCAATCTCTTCCCCATTCCGCTGCTCGATGGCGGCCATCTGCTTTATTACGCGATCGAGGCGGTGCGCGGCCGGCCGCTGCCCGAACAGGCGCAGGAAGTCGGCTTCAGAATTGGCCTCAGCATGGTTCTGGCGCTGATGGTGTTTGCGACATGGAATGATTTTTCCAAGATATTTCTGTAATATCAATGCCCTGGCAAGTCATGGCCACCATCCGGGCGGCCTGTCCGGCCAATGGGACGCATACCATCACATCACGTTTCAGGCGAACAGAATCTGTTGATTGCGGTCGATGGCGGAAACCGCGAAAAGGGCGGCAGCAGACCTGAACTCGGTTTTGCGGCCCGTGCTGCGTAAACCCCGGGTTAACCACGCTGCCGGATTGCCATGGCGAATCAGCAACACGTTGACGAATTTGCTGTTTTATTGGCTTTCGGACGGTTGCATGGGGCGCAAATCGTTGTAAAAGGTTTGTTAACTAAGCCGGATTCTGTCCGGCGGCTTTGCGCGCGCGCTCACGTGTCGACCAACATGCATACTGGGGAGTATGCGGCCGGCAAAGACGGGATAGCCGGCAAAGTGCGGGACAACTGGAAACTCATGAGGTTCCTGTGAGGGGAATTTTCAAGACGATGTATTTCATCAGGGTCTGCCTTCTGGCGGTTGCCTTTGCGTCGGCTGGCGCCGCGACACTCATAGCGGCCGGCGCCGGCGTGGCGACGGTTGCCGAGGCCGCCGTGGTCGGCTCGATCACCGTGCGCGGCAATACCCGAATGGATTCAGACACGGTCAAGTCGTTCCTGACCATTCAGCCGGGCAAGTCCTTTTCGAATGCCGACATCGACGATTCGCTCAAGGCGCTGTTTGCGACCGGCCTGTTCGCCGATGTCAGCATCTATCAGTCCGGCTCGACGCTGATCGTGGAAGTCGATGAGAACGCGACGATCAACCAGGTGTTCTTCGAAGGCAACAAGCGGCTGAAGGATGCGGCGCTTACCGGCATGGTTCAGGCGCAGTCGCGCGGCATTTTCTCACCCGAAACCGTTTCGTCGGACGTCGCCACCATTCAGGAAGCCTATAACCGGGTCGGTCGCAGCGATGCGATCGTGTCGTCCGAAGTGGTTCCGCTGGCGAATAACCGCGTCAACATCGTCTATCGCGTCAATGAAGGCGGCAAGACCAAGATTCGCAGCATTGCCTTTGTCGGCAACAATGCCTTCGGCGCGGCCCGCCTGCGCGAGGTGATGAGCACCAAGCGCTCGAATTTCCTGAGCTGGCTCAACAACAACGATATTTATGATCCGGATCGGCTTGCCGCGGATGAGGAACGGCTGCGCCGTTTCTATTTCAACAACGGCTATGCCGATTTCCAGATCCTGTCGACCTCCGCCGTGCTGGACGAGGGCGCCAACGAATACAACATCACGATCACGCTGGATGAGGGCGGGCGCTATACGTTCGGCAACATCGCCATCGATTCGACCCTGAGCGGTATCGATCCCGACGCCCTGTATGGCCAGCTCGCGACCAAGCCCGGCAAGGTCTACAGCGCCAAGCGGGTGGAAGATTCGATCATCGCGCTGACCGAGACGGTGGCGGCAAACGGCTACGCCTTTGTCGAGGTCGTGCCGCGGGGCAACCGCAATTTCGACACCGGCACGATCGACGTCACCTACCTGATCGACCAGGGCGCGCGGACCTATGTCGAGCGCATCGTCATCGTCGGCAACGACATGACGCGCGACTATGTCATCCGGCGCGAATTCGATCTTTCGGAGGGCGATGCCTTCAACCAGGTGTTCATCCAGAAGGCCAAGCGGCGGCTGGAGAAACTCGGCATTTTCGAACGCGTCGACGTTTCGACGCGGCAGGGTTCGGGTGCCGACCAGGTGGTGGTCGTGGTGCGTGTCGAGGAAAAACCCAGCGGCGACTTCTCGATCGGCGGCGGCTACAGCTCGGCAAGCGGCGCGCTGGGTGAAATCTCGTTCACCGAGAAAAACTTCATGGGCCGCGGCCAGTTGCTGCGCGTAAGCGGCAGCTTTGGCGAGGACTCCAACAATTACCGGTTGTCGTTTACCGAGCCCTATTTCCTCGGTTATCGCATGTCGGCGGGTTTCGACGTCAGTCAGAGCAGCCAGAATGCCAACACTTCCAGCCGGTTCAGCAGCGATACGACTTCCGGCACGATTCGCTTTGGCCTGCCGTTGACGGAAGAGAGCGGGCTTTCTGTTTTCTATACCTACAGCAGTTCATCGACCAGCATTGCCAGCAGTCTGCTGGATACCGTCGGCACGCAAGGCGATGTCAAAGGCGAGCTTTCCGCCGCGCTGGCACCGCCGAATTCGCCGTCCGACTGGACCCGTTCTGGCTTCGGCTACAACTGGACCTATAACACGATCGACAATGCGACGACCCCGCGCGACGGTGTCCGTCTGGAGATCGGTCAGATTGCCTATGGCGCCGGCGGCGATGCTTCCTATCTGCGCTCGGAAGCCAAGGCGCAGCTCTATTCGACCCTTTCGGAAGAGCTCGATCTGGTGGGCCTCATTCAGGGCCGGGCGGGGGCGACGACCATCTTGGGCGGCAATAGCGGCTATCGCACGCTCGACAACTATTTCCAGGGCGGCAGCCAGATTCGCGGCTTTGCCGGCAGTGGCTTCGGCCCGCGCGATCCGCTGACGGGCGATGCGCTTGGCGGCATGTATTACTGGAACGCGACCGCGGAAATGAACTTCCCGGCACCCTTCCTGCCTGAATCCTTTGGTGTGCGCGGTGCGCTCTTCGCCGACGCCGGTGCGCTTTGGGGGGTTGATAGCGGCGGCAAATCGGCCATCGCCGGTGCAGGTGGCGGGGGCGCCACCGCTTTGGGCGATGTCAACGACAACGCCATGCGTGCCTCGGTCGGCGCCTCGATTATCTGGAACTCGCCTTTCGGTCCGCTGCGCTTCGACTATGCCGAACCGGTGGTCCGCGAGAAATACGACAAGCTGCGCCGGTTCAGCTTCGGCCTGAGCACCCGGTTCTGATACGCCAATCAAACGATGGGAAAGGGGCGGTTTGCGCCCCTTTCTTTTTTTGCCGATCAGTGCGAGAGAAAACCAGCAACCCTGAAATTTGCTGTCCTGTTTCAGCCTATTTATACCCGCCGGATCATGTCGCAGTCATCCTTCTTCAAGATTTCCCCGATCAGCCTGGCTGACCTGTCCCGGCAGACCGGTGCGAAAGTGCCGGATGGCGTCGAGGGCCCGGCGGGCGATATCGTCCTGTCCGCCGCCAGTCCGCTGGAGGATGCCGTTGCCGGTTCTCTCTCCTTTATCGACAATCCCAAATATGCCCGCTTTCTCGAAGGCACCAAGGCGGCGGCGGTTTTCTGTCAGGAACGCTACGCGGACAAACTGCCGGCAGGATGCGTCGCGCTGATCCATGAGCAGCCCTATCGGGCCTATGCGAGAGCGCTGCATCTCCTCTATCCGACTGCCGCCAGGCCGGAGCCTGTGACCGGCGAAACCGGCATCTCGCCGTCGGCGCATGTCGCACAGGCGGTGAGCCTCGAGGAAGACGTCGTCATCGAGGCGGGTGCAATCATCGGCAGAGGAGCGGCGATCGGTCGGGGGAGCCACATCCTCGCCAATGCGGTGATCGGCCAGGGGGTGCAGATCGGCCGCCATACGACCATCGGTGCCGGCGCATCCGTGCTCAATGCCTATGTCGGCGACCGCGTCATCATCCATCCGGGCGCGCGCATCGGCCAGGACGGGTTCGGCTTTGCCATGGGGCCGGGCGGACACGACAAGGTGCCGCAAATCGGCCGGGTGATCGTCCAGGATCATGTGGAGATCGGTGCCAATACCACGATCGACCGCGGATCGAACCGGGACACGGTGATCGGCGAGGGCACCAAGATCGATAATCAGGTCCAGATCGGTCACAATGTGATGATCGGCCGCCACTGCATCATCGTCGGCCTCGCCGGCATTGCCGGCAGTGCGACGCTGGAAGACTATGTCGTCATCGCCGGCCAGGTCGGCGTTGGCGGCCATACCCGCGTCGGCATGGGCGCGCAGATCGGCGGCGGTGCCGGAACGCATACGGATATTGATGCGGGTGCCAAGGTAATTGGCTATCCTGCCATGCCGGTAAAGGACTGGGTGAAGCTGAACATGAAGCTCAAGGCGCTGGTTTCCGGAAAAGGTGCCGGGCGCGGAGGTGATGGCAAAAATGAATGAAGGCAAGACAATTGGACGGTTGGAGGTGACGGAGCTCTTCAGGCTGCTGCCGCACCGCTATCCGTTTCTGCTGATCGACCGCATCGAGAAGATCGACGGCGACAACAGCGCCGTGGGCATCAAGAACGTGACGGTCAACGAACCGCATTTCACCGGCCATTTCCCGGGCGAGCCGATCATGCCGGGCGTGCTGATCGTCGAGGCCATGGCGCAGACCGCGGGCGCCATCAGCGCCAAGGCGCATTCCGAGGGCGAGGGCAAGCTGGTCTACTTCATGACCATCGACGAATGCCGGTTCAGGAAGCCGGTCGTGCCGGGCGACCGGCTCGAACTGCATGTGCGCAAGACGAAACAGCGCGGCAGCATCTTCAAGTTCGACTGCCATGCGGAAGTCGACGGCCAGAAGGTCGCCGAAGCCAAGATCGGCGCGATGATGGTCGATCCCGAAGAGGCGCCGAAATGAGTGCCACAATCCATCCAAGCGCGGTGGTCGAGGCCGGCGCGAGCCTGGGCGACGATGTCGAGATCGGCCCGTTCTGCCATGTCGGGCCCGATGTATCGCTAGGCAATGGTGTCAAGCTATTGTCGCATGCGGTGGTCTGGGGCCACACCTCGATCGGCGAGCGGACGCGCATCTTTCCTTTTGCCTCGATCGGCCATGAGCCGCAGGACCTCAAATACAAGGGAGAGAAGACCACGCTCGAGATCGGCAACGATTGCGTCATCCGCGAGGGCGTTACGATGAATCCCGGCACGGCGGGCGACAACGGCCGCACCGTCATCGGCGACCGCTGCGTCTTTCTGGCCAATGCCCATGTGGCGCATGACTGCGTGCTCGGCAACAATATCATCTTTTCGAACGGTGTGATGGTGGCCGGCCATTGCAAGATCGACGACAACGCCATCCTTGGCGGCGGCGCCGGCGTACACCAGTTCTGCCGTATCGGCCGCAATGCGTTTGTCGGCGGCATGGCGGGCGTCGAAAGCGACGTCATTCCCTTTGGCGTGGCGCTTGGGAACCGCGCCTATCTCGGCGGCCTCAACATCGTCGGCATGAAGCGCGCCGGCATGGAGCGCAGCGAAATCCACGCTGCCCGGGCGGCCTTCAAGCAGATTTTTTCCGGCGAAGTTCCCATACAGGAAGCGGTCAGCTCGCTGTCCGACGATTTGATGCAATCGCCCGCCGTCACCGCGATCGCGCAATTCGTCAAGGCCGGCGCCGAGCGCGCGCTTTGCACGCCGCGCAGCAAGGACGATCTTGGCTAGCCGCCAGCCCGACGCCAATGACAGGACCGGCGGATCCGGCTTCGATCCGCGCGCCGACCGGCTTGCGATCATTGCCGGCAATGGTGCGATGCCGGGCGAGATCCGCGACGGCATGCTTGCCGATGGCAACGACCCGCTTGTGATCGGCATTCGCGGCGAGGTCGACGCTGCGCTTGCGCCCGATTGCGAGGCGGTGCTGGGTTTCGGCCAGCTCGGCAGCCTGTTCGACCTGCTGCAGCAACATCAGATCCGCCACGTCCTGTTTGCCGGCGGCATCGTCCGGCGACCGGACTTTCGCGCCATGAAGCTCGATCTGGTGACGCTGAAGGAACTGCCCAGCCTGTTGAAGATCGTCCTGGGCGGCGATGACAGCGTCCTGGGCAAGATCGCCACCTTCATGGCAAGGCGCGATATCGAGGTCGTCGGCACGACCCAGGTGGCGCCGGGCATGCTTGCCGGCGAGGGCGTGATTGCCGGGCCGGCCCTGCGCGGCAGGATGCCGCGCGATCTTGCCGCCTCAGCGGCACTAGCCTGGAAAGCGGCGAAACTTTGTGGTGAACTCGATGCCGGCCAGGGCGCGATCGTCGAGGATGGCCGCGTGGTGGCGCTCGAAGGGGCGGAGGGAACCGACCAGATGGTCGGGCGCCTGGGTGTGCTGCGCCAGGCCGGGCGGCTCAATCCGGGGCCGAAATGGAGCATTCTCGCCAAGACCGCCAAGCCGAGGCAGGACATGCGCGCCGACCTGCCGTCGATCGGCCCGCAGACGATCGAGACCGCTTCCGGCCAGGGCATCAACGTGATCGTCGTCGAGGCCGGCCGCTCGGTGGTGCTGCAGCGCGAGCGGCTGGAAACCCTTGCCAAACAATACAAGATCCGGGTCATCGGTCTAGCCGATGGGGCGGTGGCGTGATGAGTGGCAATCCTGCGTTGAAACTCTATTTCGTCGTCGGCGAGACGTCGGGCGACACTCTTGGCGCCGATCTTATCGACAGTTTCGGACAGATGGGAAGGACCGTCGAGGCGATGGGGCTGGGCGGACCCAAACTGCAGGCGCGCGGGCTCTCGCCGCTGTTCGATTCCTCGGAAATCGCCGTGATGGGGCTTTCCGGCGTGGTGGCGAAACTGCCGTCGCTGCTGGCCAAGGCGCGCCAGGTCGCCCGCGACGTGATCGAGCGCCGGCCGGATGTCCTGCTGCTGATCGATTCGCCCGAATTCGCCAAGCAGGTGGCCAAGCGTGTCAAGGCGCGCCTGCCCGATCTGCCGGTGGTCAAATATGTCTGCCCCACGGTCTGGTCATGGCGGCCGGGCAGGGCGCCCGCCATGCGCGCCTATGTCGACCATGTGCTGGCCATCCTGCCCTTCGAGCCCGACGTCATGCGCGAGCTGGGCGGGCCGGCAACGACCTATGTCGGCCATCCCCTGTCGCGGCTTGCGGGCAAGACCGATCTTGCGAAAAAGCTGAGACCGGCAAGCGAACCCTCCGTGCTGCTGCTGCCGGGCTCACGGCGCAGCGAGGCGAGCCGCCTGCTGCCGGTGCTGCGGGAAACCGCCGAACTGATGGCGGCGCGCGGCGGCGTGATGCGCTTCGTGTTGCCGGCCGTGCCGCATCTTGAAACCGAAATCCGCAGGAGCGTCGCCGCCTGGCAGGTCAAGCCGGAGATCGTTACCGGCGAAGCGGAGAAGTTCACCGCGATGGAAGGCGCCGATGCGGCTATCGCCGCCTCCGGTACCGCGCTGCTGGAACTCGCCATGTATGGCATTCCGATGGTGTCGGTCTACAAGCTCGATCCCGCGATCAATGCCCTGCGCTTCATGATCAAGGGCTGGACGGCGGCGCTGCCCAATCTGATCGCCGACAAGGTGGTGGTGCCCGAGCGCTTCAACGAATACGCCAATCCGCAATATCTGGCGCGGCTTGCGCTCGAACTGGCCGCCGACAGCCCCGAAAGGCGGGCGCAGATCGAGGGGTTCAAGCGCGTGCATGCGCGCATGCAGCAGGACGAGCCGCCGGGCATGCTGTGTGCCCGGATCATCCTGCAACTGGCCGGTGGTAACAAAAAAGGCGCCTGAGAGGCGCCTTTTCTTCAACTGTGTCCGACGCGCTCACCCGCGGTCGGCAACCTCGATATAGTCGCGTGCGCCGGCGCCGGTATAGAGCTGGCGCGGACGGCCGATCTTCTGTTTCGGATCCTCGATCATTTCCTTCCACTGGGCGATCCAGCCGACCGTGCGCGCAAGCGCGAACAGGACGGTGAACATGTTGGTCGGGAAGCCCAGCGCCTTGAGCGTGATGCCCGAATAGAAGTCGATGTTCGGATAGAGTTTCTTCTCGATGAAATAGGGATCGGTCAGCGCGATC
>JAGRLT010000173.1 GCA_020441665.1 Nitratireductor sp.
CGGCGACGCGGCAGGCGATGGCGCTCATCGAGCGGGCGATGTCGTCCGCAAGGCCGATGACCCGCGACGACTTGATGCCGGGCGCCGGCTCGAGCTCGTAGAGGGTCACGACCGGGCCGGGCCGCACATTGATGATCTCGCCCTTGACGCCGAAATCCTCCAGCACGCCCTCGAGCAGCCTGGCATTGGCCTCCAATGCTTCGGTGGAAAGGGTCGCGTCCTGGACCAGGTTCTTCGGCTCGCTCAGGAAGGAGAGATGCGGCAGTTCGAAATCGTCGGCGAGCATCGATTGCTGCGCCTCGCGCACCACCCGGCTGCCCGGTTTCGGGCCTGCCTGCATCGGCGCGACGCGGCCGGCAGGCGCCAGGGGCTGATGGGCGGCCTGGGGCGCGCTGCGCTCGCCCCATTCGGCCTCGATGGCCGCATCGATTGCGTCGTGTTCGGCGCCCGGCCCATAGACCGTCTCGCCATAACCCGGCGCATCCTGCGGCGCATGGATATAGCCGTCGTCGACATGGTCGGGCGCTCTGCCGCCAGCGGGAGGGCTGAAACCCGGCTCGTCGCGCATGTCGCGATGAAGGGCCTCGAGCCCGTCATCCTCGGGAGCGGTCAACCGGCCCCACAGATCGCGGCCGCGGGCCAGCATCGAGGCGCGGCGCGGCGCGGCATCCTCATCGGCGAAGTCATCTGAAAATTCCGGCTCATAGCCCTTGCCGGCCGGGCGTTCGAGCCGACCCGAACGGCTCTTGCGTCCGGTCAGCCGCCGCACCAGCGCACCGGCCATCAGCCAGAAATGGGTGATTGCGCCCAGCAAGGCGCCGGCGATCCAGCCGCCGCCTTCCCCGTCATCGTCTTCGAACACTTCGCCGGTATCGGGATCGATCACGACGCGGTCCCGGCCAGCCTGCGGCGCGCGCGCGATGAGGCCGGCCGAAAACAGCATGATCAGCGCGCCGGGAACAATCAGCAGCAGAAACAGGACGCCCGCGATGAAGCCCGACGGATAGCCGCCCAGCGCCAGCGATGGCAGTTTCAGCACCACGTCGCCCGCCAGCCCGCCAAGGCCCGAGGGCAGCGGCCAGCTCTCCGGCCGCTGAAGACAGGACAGCGCGGTGGCAACCGTCAGAACGCCGAGCGGCCAGAAGGCAAGCCGCCGTCGCAAGCTGCCGATGGAACGCTGCATCACCTTGAACCAGCCCCAGACCGCGGGCGGAACGACCAGCATGATGGCGGCAAGGCCCAGTATCTGCAGGGTCAGATCGGCGAACACCGCGCCCCAGTAGCCGCCGGCATTGGCGATGTCGCGGCCATTGGCGTGCGACAGGCTCGGATCGTCGACCGACCAGGTGGCAAGGCTTGCAAAGGCGATCGCCACCGCTGCCAGCAGGGCAAGCCCGGCCAGCACGCCGAGCTGGCCCGAAAACCGCGAGGAATAGGATTGCGGCAGGGCCGAGAATTCATGGCCAATCGATGCACGGGAGGCCGCGCCTGCTGATCGCATGGTGATACGCTCCAAAACGCGCCCGTCGGCGCGAAATCCGGGTTTGAACTCACCGCGAACCCTACCCCTGGAAGGTTAATCACCTGTTAACCATCGCCCGGCTTCGACACCGCTTCATCCGTTTCCGCGCCGGCTTGCGCGAGTGCGGGACAGCCTTCGATACCGCGCCTGAAACGCAAGACGGAGGCCCTGCGGCCTCCGTCCGACTTGCCGGTTCCGGTTCCAAAAGGCTTGCGGTACCGGCGCCAGCAAGTGCGGTCAGCAATACACGCTTTTGACGGCCGGCAACACATATCATTGAAACTGTTCGGAGAAATTCTCGCGGCGGGCTACCGGCCCGCCGCGACAGGGCATGCCGCAGGCTAGTTGGCGGCGAATTCGGGATAGGCTTCGACGCCGATCTCGGCCTTGTCGAGGCCGGCCATTTCGTCTTCTTCCGATACCCGGATGCCGAGGGTCGCCTTGAGCACCGCCCAGACCGCCAGCGAGCAGACCACGGTGAAGGCGCCATAGGCAAGGATGCCGATGAGCTGGACGCCATAGCTGGTGCTGTCATTGGAAAGCGGGACGATGAACGTGCCCCAGATGCCGGCGAGCAGGTGAACC
Organism: Nitratireductor sp.; assembly: GCA_020441665.1. Classification (GTDB taxonomy): domain Bacteria; phylum Pseudomonadota; class Alphaproteobacteria; order Rhizobiales; family Rhizobiaceae; genus Salaquimonas. The sequence continues at coordinate 2,108 of JAGRLT010000173.1, forward strand.
GGAACGGCACCGACCACGTCGTCTATCTTGAGTCGGTCGAGCATCGGTACGGCGAAGACCACGATGATCCCGCCGACGCCGCCGATCAGCACGGCCTGGGCAACGCTGGGCGCCAGCGGTTCGGCGGTAATCGCCACGAGACCGGCGAGCGCGCCGTTGAGGGTCATCGTGACGTCGACTTTCTTGTAGATGGCCTGCAGCAGGATCATGGTGACGACGACACCGCTGGCGGCTGCCATGTTGGTATTGACGAAGATGCGCGAGACATCGGAAATGTCGCCGATCGTTCCCATTGCGAGCTGCGAGGCGCCGTTGAAGCCGAACCAGCCGAGCCACAGGATGAAGGTGCCAAGCGTTGCCAGCGGGATCGAGGAGCCGGGCATCGGCGTGACGCCGCCGGCGGAGTATTTTCCCTTGCGGGCACCGAGCAGCAGGGCGCCGGTCAGCGCCGCCCAGCCGCCGACCGAGTGCACCAGCGTCGAGCCGGCGAAATCGGAAAAGCCCATCTTGTAGAGCCAGCCGTGACCCCACTGCCAGGAACCGGCGATCGGATAGATGAAGCCGGTGAGCAGGACGACAAAGACGAGGAAGGGCCACAGCTTGATGCGCTCGGCGAGCGTTCCCGACACGATCGAGGCGGAGGTCGCGACAAAGACCATCTGGAAGAACCAGTCGGAAGCCGTCGAATAGCCGGTCTCCAGCAGGGCGGCGGTATCGGCGTCCTTGAGCCCGACGGGATCGAGCCCGTAGATCAGCGAAAACGAGCCGACATAGCCGCCGTCGACGCCCGTATACATCAGGTTGTAGCCGATCAGCCAGTACATGAGGCCGGCGATCGAATACAGCGCGATATTCTTGACGCACTGCATCGACACGTTTTTCGAGCGCACCAGGCCCGCTTCGAGCATGGCGAAGCCCGCCGCCATCCACATGACGAGAAAACCGCCGACCAGGAACAGCAGCGTGTTGAAGATATAGGCGGTATCGGCCGCCGCCGCGGATGCCACGGCCGCCGTTTCCTGGGCCGGCGCGCGCGTTGCAAGAAGCCCCAGCATCAGCAGGGCGGAGGCGGCAAGCACCGCCATCCGCCGGCCTGTGCCCGTCATCGGGGCCATGGCGGCCGTGAGAGTAGCAATCGGTTTCATGGTTTCATTCCTTGATTTGCCCTGTCGGGATTTGTGCCTTGTCGGGATCGGGATTTGCCGCGCTAGAGCGCATCCGCGTTCTTTTCTCCGGTGCGGATGCGAACCACTTCCTTGAGCTCCATGACGAAAATCTTGCCGTCGCCGATCTGGCCAGTGCGCGAAGCCTCGGCGATGGCGTCGACCGTCTTGTCGGCCATGGCGGCGGTAACGGCGATTTCCAGCTTCAGCTTCGGCAGGAAGTGGACGGCGTATTCGGCCCCGCGATAGATCTCGGTATGCCCCTTCTGCCTGCCATAGCCCTTGACCTCGGTGACCGTCAGCCCTTCGATGCCGAGCCCGGTAAGCGCTTCGCGAACAGCATCGAGCCGGAAAGGCTTGATGACCGCTGTAATGAGTTTCATGTTTCACCCGTTCTGCTCGGACCGGAAGAAACCGGCCCCGTTGACCTGCCCTGTAGACCGGCCGGCTTGTGGGTCAGCCGCCTCCAGGCGTGAACGCAGATCAGGAAACAAAAGCCGTGCCAACTGGGCGAAAAAAGTTTATCGGCTTGAAATAAAACAAGAAATCAAGACAGTCGCGAAAGAACATTCCGCACTGCGGCATAAAAATGCATAAAATTTCAGCGATACAATAAATTCGCCTATTTTTTGGGCTGCCAGTTCGGATCGCGCAGCCGGATCAGCCCTTCCTGAACCGCGGAGGCGACGAGCACCCCGTCCTCGGAAAAGATGCTGCCGCGGGTCAGGCCGCGCCCGCCGGAGGCATTGGGGCTGTCCTGGGTGTAGAGGTGCCATTTCTCCATATCGATCGGGCGGTGAAACCACATGGCATGATCGAGGCTTGCGACCTGCAGCGCGGGATCGAACACCGCCCTTCCATGGGCAAACAGCGACGTGTCGAGCAGGGTCAGGTCGGAGGCATAGGCAAGCACGGAAGCCTGTATCGCTGGATCGGCGGGCAATTTGCCGGTAGCGCGAAACCAGATGTTTTGAAACGGCGGCAGTTTCTTGCCGGAGATGTAGTGGGCGAGATCGATGGGGCGCAACTCGATCGGCCGCTCGCGCTGCCAGTATTTGCGAATGTTCTCGGGAGCGCGATCGATGAACTGCTCGGCGAGTTCCTTCTCGTTGGCAAGGTGTTCTGGCCGCGGAACATCGGGCATTTCGAAGGCGTGTTCGAGCCCGTCCTCCAGCACCTGAAACGAGGCGGACATGGAAAAGATTGCATGGCCATGCTGGATCGCCACCACCCGGCGCGTCGTGAAGCTGCCGCCATCGCGAATGCGGTCGACCTCATAGATGATCGGGTTTTCCGGGTCGCCCGGCCGCATGAAATAGCCATGCAGCGAATGGACCTGGCGCTCCGCCTCCACGGTGCGCTGGGCAGCGACCAGCGACTGTCCGATCACCTGGCCGCCGAACACCCGCTGCCAGCCCACCTGCGGGCTGGTGCCGCGAAACAGATTGACCTCCAGCGGTTCGAGATCGAGGGTCTTGAGCAATGTCTCGACGGCCTGGGACATGGGGCTTTCCGTGGAATGTTGGCGCGCGGGCGGAGGTTTCGGAATACCGGCTGCGACGAATTGGTTTGTGCCAATTTGTCGACTTGGCGGATACCCTGTCGTAGCATGCCGCCCGCCAGACGCAAGCAGGACTCAACCAGGACCCAATCAGGACACTGGCAATCCCCGGCACGTTGAAGGATGACGACACCATGGCGGTACGACCGGCATCGAAAAGAAGCTCCAGGGCCGCGCCTGACGCGCGCTATGACATCGTTATCGCCGGCGGCGGTTATGTCGGCCTGTGCGTGGCGGTTGCCGTCGCCGAGCAATCGCCGCATCTGAAAATTCTGGTCGCCGAATTTGCCGACGAGGCGGCACTTGAATCCGATGAACGCGCCTCGGCGATCGCCGCGGCCGCGACCCGCATGCTGAAGGCGCTCGGCATCTGGTCCATGATCGAGGCGGATGCCCAGCCGATCAATGAAATGATCATCACAGATTCGAAACTGGCCGATGTGACGCGGCCGGTCTTCCTGACCTTTGCCGGCACGGCGGAAAAGTCGCAGGCGGGGGAAGGAGAACCTTTCGCCCATATGGTGCCCAATCGCAGCCTGGTGCGGGCCCTGCGCGAGCGCGCCCGCGCGCTCGGCGTCACGCAGCTCTACCGCACCGGCGTTGCCGGCTTCTCGCAGGACGCCGCCGCCATGGCGATCGAACTGACCGACGGAAGCAGGACTTCGGCCCGCCTGCTGGTCGCCGCCGACGGCGTGCGCTCGAAACTGCGCGACGCGGCCGGCATCAAGACCGTGCATTGGCCCTACGACCAGTTCGGCATCGTCACCACGGTCGCCCATGAGCGCGACCATCAGGACCGGGCCGAGGAACATTTCCTGCCGGCCGGTCCCTTTGCCGTCCTGCCGCTCAAGGGCAGGCGGTCGTCGCTGGTATGGACCGAGAACAGGCGCGACACCGAGCGGCTGATGGCGCTCGACGATTTCTCCTTCGAGCTTGAGCTCGAGCGCCGCTTCGGCCACAAGCTCGGCGAGGTTTCGCTTGCCGGGCCGCGCAAGGCCTTTCCGCTCGGCCTCACCCTGGCGCGCGAGACCGTGAAGGATCGTTTCGCCCTGGTCGGCGACGCCGCGCACGGCATTCACCCGATTTCGGGCCAGGGCCTCAATCTCGGCTTCAAGGATGCGGCGGCACTCGCCGAAACCCTTGTCGAAGCCGACCGGCTCGGCCTCGATATCGGTTCGCTCGCCGTGCTTGAACGCTATCAGATGTGGCGGCGCTTCGACACGGTGCGCATGGGCGTCGTGACCGATGTGCTCAACCGGCTCTTTTCCAACGACAATCCCCTGCTGCGCATTGCCCGCGATATCGGCCTCGGCCTGGTCGACCGCATGCCGGGCCTGAAACAGGCCTTCATCGACCAGGCGGCGGGAAACCAGCCCGCAAACGGCGATGGCAGTCCGCGCCTGCTGCGGGGAGAGCCGATCTGATCTGGCGGATCTTGCTACTGCCGCTTGCGGGCACCCTGCGCCTTGCGGGATTTGTCGGCAGCGATTTCTACTTCGCTCAAGGGCCGCGCCTCGCTCGCCACCATGATCGGAATGCCGTCGCGAATGGGAAAGGCGAGGCGCGCCGAATGGGAGACGAGCTCACCACCATCGGCCGACAGGGCCAGCACCCCGCCCGATACCGGGCAGACCAGCGCGGTCAGGAGATAGGGATCGGTTTTCGCGGGCTCGGCCATGCCGTCTTGTAGGATGTTTGATGCGGAGGTGGAAGCCTATTGCAGCGAGGAGGCATCGCCCGATTTCGCCAGCGCGATCTCGGTGATCGCAACCAGGGTCTCGGCGCGCGCATTGAGGTCGCGCGCTTCGAGCAGGGCCTGTTTTTCCGCCGGCCCATAGGGCGACATCATGCACAGCGCGGTGACCAGCGTTTCGTCATCGGTGCGCTCGACGGCATCCCAATCGGTTTCCATCTGATTGGCGGCAAGGAACCGGCGGAACGTCGCAAGCAGGCCCTTCCGGTCGGCAAGCCGGTTGGCCGGGTCCTCCGCATCGCAGCATTTGAGATCGGCCGGCTCGACGGAAAACCGGGTGCTGCGAAACCCCTTGCAAAGCGGTTCCTCGCTTGTCGGGCGGAAGCGGCAGACCCCGGTCAGGTTGATGCGATAACGCCCGTCGCCGGTTTCCTGAAACCCGGTCAGCCGGCCGAGACAGCCGACCTGGCAGAGCTTGGGTCCCTGGCTCGTTTCGGCGCCCGACGGATCGGGCTGGATCAGGCCGATCAGCCGGTCATGGGCAAGCGCGTGATCGGTCATGGCAAGATAGCGCGGCTCGAAAATGTTGAGCGGCAGATTGCCGCCCGGCAGCAGCAGCGCGCCGGACAGCGGAAAGACCGGCACCGCCGCCGGAAAATCCGCTTCCGATCCGTAGGTCTGGTTTCCTGCCTTCATCCCGCCGCCTATCCGTCTACTGCCTCTCCATCAGCACTTGGGGCGGCCCGCGACTTTCTCAAGTCCCCGTCCCGCGCTCCGATCCGGTGCCACCCTCCGCAGCCTCACGAAAACAGCAGCGAGGAGAGCTTGCGCCGGGCCGCGAGCGTGGCGGGATCCGTCGGCCCCCAGGATTCGAAAAACTTGACGAGCTGGCCGCGCGCGCCGTCATCCTGCCATTTGCGGTCCCTGGCGATGATGTGGAGCAGATGGTCGGCCGCCGCCTCGCGCCGGCCGGCGCCGTTGAGCGCGATGGCGAGATCGTAGCGCGCCTGATGGTCTGCGGGGTTTTCGGCAAGCCTCGCCTCGAGTTCGGAAAAGTCGCCGACGGCTTGCGCCTGTTCGGCAAGCCCGATCGCGGCGGCAAGCGCTGCCAGCCCCTGATGGTTCTTGTCGGCGGCCCCCATGGCGAGAACCGATTTCGCTTCATCGAGCTCGCCCATACCGAGCAGGATCGAGCCGTAGCCGGCCAGCGCATCGGCATTATCGGGCTGCTGCTGCAGGATGGCGCCGTAGATCTGCGCCGCCGCATCGGCCTCTCCCTCCGCGGCAAGGCCTGCCGCCTGTTCGAGCGCCAGTTCCAGCTTGGAAGGACCCGATGGACCGACAAGTTTCTCGATGAAACGGGCGATCTCGCCCTCGGGCTTGGCGCCCATGAAGGCATCCCTTGGCTGGCCGTTGACGAAGGCGACGACGGCCGGGATCGACTGGATGCCCATCTGCCCGGCAACCTCCGGGTGATCGTCGATGTTCATCTTGACGAGCTTGACCTTGCCGCCGGCCTTGGCGACGGCGGCCTCGATCACCGGCCCCAATTGTTTGCAGGGCCCGCACCAGGGCGCCCAGAAATCGACCAGAACCGGTCTGGTTTGCGAGGCCTCGATGACCTCGGTCATGAACTCGGCGGTGGCGATATCCCTGACCGGTTCGGCCTGCCGGTCACCGCCCAGATCGAGCAATCCGCCCGGCATGGCCGGCTGAGGGGATGGCGCCGCGGCGGCACCGGTTACCCTGTCGTCGCCATAGTCGACGCTGGCCGCAAGCTGGTTTCCAAAACCGTATTTGTCCGTGCTCATCCTGTCTTACCTTCCGCCGCCGCGATCATTCCGCGGCAGCCTCGACATTCTCTTCAGCGGTTTCCGACAGTTGCAGAATTTCGGGCGTGTGCCCGACATGATCGAGGAACCGCAGCAAATCTTCCCGCAAGATGGTGGTTGTCATCGAATTGATCAATGGGTGGCAATTGATCCGATCGAACCGTAGCAATGGCGCATCGATGATCACCCTGACCCGGTTGCCGTGATCGTTCATCGGCGCGAAGGCGTTGACCGAGCCGGGCAGGACGCCCAGAAACGCCATCAGCCTCTCCCCATTGCCGAAGGACACCCGGCTCTTCGCGCCGATCAGGCCATGCAGCCGGTTGAGCGGAATGCGGGCGTGGTTTTCGGCGACGATCAGAAAGTAATTGTCCTTCTTGTCCTTGACGAACAGATTCTTGGTGTGGCCGCCGGGAATCTGCGCGGTGACATGCGCCGATTCCTCGACGGTAAAGACCGGCTCGTGTCGGTGCGTTTCGACCGCCATGCCCAACGTGTCGAGCAGTGCCAGCAACTGTTCCGGCGTTGCCGGCGGACTGCCATCGGCAAGCCCATGCGGCGCGGCGGATGCGTCGTTCTCCGATTCGCTCATGGTTTCTTCCATTTGCCTCGTCCCCCGTCCGAAGCATCGAAGCGGGGCTGAAATCTGCCGCCTTCCTTGCCGGCAAAGCGCCGATCCTGTCAACCGCCGGCGACAATCGCAGGCGTGATCAGGGAGGTGGCGGAGCCGGATTGTCCGGCGCTGCGGCAGGGCCGTGCGACGGCCGCCGGCCATATCGTTTCGCGGCAATAAATCGGTTGCAATCGTCTGCGGATTCCGTCATAGAGACGCCCGTCGCGGGACACGCTTCCTGCGATCAGTGAGCGGGTGTAGCTCAGGGGTAGAGCACAACCTTGCCAAGGTTGGGGTCGTGGGTTCGAATCCCATCGCCCGCTCCAGTCATCCTTAAGCATTTGAATTCAAACCATAGAGTTGTTTTCAAGTGCCTTGTCCATCTGGTTTTGCCCATGAGCATGCCGCATGATTGGCATGCGAGCGCGCTCCATTGCCGATCTTTTATGTGGCATTCCCGAGAAGCTGTCCGACAGGGATGCTTTGTCGCTGGCGCTCGATATGAACTTGGACACCCACACCCGGCCGGCGACCTGATGCTCGACCTCTTGGGTTCGATCATGCAGTTCGAACGGAAGATCATGCTTGCGCGTCAAGGAGATGGTGTTGCCAGGACCAGGGCCGCTAGCAAGACAGGCCGTGGAAACCACGACTGGCTTTCTCACTGGCTCGGGTCCCGCTAAGACCTCTTCGCGGCGAGAAACAGAAACGAGCCCTTCCTGCTGGGCAATCCACGACATAGAGCGTTCCGCCGAATACGCGTCTTTGATCGACTATCTTGCCGGGTCCCCGCATGCAAAGTTCGGTCTCATCTCTCACGCGCACATAGTAGAGTCCGCCAGATTTGCCTTCGATGACCACCTCACCATCGGATACCCAAACCTGGGCGGGTGCTTGCAGATGCCGGCGAAAGCGATCGGCTGCCACCGATGTTGTCAGGAACTCGAGCCACGGGAAGAGCGATTGGACGGTCGATATCCAGTCATGAAGCTCTGCCAGCATTCCCTTTCGACCCCTGCTGTCTTCTCCGCGCCAGGGACGTTTTTCTGGGTTGCGAACATATCCGCTACTCTGACCAGGTTGCGGCACGTCAAAGACGTCATCGGAATGAACAAAGTGAGTCCAGCAGCCCATTGCGCCCAGCTGGGACAGCATCATCATTCGCTCCGTTGGTCCAAGAAAATAGCCGAAAGTCTCACGCGGAAGGCATAGAATGGTGCTGTTCCAGGGCTCTGGCGCAAATTCTCGATATTCGCCCATTTCAGGATCGCCAACCGAGGATAGGCCGCAAACGGTCGTGATTTCGGGGAAAACGCTTCCAATCAAGCGGATATGCTCCGCGTGATACCAATTGTTCGCCGGCACGTATGAAACAGGCATACGGTGCGGCAACAGTTTCTCCCACATCTTTCGCGCAAGGCGAAGTTTGCTTTCGGCAACTTCAAGATTGGGCCAGCCTTCGCGCGTCATAGGAACATGGTTATAGCCGTGAAAGCCGAATTCGAGCCCGCCGGCATCATGCGCGATCCTGGAAAACCGGCTGGTCAGATGGCCTGTCCCAGAGAGGTGGCCCGGCGCCGCGTCGCTCGGCAAATCCGAAACATCGACATCATCGTAGTTCATGACCGTATAGCAGGTGAATTCCAGCCCGCATCGACCCTTCAGTTCCATCATGTCCGGAAGCCAGACGCCGGCGTAAAATTCCGTTCGGCTGATGTTGGAAAATTCGGCCCCTGCATCTTCACATGACGCCGTGGACAAGGACGGTGGAAAATCGTCAATTTGAATGACCCCCAAGCCGGATATTGCGGATACGCCTGCCCGCATCACGCTGAGCAGGCTTTGCAGCAGAAATCCTCTCAAGGCACGGCAAAACAGGACGGTCGTGTTCCAGTAGATTACCCGGCCCTTCATTCTGTCGCATTGCCAGGCAACGGGACAGCCATCGCCGTCTGTTATCAGGACCTGACACCTGTCATGCAGGCCGTTTGGCAAGATATCGATCTGGCAATGCTCGAATCCCCAGTGCTCATCGCCAATCGTCAGGCCGCGCGCGCCCGTGAAAACCTCTTCCTTGAAATGAAGGCCATGACCACCCGGCGACAGAAACCGAGGCTGATCCAATTCCACGCCAAAGCCAAAGAGACCGGAAAGAAGCGGCTGCCAGCAGCGATAGGCGACCAGCAGGCCGCCGCCGGCTTCGACGTAGTTGACAATGAGCGACGTTTGAGCGGCACCTAGCTCAGAGATTTTTTCCGTGCTGAGGACAACCGCTGAGAAACCATCAAGGGCCGGCCAGCTGCCACCGGCTTTCAGGTCAAGAACGGCAAACTGAATCTTGGCTTGTGCGAGTCCGCCGCAGATATTATCCATCACTTCATTACCGGCGGTATCGTCGGCATGGCAGATGATCAGGACCACCTGTTGTCGATTGCCGCCCGACGAGCGCGCCAGTTTCCGCAGTTTCCCGACGATGCCGGATATCAAGCTATTCATCCACTGTCCGGTGTTCGTTTGCAGTCGATTGCCGGAGCACGATATGAGGCTCTTTCTGGGTAACCGAGCTATCAATATTGAAACAGCGCCGCTGTAGGGAACGGAACGCTCGCTCCATGCATAATCCGCAAATAGAGAAATTCATGCAAGAGCGAGACGGAACGGCGCCGCTTCGCGTGCTCCTATGCCCTGACAAACCAGATTGGGCATTCGATAACATTGCAAGGAACATCGAACGCCACGCCGGAGAAAACCGGATTTTCAAGCTCTACATGTGCGATACGCTGGAACAGGAGCACCGTTTTTTTGAAAAGATTTTACTCTCCCGCATCGACATCTGCCACGTCTTCTGGCGTGAGGACCTGTTTTACCTATTGTCTCCCAGCACAATCGCCAAGGCAGCCAGGACATTGAATTTTTCCTATGAGGGACTGGTGCGCTCGCTGAGCACCTGCGCGTTCACGACCTCGGTCTATGATCACCTGTTCAGCGACCAAACTGAAATGCGGGAGCGCCGGTACGGATTTTCCGTCATCGATGGCTACACCGTATCGTCCCAGAAACTTTATTCGCTCTACGGTTCAGAGCCACAGCTTCCCAGGCCCGATGCCGTCATTCGGGACGGCGTAGATGTGGAGCACTTTTCGCCACGGATTGGCGACAAGGCGAACGGCGACAACCATTCCATCGGCTGGGCTGGCAACAGCGCCTGGGGCAACAAATCTCTCAAGGTCGACGTCAAGGGTTTCCACCGACTGTTCACACCCATGCTGGAGGCGCTTCAGGCGGGTGGGCTAAAGGTGGAGGCGAAGGTCGCCGACCCGCAAACAGGCAGGATCGCCTTCAGCGACATGCCAGACTTCTACAGAGGGCTCGACGTGTTTGTCTGCACCTCAAGCATGGAGGGAACACCCAATCCGCTGCTTGAAGCCATGGCATGCGGCAGACCCGTCGTCTCGACCAATGTCGGCATCGTGCCGGAAGTGCTCGGAGAACTGCAGCAGCGCTTCATTATTGATGACGCTGATCCCGAAAAATTCGCCAGCGCAGTGGCCGAAATTCTGGGTAATCCCTCTCTCGGGGATGCCCTTGGCGTCGAAAACAGGAACCGCGCGATGCAGATGACCTGGCAAAAGCAAACCGAAGCCTGGTGGCCCTTCTGGCGAGACGCGTTGCACAAGGCGACCGGTATTCGCGACGCGATGCGCAGAGAGGCATGGTTGTTGTCCCGCGGATAGGCCTGTGACTGGGCCGATAGCCAAGCAGGTTGGCCTCACCCCCCAAATTTTAGCACTTCGGCGCATCAATTTGCGGCCCACTACCCAATTGGGTAATGCGCTCGCCCGTGTTTGTGATTTGCTCAATCGAGGTGCGCACAATCCGGGAAGGATCGAAACATGCGCTCAACAGAGCTCCTCTCAATTCTGAATGATGAACAGTCCGGCTTGTTTTTTCTGGCCGGGCTCGATGGCACAGACGGTGGAAAACAAGAGCTCACCCTTCATACGGCAGGGCGCAATTTTTCCAGCTTGAATGAGCGTTTCCTGCGCGAGAAGCTGAGTGAAATCAAATCAGACATCGCGCTTTCGGTACGCCATCACACCTCCGAGGCGCTCTTTGCGCCAAAATCCGTCGAGCAATTCATCAATATGTTTCCCCATGAGGAGATTGTCGGCGATCCGACGGGTGCATTTGCACGAGCCGGCAGCCTGCTTCGTCTGGCAATAAGCTTGCGGTCGAAATTCGGAAGCCAGGCCGGACAATTGCTGTGGCAGAACGATAACGGCATCTTGTACGTGGTTCCCAATACTGGTCCAGAGCTCATGGAGGCCGACGCCCCAACAATGAAGGCACAGGCGGATGCTATCGCCCGCGGCATGTGTGCCACCCTCCTGGACAGGCAGCTCGCCATGGTGCTCAAAGGTATCTTGGTAGTCGATAAAGTACCCGCGGGCTCTTACACGCCGGTGGATGCAAAGTCGGTGAGTACGCGCGCGGTTCGTGGCAGAATGCTGAAGATTGCGGCTGCGGTTTCCGGCATCGCAAGCGCAATTGGCATCGGCAGCGTCTCGCTCGCCGCCGCTCACGTGCCCGCCATGGATCAAACCGTCGACTCGATGCCGGGAATTGCCGCACTCAACGGACTTACTTCACTCGGCGAGAACTCGCTCGGGCAGCGCAACTCTTATCAGTCCATCGGCGGACTGCGCCTCTATTTTGGCAACCCCGATCCCGAACTGATGGCTGCATGCGGTCTGGGCAAGACCTATCCGGGAAGTTGCTTCCTCGACAACTATTGGGGAAGCGGCGCTGATAGCGAAAAAGGGTCGGCACCGGCCTCCTCAAGATCAACCTACGGCACATGATCCGGCCGCGCATGCGCCGGTCGAAAGAACGCGTTCTGGTAGTCGGCGGAGCGGGCTATATCGGCTCGCACGTGACACTGCATCTGCAACGCATGGGCCTTGCCGTTGCGGTCGCCGACAATCTCAGCACCGGTAGGGCCGAGGCAGTCGCCGCCTTGCAGCAGCCGGGTAAGCGCGAGCCGTCTTTCTTCTTGACAGATGTTCTTTCGCCAGCACGGCTTGAAAAAACTTTCGCCGCCTTCAAACCGACCACGGTCGTTCATCTTGCCGGGCTGAAACACGTCGGCCAATCGTTCAAAGACCCCGACGCATACTGGCGATCCAATGTTGGCGGACTCAAAAATGTGCTCGATGCACTGGACGCGGCGGAGTGCCGCCGCATCATTTTTTCGTCATCGGCGGCTGTCTATGGTGAGCCCAGATATCTGCCACTCGACGAAGATCATCCTACCGCGCCACAATCGCCATACGCCGAAACCAAGCTGGCTTGTGAGGCTCTTCTCCGTGAGTGGAGTGGCCGCAGCTTCGAAAACCGGCAGGAAAATCGGGCAGTCGTTCTGCGGTATTTCAACCCGGTCGGATACGATCCGTATCTGGCCTTTGCACCCCATATTCATGAAGAACGGGCACCGGCGCTTGCGGATGCCATTCTGGATGTTGCCTGTCGGCGGCTTCTCGCTCTGACGATTTTCGGAACCGATTATCAAACCGAGGATGGTACCTGCCTGCGTGACTTCGTCCACGTCGCGGATGTTGCAGCGGCGCATGCCGGATGCATCGAATTTATGGGCCGTGGCCGCGACCGGTTCAGCATCTACAATCTTGGATCCGGCCGAGGCGTCACGGTTCTCAATTTCGTGAGGACCTTTGAACGGATCAGCAATTTCCGTGTTCCGCTTCACTTTCTGCCGAGACGAAAGGGCGACATTGCCCGCTCCTGGGCGGACATTTCCAAGGTCAGAAGGGAAATGGGTTGGGAACCGAAACTCCAAATCGAAGAGATCTGCCAGACAATTGGGCAGCTTTGCCCTGAACCCTTGATACCTAGATCCGCCAATGTGGACTGCCAGCCAACAATATGGCAACCTTGGGGAGCTGTTAACGCTCAATGAATTCAGATGAGACAAGAGACGCTTGACGCTGTTTTCTCGCTGCTGCCAAAGCAAAGTGCTGCTTCGGCAATGCAAAAGATCACCGAACGCATCCACAGCAAAGTCAATCCGGCCGCTTTTGAGATCAGATGGGCGGAATTCGAACTTTCCGGCAGGTTTCTGCGCGGCGGTATCAGTAACATCTCCGATCTCTCCACCCAGATCGTCACTAACACGCAGCGCGACTTCGGCATCAATCTGCTGGCAAGACGCGCCGCCCGGTCGGAGATAAGTGCGGGCACCCTGGAGTGGGTTCCTCAATACGATCTCTTTCTCTGGTTCCTGCCCTACAGATTTTATAACGAGCAGGGCAAACCAGGTGTGCGGCTTCGCGGCCTTGTCGTATCGGATGATCTCTTTGGTGAAATCATCGACCTGTTCAACGGCCAGGCTCAGCTCACAGCAGCGGAAAAACGGACGCTATACCAACTTGTCGCCGGGATCGAACTTAGACAGGCCGCAGAGCTCGACCATGTAGGGTACGAGACCAAACGTGCGCAGACGAAAGGTGCCTGTGAAAAGCTTCAGTGCAGCGGGCAGAAAGATCTCGTGCGAAAAGCGATGGGACAGCTTTTCCACCTCATGTCGGTGAGCGACGCCGATCTGAAACAGACCTCGGTCGCAGCCGTCATGGCGGACAAATTTCTCAGCGGCGATATGGATCTCGTGATCTGCAGGCATGAAAGCGGTCGAAAACTACGCTACTTCGTTGGCGGACCTGAGGATGGCAAACCCGTTATTCTGGTTCATGGGATGATGTTTCCGGTGATCTTGAAGGGGGTTGCCAAATTTCTGGAAAGGCACAGGCTGCGTCTCCATGTTCCCATCCGCAGCGGTTACCTCGAAACCGGGACACTGAGCGGCCTGTTCGAAACCGATGGGCTGATCGAAACGGGCTTGCGGGACATCGAGCAAATCGTCGAGCGTGAATGCCGCGCTCCGGTAACCTTGATTGGCAATTCGCTCGGCGGCCCCGTCGCGATACAACTCGCGCTTGAAAGCCCGCATCTTTTCTCTCACCTCATTCTCCAGTCCGTTAACCTTGCCAGGCCCGCAGAGCGCGAGGCGGTGCAGAAGGGTGGCTTCTACCAGGGCATGCAGGACATCAAGTCAGACCGTTATCTGTTCAAACTGGTCAACCTCGAATACCGGAAATTCTACTCCAACAGCGGTACCTGCCAGCACATTCTGAAAACCCACTTCGCCAAGAGCAAGATCGATCTCATGGTCCTGGACGGCGTCTATTGCGGCACGCCCGCCTACGAGATGTTCGCGATGACCTATGCTTCGTCGGTTACTGGCATCGCCGAAGACTTCCGGCATGTCATGAGCGAAGATCCGCCGGATTGCTCCAGGCTCCAGCTGCCGCTCTCAGTCATCCACGGTTCCAGCGATCCGATGACCCCCATGTCCGAGATCATGGCGTTGCTGCCTGGTGATGGCTCTGTACGCAATCATGTGATCGAGGCCGCCGGGCATTTTGCGGCCGCCTCCCACGGCGACGAGGTCTGGGAGATCATTGCCCGCACCGCCGCTTGAAAAATCCAGAGCCGGCGAAAGGTCATGGTCATTGTGGGCGCTTCAACCGGAATGAATTCAGGCATCCGGTTCCCAGATGATGATTCTCCGCAACACGCACAGGGATGCCGGTTCCATCGGGAAAGCAACCGCGACAGCAGACGCGTTTTTCAACACGCGATAGACCTTGCGCGGGCGAGCGGTGCCTGTTCATCCTCATCGAGGAAAGCGGGTATGGTGTCCTCGATTTCCTTCGCCGCAATCAGATTGCGGTGGCGGACAAGCATGAGATTGCGGCCCATGGCTCCGCTTTTGATGAGTGAAAAACTCTTACATCCCTTGAAATCGGAGTCAAAAACTCTAGTTTGGAAGTCTTCTAAATATAGGCGTCCAAAGCCAGATCGGATCAAGCCATGCGCCTGACGAAACAGACCAATTACGGTATCCGTATCGCGATGTATTGCGCGGCGAATCCCGAGCCACTCAGCCAGGTTCGCGATATCGCGAAATCCTACGGCGTGTCGGAACTTTTTCTGTTCAAGATTACCAAGGTGCTTGTCGATGCCGGGATCATCCGGACCGTCCGCGGGCGCAATGGCGGCCTGCAACTGGCCAGACCGGCCGAGGACATTTCCCTGTTCGAGATCGTGCGCGCCACCGAGGACAGTTTTTCGATGGCGGAATGTTTCGACGACCGAGGCGATGCCGAATGCCCGCTCGTGGACGCCTGTGGTTTGAATGCGACCCTGCGAAAAGCCTTGAACGCGTTCTTCGGGGAGTTGATGGCGGTCTCGGTCGCCGATCTGATCGAAAACCGGGCTTTCGTCCGCGGCCGGCTCGGTCTGGCACAAACGGCAAGCCTTGCCTAACGCCTGACCTTGCCCTTGTCAGGCCGGTGCCGCCGATTGGGGCAGCACGAACGGCCACTTGTCGGGAATCACGCCGACTTCCAATGAGCAGCCGAAAAGGTCCGAGAGAACTTCGCTGGTCAGCACTTCCTCGGGCGTTCCCGATTTCACCACGCATCCTTCCGACATCGCAACGACGCGATCGCCGAACATGGCAGCAAGGTTGAGATCGTGCATGACGGCGATCACCCCGCCGCCGGCCCGCGCATACCGGCGGGCGGTCTCCATCACCTGGATTTGATGCCGGATGTCGAGACTGGAGACCGGCTCATCGAGAAACAGCCATCGGGGCTCGCCGCCGCCGAGCGGTTGCCATATCTGACTTAGGACTCGCGCAAGATGGACGCGTTGCTGCTCACCCCCCGACAGTTCCTGGCACGGACGTTCTGAGAATCCCGCCAGATCGACCATTTCCAGAGCCGATCGAATGCGTTTGGAACGCGCCTCGATGCCCGGCGCCGGGTCCTGGCCGGCACGTTCCCCCATTTCCACCACTTCGGCGACCGTGAAGGGAAAGGAGAGCGCGGTATGCTGGGCGAGAACCGCGCGAAGGCGGGCGAGCCCGGGCTTGTTCATGCGCCCGATATCGGTCCCATTGATGACCACTTTGCCGCTGTGCGGGATATCCCCCGCAAGCGCCCGCAGCAGGGTCGTCTTGCCGGACCCATTGGGTCCGATGATCATGCTGACTTCGCCGGCATTCGCCTCGAAATCCACCGACTGCAGGATCGGCGTGCCGCCCAACCGGACCTTCAACTCCTTTGCCGTGACGCTCATCGCCGCGACCTTCAAAGCCCAATCACGCCGCGACGGCGTAGTAAGATCAAAATGAAAACCGGGGCGCCGGCGATCGCAGTCACGATGCCGATCGGCAATTCCACCGGGCTGACGACCGTACGGCTGATGGTGTCCGCCAGCATCAGGAAGACCCCGCCCAGAAGTGCCGCGGCGGGCAGCAGGAACCGGTTGTCCGGCCCGATCAGGATACGAAGCAGGTGAGGCACGATGATCCCGACAAAACCGATGCCGCCGGATACCGCGACCGCCGCACCGGTGGCGCCCGCCACGCACAGGATGGAAATGTTCTTCATGCGCTGGACGTCAATTCCCATGTGACCGGCCGCGGCTTCGCCCAGGGCGAGCGCGTTGAGCGCGGTCGCCACAAAAGGGATTGCCGCCATGCTGGCCAGCATGACGAGACCGCCGGCGAAGACCTTTTGCCAGGTGGCGCCCGCCAGCGATCCGAGGTTCCAGAAGGTCAGTTCGCGCAACTGGGCATCGTCGGCCAGGAAGATCAGGATTCCGGTAAGGGCAAAGCCGAAGGCGCTTATCGCAATTCCCGCCAGCAGCAGCGTGGCGACGGACGTCCGGCCGCCGCTCGTCGCCAGTCGATAGAGCAGCAAGGTCACGATCAATGCGCCGACGAACGCCGCGACCGGAATGGCGAAAGCGCCGGCCAGTTCCACGTAGCCGGGAAACAGCGCGGTGCCCAGAACGATTACCGTGACGGCGCCGAGAACGGCGCCTGCCGAGACGCCGACAATGGCGGGATCCGCCAGCGGATTGCGGAACAGTGCCTGCAATATCGCCCCGGAGACGGCGAGCGCGGCTCCGACCATCGCACCCATGATGATGCGGGGCAGCCGGATCTGCTCAAGGATGATCACATCAGCGGCGCGGAGGTCATGAACGCCCCCGAAGCCGAACCAGGACGCAATGATAGGCAATACCGGCGCCGACGCGGCACCAACCGTCAGGCCCGCCATCATCACGGCGATCAGGCTGGCGGCGAGCATGACCAGAACAAGCGCCGCCCGACGCCGGCGACGCAGGAGCCCGGCGCCAGGCTGTGCCGGTGACGGCACTACCGTCATGGCCTTCCGCCTTCCGGCGCTTCGACGATGCCCGGATAGAGCTTCGATGCCAGTTCCCGGGCGGCGTTCGGCGTGCGCGGCCCGAAGCCAAGCAGGTACATGCCATCCATCTTGATCAGCATGGCATTCTTTGCGGCCGGGGTTTGCGAAAAGGACGGCATGGCAAAGAGGCTTTCCGCCGAAACAGCGTGATCGCCACCTCGATCCATCATCAGGATGGCGTCAGGTGCCGCGTCGGCGATGGCCTCCTCCGTCACCTGCTTGTAGCCGGCAAACGCATCGAAGGCGTTCGTCGCGCCGGCGAGCGCGATGATCCCGTCGGCATGGCTGTCCCTTCCGGCAGCCATGATCCGCCCGCCAGCCGTGGAAAGCACGAACATGACTTTCACCCGGTTCTTCACGTTTCCAACGGCCTCTGCCATTCGATCGAAACCCGACCGGACAGTTTGCGAGAGCTCACGGCCTTTCTCTTCGACGCCCAGGGCGGCCGCCACGGTTTCGATCTTGCCGATCACGGCATTTCGGTCATAGCCCTCGGGCACTTCGACGATCCGCACACCCGCCTGGCGAAGTACCTCGGCTGCTTCCGGCGGACCAAACCCTTCCAGGATCAGGATCATGTCCGGATCGACCGACAGCACGCCTTCCGGGGATAGCGCCCGGATATAGCCGATATCCGGCAGCGCCAGAATTTCGGGGGGGTAGTTGCTGGTAGTGTCCCTTGCTACCAGCCGGTTCCCCTCGCCAAGGGCGTAGACGATCTCGGTCACCGAGCCGCCGATCGATGCGATGCGGCTTTCGTCCGCGCCGAAGGCGGTTGGCGCCATCACGAACCACAGCCAGACGACAAGGGTCGCCGCGAGGGCAGGCCGTTCGAGGGGAACCAGGCTGATCCGATCGATGCTCATCATGCTACCGCCATTTCGCCAGTGCGCGGAAGGTTCTCCATGATCATGCGCCAAGGCTCGCGCTCATCCTGTCCTTCGATGCGTTTGCCGAAGAACTGGATGAACAGGTTGCCGTCGGCGTCATAGGCTTCCAGCGCGGTCACATGCCCCTTGTCCGTCGGTTTGCGCACCACCCAAGCTTCCGCGATGTGGTCCATCCGCAGATGCAGGTGAAAGCCGGGATCCATGACGTTTATCCACGGACCCATTTCCACGACTTTTGATACCGGGCCGGCGTGAATCTGGATGCAGCCGGGATTGTTGACGAAACACATGATCGGAACTTCTTCGGCGGCGGCCAGCCGCAGCATCGAGGCGGCCGCATCGTTGCCGACCTGCCAGGCGAATTCACCGCCGACATTTTTGATTGCACTCAGCCGGTCGATCTCCAGCTTGCGCAGCATGGGGAAGAACTGATGCGTATCGGTCAGCTTCGACCAGCGGTCCCGCAACTGCGCGACGTCCACCTTCCTGGTCGATATCGCGCCTGCCTTTCGAGCCTCGACGCTAAGCCGGTCATTCTGGTCGGCACTGGTAAAACGCTCGACCAGCCTGTTCCATGCATCGATGTTTGTTCCGTCACGGCCATGGATCTTGTGCACTGCATCTCCATGTGCATCGAAGAACTGCAGCGACCGGGCGAGCTTGTCGCCGTTGCGGGTTTCGACGGCAAAACCATGGACGAAATGGGCCGGGAACATGCGCATGTCGATGGCTTCGCCCAGCATCATGGCGGCGTGTTTTCCGGCGATGAAGCGGTCGTAAACCCCGATCTTTTCATGCACGGCGCTCTTGTTGCGGGTCAGCGCCATGACCTCCCCAAGCGCTTCCAGACAGGAGAAGATCGTGTCGAACTCCACGTCGAGGCGCGTGACGCCGTGGCCGCAGAAAGCCGACACATATTCACCCTCTGAAATGCCCAATCGGCCTGCCAGGTCGCGCGGGCGCATCTTCGGATTGTCGCTTCTTGCCTGCCGGATCGCTTCGGGTTCTGGATTTACGCTCATCTTTGCAAACTCACTTGCTCAATATGAGCTTGCCCTGGCGGGTTATTCGCAGCCGGTAGTAGACGCCCGCATGCCGGATGGCGATTTCGCATTCCGGCCCAAACAGGGCCTCCGTCGAAAAGACGCGCATCGGCACTCCAGCCTCGTCAACTGCGAGTTCGTTCCCGGATACTTCCGATGCAACGCCGTCTGCGCCAGGATGCGACATCCTGCCGGATAAGCCCTTAGCCAAAGCTCGCTCTCTAACTGGTTTCGGGCCTGGCTTGCGCACGGCTGGCTTGGCCGGTGGATTCAATACTTGACACAAATACTCATGTTTCGTATCGAGTGCAATAGTTGAGTGATACACTCATGTATTTTACTCACAGCGAGCCAGCCGGGCCCTCCCCAGTGCCAGCCAGCACTCTTCAACAGGATTTCAGCGTAGCAGGAGAGCGCAATGGGGCTGATCAATACGGGCGGGGCGGTATTGCGGGCGGGAACCGCGACATATGCCCTGATGACGGCAGGACAGGCATTTGCCCAGGAAACCCAAACTAACGATCCGAACGAACGGTTGACGGTGCTGCAGCGCATTGTGATCGGCGCCGGCGCGGAAAAGGTAGCGATCGATACGCCGCAGGCCGTCACCGTCGTGGAACAGGAAGAGATCGACCAGGCGCAAGCGGTTACGGTCGGTGAGGTGATGCGGGATATTCCGGGCGTCAATACTTCGGGCTCGGACCGCGTTCTGGGACAATCGTTCAACATTCGCGGCATCGGGGCGCCGGAAAGCGCCGGCGAGGAAGGCCGCATCATCGTCAACGTCGATGGCGCCATCAAATTCTACGAACAGTATCGGATGGGCAGCTTCTTCTCCGATCCCGAGCTTTACAGGAAGGTCGAGGTGCTTCGCGGGCCGGCCTCTTCGACATTGTACGGTTCCGGTGCATTGGGCGGCGTTATCAGCTTCGAGACGAAGGATGCGTCGGATTTCATCCGCGACGGGGAAACCGGCGCGCTCAGGCTCAAGGCATCCTATTCGTCGAACGAGAACGCCTGGCTCAAATCGGCGACCCTGGCCCAGCGCCTCTCCGATCAGACCGAACTACTTCTGACCGGCAACTATCGCGCCAGCGACGAATACGCGACCGGCGACGGTACCGGGATACGCTCTTCCGACTTCGAGACCTGGTCCGGTCTGGCGAAGCTGACGCATCGCTTTGTCGATGAGGGAGAGTTGAGGATTTCCTATCAGCACTGGGATTCGGATGCCGATGACCAGGATTATTCGCAAACGGAGATTTTGGATTTCGGAACCGTCGACCGGCACGTGGTCGATCGGACGGCGGTGGTCTCGTACGAGAACCCGTTTTCCGACAATGACTGGCTGGATGTGAAGCTGTCGGCCTCGTGGTCCAACACCACCGCCGAACAGCGTGACGCTTCCGGCATCCCGCCATTCTTCACCTGCGTGCAAAGCGCTTTGTTCTGCGACACCGACTACGGTTACGAAACCTGGCAGGTCAGTGCCCAGAACACGATTGAGGCGCATGGCGCCGACTGGGAAAACTTCCTGACATACGGCTATCAGTATGCGCATCAGACTCGCACGGCCGAGGTTCTGGAAGGTGCCGCCACATCGATCGGTTTCCACCCGCAGGGCACGGACGAAAAACACGGCTTCTTCGTCCAGAACGAATTCGTCTGGAACGAGCAGCTGACGATCATTCCCGGGCTGCGCTACGACATGCGCGCGCTTTCCGGCACGGACATTCTCGGCGCGCCCGCCGGGGTCGATGGCGATAGCGACACCGCACTGTCGCCCAAGATCGCCGCGCATTACCGTTTCAACGACAATCTTGCCGTGTTCGGATCGTTTGCCCACACCGAGCGCTTCGCGACCATCGACGAGGTATATTCGACCACTTCCAACGGCGCCGTATTCCTGCCCAGCCTGGGCCTGAAGAAGGAACGATCGGACAACTGGGAGGCAGGGATCGCGCTTTCGGCTTACGATCTGGCCGAGGCCGGTGACAATCTGCAGATCAAGACCACGGCCTTCCACAACACCATCGAGGATCTGATCGATCGCAACCCCGCCTCGACCCCTCCGCCGGGGCCGCCCGGACCACCGTTGGTCTTCGCTGCGCCCGGCTACGTCAATATCGACAACGCGGAAATCTATGGTGTCGAGGTCGAGGCGGCGTATGATTCCGAGCGCTTCTTCGCCAATACCGCCTACACCTGGGCGGCTGGCCGCAATTCCGACACCAACGCGTATCTGACAACGATTGCCCCGCGGGAACTCGCGCTGACGCTGGGCGGCAGGCTTCCCGAATACGATGTCGAGTTCGGCTGGAAAGGCCGTTTCGTGGCCGATCCGGCGGATGATTGCCGGGTCTCGGATACCGGTCCCAAGGCATGCGCCAGCGGTTCGGCATCGCGCTTTGCCGAAGCGTTTCAGGTGCACGATGTGTTTCTGACCTGGAAGCCGGAAGACCAGCGATATGCGGGCTGGGAAGCCCGGCTTGGCGTCGATAACCTTTTCGACACCCAGTACAAGGAGTTTCTCCACAACGATCCAGCAAAGGGGCGGACCTTCAAGATCACCCTGGCAAAGAGCTTTGGCTGGCGATGACGCGGTTCTTCCCTGGCATCCTCCTCGCGGGAGCGTTGGCCCTCCAGGGAGGGCCGGGGGAGATTGCCTTCGCGCAGTCCCCTTCGCTCAATCGTGAAGCCCTCTTGCTTGAACTCAACCGGATCGAGCAGGTTGCCGAAACCTGCAGCCTGACCTTTCTCGTTCAAAACGAGCTGGAAGGCACGATCGGGGAACTGGCTTTCGAGTTCGTTCTCTTCGACGAAAGAGGCCTCGTTCAGGACATGAATATTTTCGACTTCGGCTCGCTGCCCCGGGGCAAGACGATCGTCAGGCGATTCAGACTGAAGGACACACGATGCGCCTCGGTTTCGCGCCTGCTGATCAACGGAACCGACAGGTGCAAACTCACATCTGCTCGCGACCAAGCCTGCATGGAGCGGCTCAGGACAACCAACCGGACGGATACGAAGTTCGGCCTGTAGAGTGCGCGCGGATTGGGCCGGTCGCAAGGAGAAGAGCATGAACGCGGTATATTCCTTCATCGAACTTGGCGGCCCGGTTGTCGCCCTGCTCGCTTTGGTATCGGTGGTTTCGCTGGCCGTCATTCTGCTGAAGATCTGCCAGTACTGGCGAAGCCGCGTCGGCTCGCGTGCGCGCGCCGATCAGGCGGTCCGTCTGTGGAAATCCGGCCAGCAGGCTGAAGCGATCTCCCATGCTGTTGCCGGCCGCTCGCTTGCCGCTGCAGTCGTCGCCCAGGCCATGCGGTTTAAAGTTCTGGGCCTTGATCGCGAACGGATAGAGGAACACCTCTCGCGCATCGTCGCCGAACGGCTGCACGATCTTCAGTCGGGCTTCCGGTTTCTCGACGTGGTCGCCCAGACGGCGCCCCTGCTCGGCCTGTTCGGGACCGTGCTAGGCATGATCGAGGCGTTCCGCGAACTGCAATCGGCGGGAAGTGCCGTCGATCCGTCGGTCCTTGCCGGCGGCATCTGGGTGGCCTTGCTGACCACCGCCGCCGGTCTTGCCGTGGCAATGCCGGTATCGCTCTTTCTGACCTGGCTAGAATCGCGGCTGGAGAGCGAGCGCGTGAATGCCGAAACCCTGGTTTCCGATGTTCTCAGCGACGTTCCGGCCGACATTCATCCGGATGTTCGAACCGCCGGCGCCTCCGGCAATTTCCGGATGTCGGGAGAACCGGCCCGTGCAGTTTGACGTTCCAGTCGCCAGGCGCAGGCGCCTGTCGCTTGCCCCCCTGATCGACGTCATCTTCCTGCTGCTGCTCTTCTTCATGCTGTCTTCGACCTTCATCCGCTTTGTCGAGGTGGAAATCAGGGCAGGAGAGGCCGGGGCCGGCGGCACCGGCAGGCCGGATGCCATCCTGTTGATCGATGCTTCCGGTCCCAGGCTTAACGGAAAGGCACTCGAGATCGAGACCATTCCCGGCAGGCTGGAAGCACTTTCGAAGGCGGGCGCAAAGACGCTCGTTATCACCCTGTCGCGGGATGTCAGTTCTCAGACATTCACAAGCGTTCTGCAAAAGGTTTCCACCGGCCCCCTCTCAGTATCGCTTGCAAGGACGCGCCGATGAAGCTTGTCCGCCCCGCCAAGCGCCGGCAGTCGGAAAACATGGTTGCCCTCATCAACGTCGTCTTCCTGTTGCTTGTCTTCTTCCTGGTTGCCGGCACGCTCGCCGCGCCGCCGGACAACGAAGTCGACCTTGTTTCCCTGAGCGACAAAGGCGCTGCTCCGCCTCCCGATATGGTGTTCGTGCGCCCCGACGGTACGATCACATGGCAGGGAGAGGTGGCTTCCGTGGGTAAGGTTGTCGCCAACTGGCGTGAAACCTCACACGAAGATGAACGCCCGCTGCGAATAGCTGCCGACCGTGAACTTCCCGCGGTGGAACTGATCGCAACGATCCGCGCACTGAGAACGGCCGGGGCAGGGCGCATCGTGCTCGTCACCGAACACGAGGTGAAGTGATGCGGCTGCGCGCGGTATTATCCGCTCTCCTTGCCTCGGTTGGGTTTCATCTGGGAGTTGCAGGCTTTTTGCTGCCTCAATCCATGAAGCCGGAGAGCCGGGGTGGCGACCAACGCGCCGTGTTCTCGATCGGAACCGACACCCTCGATGCCCTGATGTCCGGCGTCGAAACACTGGAAGCCGAACCGCTCGAAACGGTCCAAGCCGGGAGCGGCGAGGAAACCATGCCCGAGGTCACGGAAAGCGAGGCCGTTGAAAGCGACAAGGCTTCCAGGACCGGAACGGCGGTCGCATCTGAACCTGACACCGCCGAACTCAGGCCATCCGAGCCGCTGGCGCGCGCGCGTCCTGAGCGCGTTCAATCCGAGGCCGGTGGGCTGCTGAGCGCTGCCGTGCCGGGCGATGAGAGCACCACCACGCCGAACATGCCCGTTGCCGTGCCACCGCGGCCGGCAACGGAAAAGAAGCGGAGTAAACCCATTGCCGACAAAACCCCTGCTTCCCCGGGAAAGACCACACGACAGCCTGAACGAGCGCAGGCGAAGACAACCCGGCCGCCGACCGCCGGGAAAACGGCCGGGGCGGGCGCGGGCGGCAACTCCAGTTCAAGCGCGAAACACGGGTCGAGCGGATCGAAAACCGCCCAGCCCAGCCGGAAAGAGGGAAATGCAGCCGCTTCGAACTATCCCGGCGAAGTGTATGCCAAGATCGCACGCACCCGGCGCAAACGGGCCGGCGGCAACGGTACCGCACGGATCAGGTTTTCGATCGGTTCCGGCGGCGGGCTGGCCACGATAGTACTGGCCGCAAGTTCCGGCAATGCACGGGTGGACGATGCCGCTCTTGCCCATGTGAGGCGCTCGGCTCCCTTTCCCAGGCCGCCGGCGGGCGCGCAGCGTTCATTTGTCATCCCCATTCAGTTCAAGAGGTGAATCCGATGACCGACGCTTTGCGGGGTTTGCGCCCGGTTCGGATGCGGGCCTAGCGGGTCATGCCGACAAGACCGCCCAATTGAGTCAGGAAGCCGACGATCTCCGCCTGTCCCTGTCCGTTCCGCAGATCGGTCATCAGATAGGGCCGGCCGCCGCGGGCGGCTTTCGCGTCCCTCTCCATTCGCTCAAGATCGGCCCCCACATAGGGGGCAAGGTCGACCTTGTTGATCACCAGCAGGTCGGAGCGGGTGATGGCCGGCCCGCCCTTGCGCGGAATATCGTCGCCCTGGCAGACCGAAATGACATAGATCGAGATGTCGGCAAGATCCGGCGAGAAGGTGGCGGCAAGATTGTCGCCACCCGACTCGATGAAGATCACATCGAGATCGGCATGGCGGGCGCGCAGTTCCTCGATGGCGCGCAGATTGATGGAGGCATCCTCCCTTATGGCGGTGTGCGGGCAACCGCCGGTTTCGACCCCGATCACCCGGTCGCCGGGCAGCGCCTGCATGCGCGTCAGGGCCTCCGCATCCTCGCGGGTATAGATGTCGTTGGTGATCACGCCGATCGACCAGCCGTCCCGCATGGCTTCGCACAGACGGGCGGTCAGGGTCGTTTTTCCCGAGCCAACCGGTCCGCCGATGCCGACACGCAGGGGTCCGTTGAAAGAGCTCATGACAGGAACAGTCTCGGTTGCAGCGTTTCGTGGTTCATCGCGGCGATCTCGGCGCGAAACGCGGCGCTGCCGAGATCGTCGAGCGTCGAGGTCGCGGCCCTTGCCGCCACATCACCAATGACGGGTTCGAATTGCGCCAGCAGGCGGGCGGCACCGTCCTGACCGGTCACGGAAAGGCGGATCGCGCATTGCAGCTGGTTCGAGAGGAAGCTGGCAAGATAGGCGCCCAGCGCCGCCTTAAGGGCGATGCCGGCCCGGCCGCAGGCACAGCCCACCGCCACCGGCAGCGGCAGTCCCGCCGGCAGGGGCGCATCGGCAAACCAGTGGCGGGCGGCAGCCGTGAAGGAGCTGCCCTGATCGAGGATTTCCCTGTGCCGTTCGGCGGAGCCTGCAAGCGCCGCGCAGAGTTCGGACAACGGGCGGATCGCTTCTTCGCTTGCCGCCCCGCGCCAGGCCGCCGCGAACAGCACCGCGTCGTTCCAGGGCGATCCATGGCGCAGCAGGGTTTCAAGCCATCGCGACAACCCGTCGGCGGCATCGACGCTGCCCTGCGCCACAGCCTGTTCCAGCCCGGCCGAATAGGCGAACGAGCCGGTCGGAAACACCGGTGACAGCCACGCCATCAGCCGGATGAGCGAAGCGTCAGTCATGATGATGCCCATGACCGTGATGCGCATGGCCATGATCGTGCGGGGGATGCACGCCGCCATAGGCGCCGCCTTCGGGATCGAACGGCGCCTCGATCTCGCTGACCGATGCACCGAGACCTTCGAGCATGGCGCGGATGACGGGGTCGCGGCGAAGGAGGAGGTGGTCCTCCTCGATCTGGGCGGCCAGATGGCGGTTGCCGATCTGCCAGGTAAGCGAAAGCAGATGGCGTCGATCGCGGCCCCGCACCGCATAGAGCTCTTCCGGCAGGGCGCGCACCGCGACAATGCGCCCATCGTCAAGCACCAGCCCGTCGCCATGGCGCAGCAGGCGGGCCTGCGGCAGATCGAGCAGAAAGGACAGCGTCGAGCCATTCGCCATGCGGTCGCTGGTCATCATCATGCGGCGGCGGTGCCGCGCCGCCTCGTCGAGCGTGATCGTTGCCGCCGGCTGCGCGAAATCCCGGGTGATGGCGGAGCACCGGTGCATTTTCAGTTGCCCCTCAAAACAGAAAGTAGCGCTGCGCCATGGGCAGCACACTCGCCGGCTCGCAGGTCAGCAATTCGCCATCGGCCCGCACCTCATAGGTCTCGGGATCGACCTCGATCTGCGGCGTCGCATCGTTGAGCACCATGGAGGCTTTCGAGATGCCGCCACGGGTATTGTCGACGGCGAAAAGCTGCTTTTCGACGCCGAGCCTGCCGCGCAGGCCGTTGCCGGCCGCCGCCTTCGAGACGAAGATGACCGACGAATGGGCGACCGCCTTGCCGAAAGCAGCGAACATCGGCCGCATATGGACCGGCTGCGGCGTCGGGATGGAGCCATTGGGATCGCCCATGGGCGCGGCGGCAATCGTGCCGCCGATCAGCACCAGGGCCGGCTTGACGCCGAAAAAGGCCGGCTCCCAGATCACCATGTCCGCCCGCTTGCCCACTTCGATCGAACCGATCTCCCGGGACATGCCGTGAGCGATCGCCGGATTGATCGTGTATTTGGCGATGTAGCGGCGGACGCGGAAATTGTCGTTGTCGCCTGTCTCCTGCGCGAGCCGGCCGCGCTGGCGCTTCATCTTGTCGGCGGTCTGCCAGGTGCGGACAATCACCTCGCCGACACGCCCCATCGCCTGGCTGTCGGAAGAGATGATCGAAAACGCGCCGATGTCGTGCAGGATGTCCTCCGCGGCGATCGTCTCCCGGCGGATGCGGCTTTCGGCGAAGGCGATATCCTCCGGGATCGACGCGTCGAGATGATGGCAGACCATCAGCATGTCGAGATGCTCTTCCAGCGTGTTGACCGTGTAGGGCCGCGTCGGATTGGTCGAGGCCGGCAGCACATTGGCTTCACCGCAGACCTTGATGATGTCGGGGGCATGGCCGCCGCCGGCCCCCTCGGTGTGGAAGGCATGGATGGTGCGGCCCTTGAAGGCGGCGATCGTGCTCTCGACGAAACCCGATTCGTTGAGCGTATCGGTATGGATCATCACCTGCACGTCGTGATCGTCGGCAACCGAAAGGCAGCAATCGATCGCCGCTGGCGCGGTGCCCCAGTCCTCGTGCAGCTTGAGCGCGCAGGCGCCGCCCTCGATCATCTCGACAAGCGCTCCCGGCTGCGAGGCATTGCCCTTGCCGGCAAGGCCGATATTCATCGGGAAGGCATCGAGCGACTGGATCATCCGGCCGATATGCCACGGTCCGGGCGTACAGGTCGTTGCCAGCGTTCCATGCGCCGGCCCGGTGCCGCCGCCCAGCATGGTAGTGAGCCCGCTCATCAGCGCTTCCTCGATCTGCTGCGGGCAGATGAAGTGGATATGGCTGTCGAAGCCGCCGGCGGTGATGATCCTGCCTTCGCCGGCGATCACTTCGGTGCCGGGTCCGATGACGATATCGACGCCTGTCTGCGTGTCGGGATTGCCCGCCTTGCCGATGGCGGCGATGCGCCCGTCCCTCAGCCCGATATCGGCCTTGAGGATGCCGGTGTGATCGACGATCAGCGCATTGGTGATGACGGTATCCACCGCGCCGCCGGCGCGCGTTATCTGGGACTGGCCCATGCCGTCGCGAATCACCTTGCCGCCGCCGAACTTGACCTCCTCGCCGTGGCGGGTCAGGTCGCGCTCGACCTCGATGAACAGTTCGGTGTCGGCCAGCCGCACCTTGTCGCCAATGGTCGGGCCGAACATGGCGGCGTATTCAGCACGCGAGAGAGTTGCCGGCATTACAGATCCCCCATCACTTTGCCGTTGAAGCCGTAGACCTTCCGCCCGCCGCCCATCGGCACCAGCGTCACGTCGCGGCTCTGGCCGGGTTCGAAGCGCACCGCCGTGCCGGGCGCGATGTCGAGGCGGTAGCCGCGCGCCCTTTCCCGGTCGAAGTCGAGCGCCCCGTTGGTCTCGCAAAAATGATAATGGCTGCCGACCTGCACCGGCCGGTCGCCGGTATTGGCGACATGCAGCGTGATCGCCTCGGCACCCTCATTGAAGGTGACGGCGCCGGTGGCAGCAATGATTTCTCCGGGGATCATGGGTGTGTCCTAGCGTATCGGCTGATGTACGGTGACGAGCTTGGTGCCATCGGGAAAGGTCGCCTCCACCTGCACGTCGTGGATCATCTCGGCGATGCCCTCCATCACCTGGTCGCGGGCGACGACATGGGCGCCCGCCGCCATCAGATCGGCGACCGCGCGGCCGTCGCGCGCGCCCTCGACGACGAAATCGGTGATCAGCGCGATCGCTTCGGGATGGTTGAGCTTGACGCCGCGTTCCAGCCGGCGCCGCGCCACCATCGCCGCCATCGATATCAGCAGCTTGTCTTTTTCCCTGGGTGTCAGGTTCATTTTCCTCGGTCCTCAAAGTGTCCAGAGTTTCGGTAGTGGCGTCTGCGGTTCGAGCAGGCCGATGACCGGCACCAGCCTCCGGCGCAGCTCGTATCCGTTCGCGGCAACCAGCCGGATCAGGAGCTTGCCGGACCAGGCCGATGCACCGCCCGCATCGCCGATGAGGCGACGCGCATCGGTAACGAGGGCTTCGGCCCTTGGCGAAATCAGCAGGACCGTGGCGAATGCATGGTCCCCGCCGGCGACCGCGCCGGCCTTCAATCTGTCGGCAATACGTCCCGCGATGGCGAATTCCTCGGCATGCACCGCTTTCCCGTCGACGAACAATCGCCACCGATCGCGAAGCGAACCGGTAACCACTTCCTCCCGCATGGCGGTTCGCCCGAAGACGACCGGCTCAACGAACAGCGCCTCGGATTGACCGTCGAGATGGGCGGTGATCCTGCGCTCGAGCGCGCCGCGGTCGAACAGGATCGTCTCCTGCGGCAGCCAGCTCAACCTCGATCCCGCTCCGGCCCGGATCGTGACGGTTATCTTCGCGGCGGCACCGGCCGACCGGTAGATCTTTTCGCTCGCCTGCGTGGTCACCGACAGGGCAGTGCCCGGACCTGCCTCGAACGACCATGCCAGCTCGTCCCCGCCGGTCATGCCGCCGGCCGTATTGATCATGACGGCTTCCAGGCCGTGCCGGCCACGGTGCCGGGGAAGGCGCAACCGGGCGCAGCCCTGCTGGTAGAGGGTCTTCAGCCGGGTCTCGGCATCGAGATGAACCACCGACAGCCGACCGGTGCCGCTGCTGCGCTGCAGCCGGGCCGTGTCATGCTCTGCCGGGGCATTTCGTGCCGTCATACCCGTTCCTGCTGGCCCGTTCCTGCTGGTCTGCCGCAACTCCATCGGGACCCGCCATGCTGTAGACGTGATCGCCGATCTCGCGGCAAAAGTCGAGCGATTGCTGGGCTGCATCGACATTCAGGATGGGTATGCGGCGAATCTCTCACGGCGGGATCGCGCGCGCTGCGATGTGACCAAATGCACATCCCGGTTCGAGCCGGCGGGCTATGCATCACCGCGACGGGGACATCCCGTACCCATCCCAAGAGCTTCCCTCTCGGGAGCAGACCGCCGAGCACGCTTCAAAACGCCCCAAGGAAGCATGTTTGGCGGTCTGTGTTTTTGTGCTGAAGCCGATACGGCCTAAGCCTTCGGGCGGGCGAAATCGCCACTCTCGCGGTTCATCACCCACAATTCCCCGCTGGAAATATCGAACCAGGCACCATGCAGGGTGAGCTTTCCCTTTTCGGAGAGGATGCGGACACAGGGAAAGGTCATCAGATTGGCAAGCGAGTTGCGGATCGAGATTCGTTCCAGCGCCGTCTGGCGCTCGGCCTGGGTCAGCACCGTCGAAGAGGAGACCTGACCGGTAAGCGGCGCCAGCATGCTCATCCACTTGCCGATGAAATCGCCCGGCGAAAGCGGCTTGTCGCCTGGGTCGAGCGCTGCCGAGATGCCGCCACAACGGCCATGGCCCATCACCACGATGTGCTTGACCCTGAGCCCCTGCACGGCGAATTCGAGCGCTGCCGAGGTGGCGTGAAATTCGCCATCCGGTTCATAGGGCGGAACGAGGTTGGCGACATTGCGCACGACGAACAATTCGCCCGGCCCGCAATTGAAAATGGTTTCCGGCGCGGCGCGCGAATCGCAGCAGGCGATCACCAGCACTTCGGGCTTCTGACCACGATCGGCGAGGTCTTCATAGCGCTCCCGCGCGCTGGCATAGTGCCCGTTCATGAAATCGCGATAGCCGGCCAGCAGCCGTTCCGGAAAATCACTCATACCTGTCTCCTGCGGCCCGTGAGCCCTGTTCCTTTTTCGTCATTCATCGCCAAATGGCAACCGGCAATCCACTGCGCCGTCAGCCGAAGCTCCGCACCATCACATTCGCCCTGGGCTGGCGGATCGATCCGGCATCGGCTTCGAGCATCAGTTCGTCGGCGCGCTGGCCGGCGGCATGGGCGACAATCTCGAACACGCTTGCGGTTACCCGCCGCAATGCCTCCTCGGGGGCGGCGCCATCCAGCAGGTGCGACAGGAGCAGCGCGGCCGTCAGGTCGCCCGGCCCGTTCGGCGGATGGTCGAGCCGACGGTGCTCGGCCATCCATGCCTTGCCGCCGCAAATCAGGAGATTGCCGAGATTGCCGCGCATCATGCCGGGCATCGAGGTGATCAGGACGGTCTGCGCATGGAGCCTGTCGCAGGCGGCGATTGCGGCCCTGGCTTCCGGCATGTCGAGGCCGGCAAGCCGGCCGAACTCGAACCGGTTCGGCGTCAGAATATCGGCCTGCGCGACCAGACAATCGCAGATTGCCGCCGCCGTGTCCGCGCCGACATACAGCTTGCCGTGATCGCCCATCACCGGGTCGCAGGCATGGAGCAGGCCGGCATGGTTGGCTTTCAGCCGGGCAATGAACGCACCCACAAGGCGCGCCTGCGCCGCCGTCGCCATATAGCCGGTCAGCACCGCCGCCACCTCGCCGATCCAGGGCGAGGCCTCAAGATCGCCCAGCAGCGCGGCGAACTGGTCCTCATCCGGCACGATGCGGGTCGCCGGCCCGTGGCCTGGATGAAACGGCAGGGTGATCGTCGGCACCGCCCAGACGGGATGGCCCAGCACTTCGAGCGCGAACACCGCGGCGCGGTTGCCCACCGAGCCGCGCACCACATGGCTGGAGATCACGATGACCGGTTTCTTCATGCCCTGACCATCCGCTTATGCCCTTGCCGGCAGGCTGGCCGGCATGCGTACCGGCAACCTCTTAGCGGAATACATAGGTGACGGCGAGATGAACGATCAGGCCGATCACTGCCAGCAGGCCGAGCCCGCGGCCGATGCGTTTTCCGATCACCGCGACGGGATCCCTGTCGTCCGCATTGCCGTCGATCCCGTCAAACGGACGGTGCAACTGGTTGACCCCGCGCGCCAGCGACGACGTGCCGATGGTTTCGGAATCCCGCGCCACGCGGTCGAGGATGCGTTTCGCCTCCCGCTCGTCTTCCCCCTGCTCCGGCGCCAACCCCGGCCCCCGTTCCGGTTTTTGTTCCGGTTTCCTGGTCATGTGCGCTTCCCGATTTCGCGGCAGCGGGCATATTGCTTGCCACCGCTGCCGATCTCGTTACCGAACCTAACGGCATCGCGATCGCATTGCGAGTCCTGCCACCGATTGCCACCACGGCGCGCTGGCGCGGCGGGCGAATTCCTGCCATATTCCCGGTTACGCCACTCACGCGAAGGGGAACCACCAGGGGCACGATGTCGGGTGCAGCGAACAACCGCGCCGGGAGCGCAGGCGGTAAATCCGGATCCGGGGGGATTTTCGGCTGGATGATGTTCGACTGGGCCGCCCAGCCCTTTTTCACCCTGGTCACCACCTTCATCTTCGGGCCCTATTTCGTCTCCCGCCTGTCGGATGACCCGGTCTGGGGCCAGTCGGTCTGGACCTTCGGCATCGCGGCTGCCGGCATTGCCATCGCCATACTGTCGCCGATCCTCGGCTCGATTGCCGACCAGACCGGCCCGCGCAAACCCTGGATCGCCTTCTTCGCGCTTCTGAAGATCACAGCCCTGCTCTCGCTCTGGTACGCCGAACCCGGCTCCAACCTGATCTGGGTGGCGGCGGTCTTCTCGGTTGCCATGGTCTCGGCCGAATTTTCCATCGTCTTCAACGATTCCATGCTGCCGCGCCTCGCCTCGAAGGAAACCATCGGCAAGGTTTCCAACATCGCCTGGGGGCTTGGCTATCTCGGCGGCATGATCACGCTGATTTTCGTGGTCGGTTTTCTTGCCGCGAGCCCCGATTCCGGCAAGACCTTTCTCGGGCTCGACCCGCTCTTCGGGCTCGATCCGGCGACGGCGGAAGGCGACCGGGCCGTCGGCCCGCTCTCGGCGATCTGGTATGCGCTTTTCGTGCTGCCGATGTTCTTCTTCACGCCCGATTCGACCGCCCGGCGCCGGATGGGCGAGGCCGTGCGCAGCGGCATCCGGGAACTGAAATCGACGTTCGGCGAGGCGCGCCGGCGCAAGGGCATTTTCCAGTTCCTCGTTGCCCGCATGGTCTATCAGGACGGGGTCAACGCGCTGCTGGCACTCGGCGGCGCCTTTGCCGCCACCATGTTTGCCTGGCAGACCGCCGAAATCGGCCTGTTCGGCATCATTCTCAACATCGTCGCGATACCCGCCTGTTTTGCCGCCGCCTGGTTCGATACCAGATTCGGCTCGAAATGGGTGGTGCTGGCCTCGATCGCGGCCCTGTTCGTCGCGACGCTCGGAATTCTCTCGACCGGGCCGGGCTATACGCTGTTCGGCCTGCTGCCGCTGCCCGGCGAGGATACCGGCGGCCTGTTCGGCACACCGGCCGAAAAAGCCTATATCGTCTTCGGCCTGCTCGTCGGCATCGCCTTCGGTCCGGTTCAGGCCTCGTCGCGCTCCTGGCTTGCCAGAAGCGTCAGCGAGGATGAGGCCGGCCGCTATTTCGGCCTGTACGCCCTGGCCGGGCGGGCGACCAGTTTCGTCGCGCCGCTCCTGATCGGCATCGTGACCTCGCTCGCCGTGTCACAGCGCGCCGGCATGGCGGTCATACTGGCTTTCCTGGCGGCAGGGCTCGTCATCGCGATTACCACGCCCTATCCCGCCGACACGCCGCGAGAGT
This sequence comes from Nitratireductor sp., assembly GCA_020441665.1. Lineage (GTDB taxonomy): Bacteria > Pseudomonadota > Alphaproteobacteria > Rhizobiales > Rhizobiaceae > Salaquimonas. The sequence goes on from JAGRLT010000173.1 coordinate 35,595, forward strand.
GATCACCGCTCATCCGTCAATGCCGGAAATGTCGCATGCCGGTAAAGACCATGGCGATGCCGGCTTCGTCGGCGGCGGCGATCACCTCATCGTCCCGCATCGAGCCGCCCGGCTGGATCACCGCCGTGGCGCCGGCCTCGACCGCCGACAACAATCCGTCGGCAAACGGGAAGAAGGCATCCGACGCCACCACGCTGCCGATCGTTGCCGGCCTTTCGGCGCCGGCGGCCTCGGCCGCATCCTGCGCCTTGCGCGCGGCGATGCGCGATGAATCGACCCGGCTCATCTGGCCCGCGCCGATTCCCACCGTCGCGCCGTCCCTGGCATAGACGATGGCATTCGACTTGACGTGCTTGGCAACCCGGAAGGCAAACAGCAGGTCGGACAGTTCCTGCGCGCTCGGTGCCCGCCTGGTAACCGTCTTCAGCATGTCGGCCGAAAGGACGCCATTGTCGCGGCTCTGGACCAGAAGCCCGCCCGACACGCTCTTGACCGCCAGCCCCGGCTCGGCCGGATCGGCAAGGCCGCCGGTCACCAGCAGGCGCAGATTCCTTTTCTCGCCGATGATGGCGCGCGCCGCCTCGCTTGCCGACGGCGCGATGATCACCTCGGTGAAGATCTTGACGATTTCCGCCGCCGCCTGCTCGTCGAGTTCCTGGTTGAGCGCGACAATGCCGCCAAAGGCCGACACCGTATCGCAGGCAAAGGCGCGCTCATAGGCTTCGAGCACGCTCGCCCCGGTCGCGACCCCGCAGGGATTGGCATGCTTGATGATGGCGACGGCGGCACCGGTCGCCGGATCGAACTCGCTGGCCAGTTCAAACGCCGCATCGGTATCGTTGATGTTGTTGTAGGAAAGCTGCTTGCCCTGCAATTGCCGTGCGCTGGCAACCCCCGGACGTCTCTGGCCGTTGCGATAGAAGCCGGCCTGCTGATGCGGATTCTCGCCATAGCGCAGGATTTCCGCCCGCCTTCCGGCGGTTGAAAAGATCGCCGGCAGGGGATCGGCCAGTTCGCCGGCAAACCAGGTCGAGATCGCCGAATCATAGAGCGCCGTCAGCGCGAAGGCCTTCGCCGCCATGCGCTTGCGGAAGCCGAGGCCGACGCCGCCCTGGTTCGCGGCCAGTTCTTCGATCAGGCCGTCATAGTCGGCGGGATCCGTCAGGATGGTGACATAGGCATGGTTCTTGGCCGATGCCCGGATCATTGCCGGCCCGCCGATATCGATGTTTTCGACCGCATCGGCATAGGTCGCGCCGGAAGCCACCGTCGCCGCGAAGGGATAGAGATTGACCACCACGATATCGATGCCGCCAATGCCATGGGCCTCCATCGCGGCACGGTGATCGGCATCGTCGCGGATCGCCAGCAATCCGCCATGGATGGCGGGATGCAGGGTCTTGACCCTGCCATCCATGATTTCGGGAAAGCCGGTGATCTCGCTCACATCGCGGACGGGCAGCCCCGCTTCGGAGAGCGCCTTGCTTGTGCCGCCGGTGGAGATGAGTTCGATGCCGGCCTGGGCGAGCTTGCCGGCGAAGTCGACAATGCCGCTCTTGTCTGAGACCGAGAGCAGCGCGCGGCGCGGATGGACGGTTTCGGGGGCGGGAATGTTTTTCGACTGAACGGACACGGCCACTCCTTGCAAGTTCCGGCAGGATTGAGCGCGGCCATATCATGCCGGGAAGGTGCAGGTAAGCCCGCAAGGGTGGCAAATCGCACCGATCGCGATCCATGCACAGCTTCAGCCCGGCGGACCAGCCGCCGTCAGCCGGCATCGCCATGGCTGGCCAATGTTTCGCGCACCAGTTGCCAGCTCACTTCCGGCGTGTCGCCGGCATTGCCGTTGAGCACGATCTGCATGGTGCGCTTGGTGCCGGAGATCGAGGCGAAGAACGCGCTTTCCTCGATCACCGGCCGGATCTCCTTGCAGGCAAACCGCCAGGTCAGCCCTCGCCCGCACATCAGCACCACCGAACCGTCTTCCATGGTTCCCGCGCTCACCGATGGCGGCAGATGAAAGCGGATCTGGAACGCGGCATCCCTGGCCGAGCGGACAGCCCCGCCCGAGGGCGATTTCAGCCTGTCGCGCGCCACGATGCGGTTGCCGTCGAAGGAAAGGAACAGGCTGCGCTCATGGATCGCATCGAAGGTTTTGCGATAGCCGTCATGGGTGGCGACAAAGCCGGTCGAACCGCTGCCGGTCCTGCGCTCGCAGGTAACCTTCGAGGGGCCGGAAACGAACCATCCGCCAAGCAGCGACGCGAACAATCGGCCGGCATAGATCCGCGACGAGGACGTATCGCGGATCGTCAGCGTATTATGCGCCGCCGTGGCGCGCACCGCATCCGGTCGCCTGCCCGTCATGTCGAAGGGCGGCGCGCCGCAATTGACCAGCAGCAGCGTGTTTTCGCTGGAAACCTCGAATGAAAGCGTTCCCGCATGGGCCTCGGCCGACGCCGCCCCCTGGGGCGGCCTGCCGGTATCGGCGATCAGCACGGTCGTGCCGGCCGTCAGCCGCTGATAGCCGCCCAGCGCCTGGGGCTCGCTACTGGCCGCGATCGCGTCGTCGTAATGCATCAGTGTCGCGACGAGATCGCTGCGATTGGCCGAGACCCCGTTGAAGCGCGCCAGATTGCCGTCGCCGAGCCGGAAGAATTTCAGCGCCAGCATCATCCGGTCAATCGACGAGACAAGCCGCTGCGACGGCTGGATGCCGAGCCTGGCATGGGCCTGGCGGAGCGGCAGCAGCAGGGCCAGCAATTCGGCCAGCACGGCGGGATTGCGCGAGCGGTGCATGCCGTCATCGGCGATCTGGCCCGCCAGTTCCTCATCCAGCAGCCGCATGGCGCGCGGCTGATAGCGCTTCATGCCGTCGGCGCACAGAACCGCATAGGCGAGCGCGATGCGCAGCGTCAGCGAGGGCAGGCCCTCCGGTGCCTGCCGGCCGCTGAGCTTCAGGAACCGGATGTGAAAGCCGATCGATTTGAGCCAGTTCTGGTATTGCCTCGGCGTCATCGTCTCGACGATGGGCACGCTGTGGCAGAGCCAGGTGATCAGCCGCCGCGCCGCCACGTCGATTTGCCAGGCGGGCGAACTGCGCCGGCTGAAGCGATGCGACAGCCAGTCGTTCAATAGCGCGGTCGCGTTCTTGCGCGCCAGTTCGCCGCCATCGGCCTCCAGATGGCGCAACCAGCCGAAGCCATGCAGTTCGCGCTGCCAGCCGATCGGCGCATGGGCCAGGGTGAACGGATCGCCGCCGCCGGTCTCGATCATCTTTCCAGCAAGAAAGAAGCGACCGGAATAGATGTCCTGGGCAAGCCCCGCATCGGCGATGCGCAGATCCTTCGGCGAGATGATCAGGCGGCTTGGAACCGGAAAGGGCAGCAGCCGGCTTGTCAGCGACGGCCGCGCGATGCGCCGGGCAAGCCCGCGCAGCGCCTCGCCGAGCGCCATCATCCATACTGATATTCCCTGACCCGGCACCCGAACAGCCTGACCTTGATCGCCTGGAAGAAAATTTCGTTTCGAAAGAACGCAATAGGACGAATCCCGCCGCGCAATCTAGAGCCTTTCACACCCGGATGGAATCGTTTGAGCACCAGGAGTTGCGGGTTGGGCGGAAGCCTGCTTTCGACCTGCCCTCTCCGCAGCCTTCTATGCCTGCCTGCGAAAGCAGGCCGCGAAGAACCCGTCCATGCCCTCCGCCTCCCCGGCCTTATGATGCAGCAGCGAGCGGAAATTGCCCTGGCCGTTGATCGAGGTCTCAAGGCCCGGCAGTTCGCGCGCCTCGACCGGCCGGTGCGCAAGGCCCGGAAGGTCGAGCGAGGCCGCCAGGTTTTCGCCTTCCTCCTTGAACAGCGAACAATTGGCATAGACGAGAACACCGCCGGGCTTGAGCCAGCCGGCGGCCCGCTCGATCATCCGCCGTTGCAGGCTTGCCAGCACCGCAATGTCCTCGGCCCGGGTGTTCCAGACGATGTCGGGATGGCGGCGGATCGTGCCGGTCGCCGTGCACGACGCATCGAGCAGAATGCCGTCGAAACGCTCCTCCGGCTGCCAGCCGGGCTGGCCGGTTTCGCCTTCGCCGAGAAGATCGGCGCAGACGATTTTTGCCGAAAGCTGCGTGCGCTGAAGGTTCTCCGACAGCCGCCGCAGGCGCCGCGCCGACACATCGACGGCGGTAACCTGCGCGCCCATCGCGGCAAGCTGCAGGGTCTTGCCGCCGGGCGCCGCGCACAGATCGGCGATCGGCCGGCCGCTCACGCCGCCTTCCAGGCAGAGATCGAGCAGTCGCGCCGGCTGCGCGGCGGCGACATCCTGCACCCACCACCGGCCATCCGCGAAGCCCGGCAGGCTCTCCACCGCGCCGCCGCCAGCAAGCCGCAGCGAAGTTCCGGGCAGCGGCATACCATCGGCAAACAGCGCGCGATAGCCGTCCCTGCCGTTGAGATCGAGTGCCGGTGCCTGCCGGAAGGCTTGCCCGATCGCCCCGGTCCTTGCCTTGCCGTGATCGCGCTGCAAAGTCTTTTGCAGCCAGGCCGGAAACGGGTCGACGGTCGCGGTCGCGGCGGCAAGCCCGTCCTGTTCGCGGCCGATCTTTCTGAGCACCGCATTGGCAAAGCCTGTAAAGCGCGCGGATCGCGGATCGCTGGAAATCAGCGCCACGGCGAGATTGGCCGCCGCGCTGGCCGGCACCTGCATGAAGGCGATCTGGGCTGTCGCCGTCTCCAGCAGCGAGTTGAGCAGTTCCGCCCTTGCCGGCGGCGGCCGCGTCCAGCATCGGGCGAGCATGGCGCGTATCTGCATGCGGTGGCGCAGCGCGGTGACGGCGATCGCCCGCGCCAGCGCCTGATCGCGGGCTTCAAGGCGGGTGAAGGCGTCAAAGCCCTTCTCGCGGTCGGCAAGATCGTCAAGGCTCGCCCTTCCGCCGACGACAAGCCCGGTGATCTGCGCCGCGACCAGCCGCGCCGCAGCACCCTGCGGCAGCGCCCGCGCAGGGGTTTTGCCCTGGCTCGGCCGGCTCTTCTGCCGCTGGCGGCCGGCATTCCCTTGATCGTGCGAAGCGTTCATGAAACGGACCTGCTTGCGATCTGCCCTCTATGGCTTCATTCTGCCGGCATGGAAAGGCTGAAATGGGTGTGGGGCGCTGTCCGGCGAACACGCCCTCCACAGGGATCGGACTGAGGGGGACCAGACAGAAATGACATCGGAAGCACAAACCCGAAAGGACCCGGAGAAGAACCGGCGGGAGGATCTTCCCGGAGCGGCAAGGCGCGCTTTGGCCGAAGCCGAGGCGCGCCGCCGCCAGGCCGATGCCGCCAAGGCCGCGCCAAGGGAGGTCAATGGCCGCGCCGGGCCCGATCCCGCGCGCTATGGCGACTGGGAAAAGAAGGGCATCGCGGTCGATTTCTGACCGTCATGCCGCCAGCGCGGAACTCACCCTTTCGCGGATTTCGGGCAGGGTGAAGGGTTTCTGCACCACGTCGATGACGATGTGCTCGAGGCCCGCGGCGCGCTCGCGCTGCTGGGCGTAGCCGGTCATCATCAGGATTTTCTGGCCGGTCCGGATCGCCGAAATCCTCCGGCTCATGGCGATCCCGTCCATTGCCGGCATCTGGATGTCGGTCAGCACCAGATCGAAGGCGTTCGGATCGGCTTCAAACCGCTCCAGCCCCTCTTCCCCGTCACAGGCCACGACCACGCCATGCCGGTCGATCTCGAGCGCCCTTGCCACGAAGCTGCGTACCGATTCGTCATCCTCGACGAGCAGAATTCTTGCCATCCAATCGCCTCCCTGTCAGCCCGGTCACTCGACCGAGCCTGTAACAACGCCGACAAACGGCAATTCCCTGAACGCATGCCCGACATCCATGCCATAGCCGACGACGAACTGGTCGGGACATTCAAAGCCGATGAAATCGGCTTCGATATCCGCCTTGCGCCGCACCGACTTGTCGAGCAGCGTGATCACGGCCACCCGGTTGGCGCCGCGCGACAGCATCAGTTCGCGCGTGTATTTCATCGTATTGCCCGATTCGAGAATGTCGTCGATCAGCACGATGTCGCGGCCCTTCACATCCGAATCGATATCGCGCAGCAGCCTTATCTCGCCTGCTTCCGTTCCCGCCCCGTAGCTCGAGATCGAGATGAACTCGACCTCCGGCGCGAGACCCGCGCGGTGAAAGGCGCGGATCAGGTCGGCGGCAAAGACGAAGGATCCCTTCAGCACGGAAATGACGAGGATGTTCCTCAATTCGCTCAGCGCCACCTCCTCGGCAAGTTCGGTGATCCGCTTTGCGATCACTTCCTCGCTGAACAGGACTTCGATTTTCTTGTCGCGTACGATGGGCATGGAACTCTCACTGCTTGATTGCACGGGCATCGGCGCTGACCGATTTGGCGTCGCCCGAAACGTCGATTGCCGATGTGATGAACCGCAGGGTTTCGCCCGGCGCGAGCATCCGGCCGCCCGGGCGATGGTGCCAGCTCTGCGCCACGGAACCATCGGCGCGTCTGAGCCTGATAATGACTTCGCCCGGCATGACGGCACTCCGGCCTTTGTTGGCGACTTCGCCATAGACGGTCACCACCGAATCGCCGCCCTTGTAGACGCGCACCATCGAAAGATCGTCCACCGTCAGCCTGTCATGCACGCCGTCGCCGATCGAAGCGGTAACCACCGGATCGACATCGGCAAGGCCGCGCCATTGCGACAGGGCGATGACCGCCGCCGGCAGGATAAAGGCCAGGCCGAGGCAAAGAACGACCACGCCGACAAGGCCATAGCCTGCGGGGTGATCCGCGTTCTCGATCCCTTCATCGTCGCCCGCATCCCACCCTTCCGGCCGTCCGGCGCGATAGAAGAAGTCGCTCGTCACCGCGCTGCGCCGCCCGAAGGGCTGGCCGGGCGGTTCATCGACGGAACCGGCATCGCGCCAGGCAAGCCGCTCGACCGCCGGAAGCGACGCGCCCTGCGGGGTGCCGGATACCGGCAGCGGCTCATGATCGATCGTCATCACGAAACCCTCGCCGGCCAGCGGGCCCCTGTCTACGGGATCCTTGTCTACGGGATCCTTGTCTACCGGGCCCCTGTTCATTGAGCCTGTGTTGCGCCGTTCCGGCTCCATGCGATTGCGCCTCATGCCAATGCCTGCCAAGGACGGTATCCGGGCGGATCAAAACGAATCAGTCGAGCCGCGGACTGTCCTGCCGCTGCTTAGCGCCCAATCCTTAACGCATTGTTAACCATGATTAACGCAGATACGGTGCGAGAAACGGGGTTATCGCGTGATTCAGTTCGAAAATGTCGGCCTGCGATACGGACTGGGCGCGGAGGTGCTGAGCGATATCACCTTCGATGTTCCCTCCGGCTCGTTCCAGTTCCTGACCGGCCCTTCGGGCGCCGGCAAGACCAGCCTGCTGCGCCTGATGCTGATGTCGCTGCGGCCGACCCGCGGCGTCATCCGCCTGTTCGGCAAGGAGGCGGCCCGCATTCCCCGCCGCGAGATGCCGTTCATCCGCCGCAAGGTCGGCGTCATCTTCCAGGATTTCCGCCTGCTCGATCATCTGACGACCTATGAGAATGTCGCCCTGCCCTTGCGCGTTCGCGGCAAGGAGGAGGCCTCCTATGCCAGGGATGTCACCGAACTTCTGAAATGGGTCGGCCTCGGCGAACGCATGCACGCGCTGCCGCCGGTTCTTTCGGGCGGCGAGAAGCAGCGCGCGGCGATCGCCCGCGCCCTGATCGACCAGCCGGAAATCCTGCTCGCCGACGAACCCACCGGCAATGTCGATCCGCCCATGGCGCGCCGCCTGCTGCGTCTGTTCATCGAGCTCAACCGCTCGGGCACGGCGGTCGTCATCGCCACCCACGATCTCGGCCTGATGGATCAATACGATGCCCGCAGGCTGGTGCTGACCGATGGAAGGCTGCAGATCTATGACTGAGCCCGACAGCCCTCGACCGGATCCGGCATCGCGGCCGGCGCCCGCCGCCGAAACCGCCACCCCCGCCACCCCCGCCGCCGGGCCTGCCGGCCAGCCGGCCCGGCGGACACAGCGCACCCCCTCGCTTCACAGCGGCCGCCCGATCGTGCCCAGGGAGGGGGTCGCCGGTCAGGCGCTGCTGACCGTCATAGCGATCATGGCCTTCCTCGCCTGCCTCACCCTCGGCGCCGTCTTCATGGTGCGCGATACCGCCAGCGGCTGGCAGAGCGACATCGCCCGCGAGGTCACCGTCCAGATCCGGCCGTTCGACAATGTCGACATGGACAAGGCGATCCGCGATGCAAGCCGGCTGATCCTCTCCTTCGAGGGCATTTCCAAGGTCACGGCACTCGACGACGATGCCGCGGCGCAACTGCTCGAACCCTTTCTCGGCGCCGGCATCAAGGTGGCGGAACTGCCGATCCCCGCCTTGCTGACGGTCACCGTCTCCGACGGTGCCAGGCCGGATTTCGCCGCGATTTCAGACCGGCTCACGGCCGAAATTCCCGGCGCCTCGCTCGACGATCACCGCGCCTGGATCGACCGGCTCAACACCATGGCCACCACCACCGTTGCCGCCGGAGCGATCATTTTCCTGCTGGTGATGACGGCGACCATCCTCACCGTCATCTTCGCCACCAGAGGCGCCATGGCGGCCAACCGCCAGATCGTCGACGTGCTGCATTTCGTCGGTGCCGACCGCACCTTCATCGCGCGCGAATTCGAAACCCATTTCCTGCGCATCGGCATGATCGGCGCGCTGGCCGGCGGCCTCGCCTCGATCTTCCTGTTTCTGGCACTCGGCTTCTGGGCCTCGACCCGCCGCACCACCGCCGAAGGCGAACAGGTCGTCGCCCTGTTCGGCACCTTCTCCGTCAGCTTCTGGGCGCTGCTCGGCATTTTCCTCGTCGCCGTCGCCATCGCCGTGCTGACCGGGCTTACCACCCGCATCACCGTGATGCGCCATGTCGGCCGGCTCGAAACCTATGGCGGCAGCCAGCAGGACTGACCACCGGCCGCGCCGCGCGCTTTTCATCGGGCAGAAAACACGCTAACCCGGTGCTGGAGCGTATCTTGCTCCCGACCACTCGACGGAAAAGCCGCCTTGCTCGAATTGCGCTCAGCCCTGTTCACCGTGCTCTTCTATCTGAGCAATGCGCTGCAGATGATTTTCTGGACGCCGGTCTTTTTCCTGATGCCGCGCCGCGATGCCTGGAAGGTCGCCAAGTGCTGGGCCTACAGCCATCTCTGGCTGCAGCATGTGGTTTGCGGCACCGATTACGATTTCCGCGGCCTCGACAATCTGCGCCCGGCGGACAACCAGCTCGTCGCCGCCAAGCATCAGTCGGCCTGGGAAACCTATACCCTGATCCTGTTCTTCAAGGATGCAAGCTACATCCTGAAGCGCATCCTCACCTATATTCCTCTTTTCGGCTGGTACCTGACCAAGATAAAGGTCGTGCCGATCGACCGCAGCCGCGGCAAGGAAGCGCTGAAATCGATCACCCGCAACGCCCTCGGCCATATGCGGGAAACCGAGCGCCAGGTCTTCATCTATCCCGAGGGCACCCGCACGCGGCCCGGCGCCGAACCGCTCTACAAATATGGCGTCGTCCATCTCTACGACACGCTCAAAGTGCCGGTCCAGCCCGTGGCGCTCAATTCCGGCCTCTATTGGGGCCGCCGCTCCCTGCTGGTCCGGCCGGGCACGATCATCATGGAGTTCCTGCCGGTGATCGAACCGGGCCTGTCGAAGGGCGCCTTCGCCAAGCGGCTGGAAACGGTGATCGAGACGGCTTCGAACCGGCTGATCGCCGAGGCGGCCGCCTCGAGCCTGCCGCCGCCACTGGCGCGCGAACTGGTCGCTTCCGGCGCCGTCACGCCGCTCGACGCATAGCCTGCCGGGAACCTCCAGAGCCTTTCACGGCCGGTCACAATCGATCGGCGATGCGTTCCAGCGCATGGTCTCGAATGCCGAGACCCTCGAGCGAGGCCACCGTGTTTTTCACGTAATCGCGGTTTTCGCCCGACTTGCCCACGGCGCCGCCGACCGTCGACACCAGAATTTCCGGCGCCTGCGGCGCGGCATATTGCTGATGGTCGCGATCGACCACATAGGTGATCGCCGCCACCTTGCGGCCGTCTTCGAGCGCGATCGAAAGCCATTTCTCGCGATAGACATGGGTGACGAGCTCGCGCTCGCGCAGATAGGCGATCACCGCCTCGCGCTTGTCGCCCGACACGAGCCGGGCAAGGCCTAGGCACGAGCCGCCGCGATCGAGCCCCAGCACCAGGCCGGGCTTTTCCTGTGTTCCGCGATGCACCCAGGAGTAAACGCAAAGCGCACGGTGATAGCCATGCAGTCTTGCCCTGCTTTCCTCGATGAATTCAAAGCCCGGCCGCCAGATCAGCGAGCCGTAGCCAAAAACCCAAAAATCTCCCATAAGAGCTGCCATTGCCTGTTTGCGAATCGATCCGGGCGCCGGGCTTTGCGGCCGCCCAACAGCCTGCTGGGGAAAGGGTTTTCGCAAGCCTGTTTCCAGGACAGACGCTATGAGCCAGGCAAAGCGCGAAAACAAGGGCCAATCGGAACCGCCGGCAGACAGATGACGATACGGAAAAAGAGATCGGGTGCCTTCAAGGCCGGCCTGTTCGTCGGCTTCATCCTGTTGCTCGGCGCCGGGCTTACCGCTGCCTGGTTCTTCGCCGCCGGCAAGATCGAGCAGACGGTCAACGGCGCCAGACAGCAACTGGCGGAACGCGGCATCGCCGCCGATTGCGACGGCATGGCGGTACGCGGCTTTCCCTTCCGCATCGGCCTGTTCTGCCGGTCGATGCACTATGCCGATCCGGTCGGCGGGGTGACGGTCTCCGGCAAGGCCCTGCGCTCGGCAGCCCAGCTCTACCGGCCCGGCCACGTCGTAGCCGAGCTCGACGGCCCGCTCGAAATCACCGCGCCGGGCTTCGTGCCGCTGTCGCTCAACTGGCAGAACCTGCAGACCAGCACCCGGGTTTCCACCGGCGGATTGCGCCGCTTTTCGCTGGTCACCGATCGGCTCGACGTCTCGGCCCGGGATTTCGGCGTGCCCGATCTTCTCGGCAGCCTTGAGCAATTGCAGTTTCACCTGCGGGCCGGCGACGAGGATGCCGGCGGCGGCGCGGCCGATCTCGAGGCAAGCCTCCGTGCCGATGGCTGGCAGATCGACGATGGCGGCACCGGCCTGATCGAACCGGTCGATCTTTCGGTCAGCGCGCTGGCCGAAAATGGACTGGCCGTGGCGATGAGCGGCCAGGACCTGCTCGCCTGGGTCAGGGCCAATGGCGGCGCGCTCAAGCGCAGCGACATCACATTTTCGACCAGAAGCGGCGGCCGCCTGCGCCTGCGCGGCCCCCTGCAGGTGGACGGCCGCGGCCGCCTGTCCGGCGAGATCGAGGTCGATCTGGACGACCCGTCGAAACTGGTCGACTACGCCGCCAGCATCTTTCCCCCGGCGCGCGACATGCTGGCACAGCCCGTCGGCTATCTCGAGCAGATGGCGGCCGACAATAATGGCCGGCGCGAGATTCGCGGCTTGAAGCTCCTGATCGACAAGGGATCGGTGCGCCTCGGCTTCATCGAAATCGCCCGGCTGCCGCGCCTGTTCTGAAAATCTGCGGGATCAGTCGTCCGATGCATAGGGCCGGAACAGCGTGTCCTTGAGTTCGGTCGCGGATTTGTCGTCCTGGACCGAAATATGTTCCTTCTCGATCACCTTGCGCCGGGTCGAGCGGCTGACCGAGAACAGCGTCTCCAGCGTCTCGCCGTCGCCAGCCTCAATCGCCCGCGCGCAGGCTTCCATGTCGGCGGTGAAATTGCGCAGGGTTTCGAGGATGGCTTCCCGGTTCATCAGGCAGATGTCGCGCCACATTTCCGGATTGGAGGACGCTACCCGGGTAAAGTCCTTGAAGGCGCCGGCCGAGAACTGCATCACCGGCGAGCGGTCCTTCTCCTCCTGCGCGAGCCCGGTGTGAAAGATCGAGAACGCCGCCAGATGCGGCACATGGCTGGTGATCGCCAGCGCCCGGTCATGGCGCTCGGGCGACATGATCTCGACCCGCGAACCCAACCCTTCCCAGAAGGCCCTGAGGGTGGCGACCGCCGGATCGGCCACGCCCTGGGGCGGCGTCAGGATGCACCAGCGGTTGACGAAAAGCCGCGGCAGGCCGGCATCGGGACCGGAGAATTCCGTGCCGGCAAGCGGGTGCGCCGGAACGAAGTGGACACCCGCCGGCACATGCGGCCGGCACTCGGCGACGACGCCGGCCTTGACCGAGCCCACATCGGACAGGATCGCGCCAGGCTTGAGCGATGGCGCGATCTCCGCAACCACCGAGGCGAGGCTGCGCACCGGCACGCAGCCGATCACTAGATCGGCATCCTGGGCCGCCTCGCGCGCTGAATGCACGACCTTCGCTTCGCCGAGCCCCAATTCCAGCAGCCGTTTGCGCACCTTGGCCGACCCGTCGGTGATCACCGTCTCGCGGGCAAGCTTGCGCTCATAGACGGCGCGGGTGATCGACGAACCGATCAGCCCCTGTCCGATGATGGCGAGTTTTCCGACGACCGGGGCCATGGCGGTCCTCAGGCCGTGCCGAGAAACTGGCGCAGCGCGTCGACCACCGCCCGGTTCGAGTCCTCAAGACCGACCGACATACGCAGCGCATTGGGAAAACCGTAACCGGCAACCGCCCGCAGGATGAGCCCTCGTTGGGTGAGAAATACGTCCGCCTCACCCGCTGTCTTGCCCCTGGTATCGGGAAAATGGATCAGCACGAAATTGCCGACCGAGGGCGTCACGCGGAGCCCCAGCGCCGTCAGCTCCTGCGTCAGCCACCCGATCCATGTTTCGTTATGGGCGACCGCCCTGGCCATATGCGCCCGGTCGCGCATCGCCGCGGCGCCGGCGGCAATCGCCATCGCATTGACGTTGAAGGGTCCCCGCACCCGCTCGAGAACCTCGATGATCGTACGCGGCGCATAGGCCCAGCCGACGCGCAGCGCCGCCAGCCCGTAAATCTTCGAAAAGGTCCGCGTCATGATGACATTGGCCGATGATGCGACCAGCTCCATCCCGGCCTCGTAATCATTGCGGCGGACATATTCGGCATAGGCGGCATCGAGCACCAGAACCGCCTTCCCGGGCAGGCCGGCCTGCAGCCGGCGAACCTCCTCGATCGGCAGATAGGTGCCGGTCGGGTTGTTCGGGTTGGCGAGGAAGACGAGCCGCGTCCGCTCGGTCACGGCGGCCAGGATGGCATCGACGCTGGCCTTCTCGTCCTGCTCCTTCACCACCACCGGCACCGCGCTGTTGGCATGGGTGATGATGCGGTACATCAGGAAGCCGTGCTCGGTGAAGATGACCTCGTCGCCGGCTTCAAGAAAGGCCGTGCCGATCAGCGACAGCAATTCGTCCGATCCGTTGCCGCAGATCAGATTGTCCGGGTTGACGCCATGCACTTCGGCGATCGCCTGGCGCAGGAGCCTTGCGGTGCCGTCGGGATAGGTCTCGAGATGTTCGGCGCAATCGGCGATCGCGGCCCTTGCCGCCGGCGAGGGGCCGAGCGGCGTCTCGTTCGACGACAGTTTGTGCAGCCGGACGCCGGCCGGCGCCGCCGACTTGCCGGGCACGTAAATGTCGATATCCATCACGCCGGGTTTTGCTTCCGGCCCTGCCTGAGTGTTCATCGTATTCTTTCAGCCTTGACGCCGGCGACCCTCTCGCCACCGGCACGGGGCGTGATAGAACTTCACCGCGCCAAAATCAAAGCAAGAATCGACCGAAACCTTATACCCCGTCGCGGCGATTGCCATCGGCCCGGCTCGACCCCGCCCGCGCGCTCTGCGGCGCCATCGCCGGCAGGGCGACGCGCCTTTCCTTGCGCTGGCGGCTCGGTACGCCCTGATAGAGCCGCTTGGTCGCGACCACCAGATGCGCGCCGCAGAAGATCGGCCAGACGCGCCGGGCGATCCGGTCGACCACCGGATAGGTGCGCAACAGCCAGCGCAGGCGGATCGGTGGAAAATCGAGGCAACCCTGCCAGTTCGCCGGCGTCAGCCGCGCCTTGCGCAACAGAAGCGACAACTGCCCGCGCGAGAACGGACTGCCATTGCCGAAGGGCGTGTGTTCGAAACGCGCCCAAAGCCCGCGCCGGTTGGGAGCGACCAGCACCAGCCTGCCCTCGGGCACCAGCACCCGCCAGACCTCGTCGAGCACAAGGGCGGGATCGGAAGCGTTTTCGAGCACATGCATCATGACGATGCACTGCACCGAACCCGTCGCCAGCGGCAGCTCGTCATCCTCGGTCAGCGCCGTGCGGTTGGCGCCCTGCCGCGGCCATCGGATCGCGCCCTGGCGCGCCGGCATCAGCACCACGGCGCGGTCATTGGCGGTGAGAACCAGGTCGAGGACCGGCAGCGGATAACCGAAGCCGACCGTATCGGCATCGTCCGGCAGACCGCCGGCCCGTCGCATCGCGGCGGCAAGCGAGCGGCGCGCCTGTCGCCCCAGGGGCGACGCGTAGAATTCTCGCAGATCGACGACATCGACGGACATGTACCCGGTTAGACCATATTAGCCGCCGATGGAAAACCGGTTTCAGCCGACGGGCGGGATACCGGCCATCAGCCCGAGGACGATCATCGCCTGTCCCGAGAAATAGAGCAGCCAGACGAGCCAGGGCATTGCCTTGCGCAGCGGCGAATTGGAAAGCGGCGTGAACTTATCCTGCGCCAGAATGATGTCGGAGACCATGAAGGCGGCGATGCCCGCCAGCACGAGTTGGCCCGGATCGGCGGCACGCGCGGCAAACGCCATCGAGGCAATCACCACCGCATAGACGATCACCGGAAGCCGCAGCCCGCCAAGATAGGGCCAAAGGCGGGTGAGCACCGACAGGACGAGCGCCGCCAGGATGAAGGCGAGAAAGCCCATGTCGGAGGCGAAGAACCGTTCCGGTTCGGCCAGCGAAGCGAAATGGCCGATATAGAGCAGATGGCCGGCAAGGAAGGCGCCCAGCCCGCCGAGAAAGTGGCTTTCTCCCTCGAGCGACAGCAACCAGTCTCCCGCCGCGCAGGCGATCAGCGCCAGCACCACCATGACGGGCAGGCCGGCGATCAGGCCGGCCAGCGCGAGCAGCAGCACCGGCACGGTCTTCGCCACGCTGCGGATCAGCGAGGGAGGGTGGTTGAGGAGAAAGAGGCCATAGCCAAGCGCCAGGGCGGCCGCGGCGCCGATGAGCATGATTTCAGGTCTCGCCAGATTTTCCGCCATCGCCCCCGCCATTGCTGTTGTCCCCGGCATTGTCGCCGCCATCTCCGGCCGCTGTCAGCCCGCCCCAGGATAGTCTTTCGACGCGCTGCCTGCCAAGGCGGCGAAGGCGGATTTGCGACCTCTGCAGACCGACCTCAGCTCGTCACCTGGCAGCGATGCCAGTGCTCGAAACCGTCGGGCACGGTGCTGCGATAGACAATCATGTGTTCTTCCGACTGCAGCACCATGCGGATTTCCTGGCCCTGTTCGGGATCGCCCTCGGGCCCCGTATAGCTGAAGTCGTGTCTCGAATAGACGCCGGTGATCTTCCGCCCCGATGGAATTTCGATGGTGGGGCCCTCGATGTGAAGGCGCTTCATGCCATCCTCGCTGCACCAGCCGCCATCGATCCTGTCGGCGAGGGCCGGCAGCGCCATGGCGAACAGAAACGCCAAAGGTAGAAGGGCAAAACGCAACATGCGGGCCTCCTTTCGAAGACCCGCATGCTACTCAAAACCGGTGCTTGTGGATAGCCGCGATCAGCCCCGTTCGACGCAGAGCGCTACGCCCATGCCGCCGCCGATGCACAGCGTCGCAAGACCCTTCTTGGCGTTGCGGCGCTGCATTTCGAACAACAGCGTGTTGAAGACGCGGGCGCCCGACGCACCGACCGGATGGCCGATGGCGATCGCGCCGCCATTGACGTTGACGATATCCGGGTTCCAGCCCATGTCCTTGTTGACCGCGCAGGCCTGCGCGGCGAAAGCCTCATTGGCCTCGACGAGATCGAGATCGTCGACCTTCCAGCCGGCCCTTTCGAGCGCCTTGCGGGAAGCGGGAATGGGACCGGTTCCCATGATCTGCGGATCGACGCCCGCCGTTGCCCAGGAAACGACACGGGCAAGCGGCGTGATGCCGCGCTTTTCGGCTTCGGAAGCCGACATCAGCACCACGGCGGCAGCACCGTCATTGATGCCGGATGCGTTGGCCGCCGTCACCGTGCCTTCCTTGTCGAAGGCCGGGCGCAGTTTCGCGATGCTGTCCAGGGTAACGCCATGCTTGATGTATTCGTCTTCCTCGACCACGGTATCGCCCTTGCGGCCCTTGATGGTTACGGGAACGATCTCGTCCTTGAACCTGCCGGCCTTCTGGGCCGCTTCCGCCTTGTTCTGCGATGCGACGGCGAAGGTATCCTGATCCTCGCGGGTCAGTTGCCACTGGCGGGCGACGTTCTCGGCGGTATTGCCCATGTGATAGCCGTAAAAGGCATCGGTCAGCCCGTCCCGGATCATCGTGTCGACCATTTTGAGATCGCCCATCTTGGTGCCGCCGCGCAGATGCGCGCAATGGGGCGCCATCGACATCGATTCCTGGCCGCCGGCCACGATGATCCTGGCGTCGCCCGTGGCGATCTGCTGCATGCCGATGGCCACCGCGCGAAGACCCGAGCCGCAAAGCTGGTTGAGGCCCCAGGCCGTGGTCTCGTCGGGGCAGCCGGCATTGCGTGCCGCCTGCCGGGCCGGGTTCTGGCCCTGGCCCGCCGTCAGGATCTGCCCGAGGATCACCTCGTCGACCTCCTTGGGGTCGACGCCGGCACGCGCCAGCGCGCCCTTGATCGCCACCGTGCCGAGATCATGGGCTGCCACATTGGCGAAGGCTCCGTTGAAGGCGCCCACGGGGGTGCGGGCGGCGCTGGCGATGACGATGGCGTCCTGGCTGCTCATTGTAAAAGTTCCTTGCTTCGGTCATATGGTTGAAAGGCGAAGATACCGGACGGCCAACGGGCGAAAATCCGCCCGAAACGTCCACTTGCCATCTATCTGCCATGAAACGCCGGCAGTTCCAACTAAACTTTGGCTGCGCGACTTCCGGCCGCGACAGCCCGCCAGCAACGATACCACCATGACCGAATCCCTTTCCGCGCCGCGCCCGAGAAAACAGACCGTGGCCGTTTCCGTCGGCACCGTTTCCGTCGGCGGCGCGGCGCCGATCGTCGTCCAGTCGATGACCAATACCGACACCGCCGATATCGGCGCCACCGTGGAACAGGTCGCGGCACTGCACCGCGCCGGCTCCGAGCTGGTGCGCATCACCGTCGACCGCGATGAATCGGCCGCCGCCGTGCCCCATATCCGCGACAGGCTCGCCGCGAGGGGCATCGACGTGCCGCTGATCGGCGATTTCCACTATATCGGCCACACCCTGCTCGCCGACCATCCCGGCTGCGCCGAGGCGCTGGCGAAATACCGCATCAATCCGGGCAATGTCGGCTTCGGCGACAAGAAGGACCGGCAGTTCACCCAGATTGTCGAGACGGCGATCCGGCACGACAAGCCGGTGCGCATCGGCGTCAACTGGGGCTCGCTCGACCAGTCCCTGCTGACCCGGCTGATGGATGGGAACAAGCGCCAGGGTTCGCCCCTTTCGGCCCGTCAGGTGATGCGCGAGGCGATCATCCAGTCGGCGCTGCTCTCGGCCGCCCTTGCCGAGGAGATCGGTCTTGCCCGCTCGAAAATCATCCTGTCGGCCAAGGTAAGCCAGGTACAGGATCTGATCGCGGTCTATTCGGGCCTCGCCGAACGCTCCGACCATGCGCTCCATCTGGGGCTGACCGAGGCCGGCATGGGCTCGAAGGGCATCGTCGCATCGTCGGCCGCCATGGGCATCCTGCTGCAGCAGGGGATCGGCGACACGATCCGTGTTTCCCTGACGCCCGAACCCGGCGGCGACCGCACGCGCGAGGTGCAGGTCGCCCAGGAACTGCTCCAGACCATGGGGTTCAGAACCTTCGTGCCGGTCGTCGCCGCCTGTCCCGGCTGCGGCCGTACCACCTCCACCGTGTTTCAGGAACTGGCGCAGAAGATCGAGGCCGATCTGCGCAAGAACATGCCGGAATGGCGCTCGAAATATCCCGGCGTCGAAAGCCTCAACGTCGCCGTCATGGGCTGCATCGTCAACGGGCCGGGGGAATCGAAACACGCCGATATCGGCATTTCGCT
Organism: Nitratireductor sp.; assembly: GCA_020441665.1. Classification (GTDB taxonomy): domain Bacteria; phylum Pseudomonadota; class Alphaproteobacteria; order Rhizobiales; family Rhizobiaceae; genus Salaquimonas. Next base: position 53,872 of record JAGRLT010000173.1, read on the forward strand.
GCCTGGCACCGGCGAACAGCCATCAGCGCCGGTCTTCATCGACGGCAGGAAGGCGGCAACCCTGCGCGGTGCCAACATCGCCGCCGATTTCGAGGCCATGGTGCGCACCTATATCGAGAACCGTTTCGGCGCGGCCTGAGCCGGCTTATTCCTCCGCCTCGTCACCGATCAGCAGGTCATGCCGGGCTTCCTGCTGCGCGGTCAGATTGGGAATAGCGCGCATCGTCTCGCTCACCCCGCTCATCTGCCGCATCATGCCGCGCACCGTTGCCGCCAGCCGCGCATGCAGGGTGGCGGCCAGTTCGGGATATTCCTGCAGCATGCGGCGGAACAGATCGCGCGGAACGAAGATCAGTTCCGCATTGGTCCTGGCGACCGCATCGCTCGCCCGCCGGTTCGCGGTGACGAGCGCCGCCTCGCCGATCAGGCTTCCAGCCAACTGGCTCGCCAGCAGCTTTTCGGTTTCCCCCGCCCGCACCGAAAGGTCGATCTGGCCGGTCACCACCACATAGCCGCCATCGGACGGATCGCCGGCCAGAAACAGCACTTCGCCGCCGCGCAGGAACTGCCGCCTGGAGCCGAAGGCGAGCATGCGCAACTGTTCGGGCGGGAAGTCCTCGAACAGGGTGATCGCGGAGAAAAGCGCAATGTCGTCGGCAAGCGTCATGGCCGCCTCTTACCACATGCGCGCCCGGGGTGGAGCAGATTTTCGCCCGGTTATACCTGCGGGCCTACGGCACCAGCTTGTAGCCGCCGCCCTCGGTCACCAGAATGCGGGCATTGGAAGGATCCTTCTCGACCTTCTGCCTCAGCCGATAGATATGGGTTTCGAGCGTATGGGTGGTGACGCCCGAATTATAGCCCCAGACCTGTTCCAGCAATTCGTCCCGGCCGATGATCTTCTGTTCGGCGCGGTAGAGATATTTCATGATCGCCGTTTCCTTCTCGGTCAGGCGGATCTTCTGCCCGCTTTCTTCCGTCAGCATCTTCTGCGACGGCCGGAACGTATAGGGCCCGATCGAGAAGATCGCATCCTCGCTCTGCTCATGGGTGCGCAACTGCGCCCGGATGCGCGCCAGCAGCACCGCGAAGCGGAACGGCTTGGTGACGTAATCATTGGCGCCGGCCTCGAGCCCGAGGATCGTGTCCGAATCGGTATCGTGGCCGGTCAGCATGATGATCGGCGCCTTGAAACCGCCCTTGCGCAGCAGCTTGACCGCCTCGCGCCCATCCATGTCCGGCAGGCCGACATCCATGACGAGCAGGTCGACATGGCCGTTGCGCGCGGCGTGAACCCCCTTGGTGGCGCTCGCCTCGCTCGTCACGTCGAACTCTTCGTAGAGCGATAACTGCTCGGTCAGCGCCTCGCGCAATTCCTCGTCGTCATCGACGAGCAGGATGGTGCGTGCGGTCATTTCAAACCTCCATGGCGATCATCGCTGTGTTGCAGAGAATCACCCACGACGAGAGAATATCGGTGCTTATGTAGGGCGGCTGACCCGGTTTTTTCAATCGGCATGTGTGATAGGCTTCGAAACGGCGGATGAAAAGCCGTTCACGCCCGGTCTCAAGCGAGCGTGAAGAAAAGCGCGAAAAAGTGAAACGGCGTGAACGGTGAACTGAAGATTTTGCGGGTCAGGCGGCGGCCGGGAGCAAACCGGTCGGCGGGACTGCTCTTCGCCGCCGGCAAGGTCTATCCCTGCCGGCTGGGGCGTAGCGGCATCGCGGCGGTAAAGCGCGAGGGCGACGGCACGACACCGACAGGCTCCTATCGCCTTCTATACGGCTTCTTCCGTGGCGACCGGCTGCGCAAGCCGCAGACCGCCCTTACCCTGCGGGCGATCCGGCCCGAAGACGGCTGGTGCGACGAACCGGCGCATCCCGCCTACAACCGGCAAGTCCGCCTGCCCTTCGCCGCCTCGCATGAAAGGATGTGGCGCGATGATGCGCTTTACGACATCTGCATCGTGCTCGATCACAATTTCACCCGCCGGGCGCGCAATCGCGGCAGCGCTGTCTTCTTTCACCTGACGGCCGAAAAACCCTACACCGCCGGCTGCATCGCCATCGACCGCGCGATCATGGAAAAGCTGCTGCCGCTTCTGTCGGAGCGGACGCGAATGGTGATTGAACTCTAACGGCTGCCGAAGATCGCGCTGCCGACGCGCACATGGGTCGCGCCCAGTTCGATCGCCGTTTCGAAATCGGCCGACATGCCCATGGAAAGCGTCGCAAGGCCGAGTTCGCCAGCCAGCTTGCGCAACAAAGCGAAATGCGGCCCGGGATTTTCATCGAAAGGCGGGATGCACATCAGCCCTTCGATGGCCAGCCCGTGCACCTCCTGACAGCGCCTGACGAAAGCCGCCGTCTCGGTGGGTTCGACGCCGGCCTTTTGCGGCTCGCTGCCGGTATTGACCTGCACCAGCAGGCGCGGTGTCCTGCCCTGCTTGTCGATTTCCCTGGCCAGTGCCGCCGCGATCTTTTCCCGGTCGACCGTCTCGATGACGTCGAACAGCGCCACCGCTTCGCCTGCCTTGTTGGATTGCAGCGGCCCGATCAGATGCAGTTCGAGATCGGGAAACGCTTCGCGCAGGGCGGGCCATTTGCCCTGCGCCTCCTGCACCCGGTTTTCGCCGAAGACACGCTGGCCCGCCTCGATCACCGGGCGGATCGCTTGCGCCTCGAAGGTCTTCGAAACGGCCACCAGCGTCACCGCATCGGCCTTCCGGCCAGCCGTTTTTGCCGCCCTGCGGCAGCGGTTGAAAATATGGCCAAGCTGATCGGCGGCGCTCATCGAAATCGGTTCCGGTTCTTTCCGTTGCTTCGCGCTGCTTGTAGCGCAGGCGGATAATTTGGCCAATGCCGGGCAGACGGTTGACCGCCCGCCAGAATTCTGGTCAAGCAGGCTGGATTTTCCGATCGCTTCCCGCTCTTCGCATCACCACCGCACGGAGCCGGCAAAGCCCCTGCAGGACAGAGACAGGCCACGATGGCAACTGAACGATACAATGCGCGGACCGCCGAGCCGAAATGGCAACAGGCCTGGTCGCAGGCGAAGCTCTTCGAGACCGACAACAACGACCCGCGCCCGAAATATTACGTCCTCGAAATGTTTCCCTATCCTTCCGGCCGCATCCATATGGGCCATGTCCGCAACTACACGATGGGCGACGTGGTTGCCCGCTACAAGCGCGCCATGGGCTACAACGTGCTGCACCCGATGGGCTGGGACGCTTTCGGCATGCCGGCGGAAAACGCCGCGATGCAGAACAGGACCCATCCCGCGGCATGGACCTATGCCAATATCGACACCATGCGCGGCCAGCTCAAATCCATGGGCCTGTCGCTCGACTGGTCGCGCGAATTCGCCACCTGCGATGTCGAGTATTATCACCGCCAGCAGATGCTGTTCGTCGACTTTCTCGCAAAGGGCCTGGTCGGCCGCCGCGTTTCCAAGGTCAACTGGGATCCGGTCGATCAGACCGTGCTGGCCAACGAACAGGTGATCGACGGCCGCGGCTGGCGCTCCGGCGCCCTGGTCGAACAGCGCGAGCTTGCCCAATGGGTGTTCAAGATCACCGATTATTCGGAGGACCTGCTCGAAGCGCTCGACCGGCTCGATCAGTGGCCGGAAAAAGTCCGCACCATGCAGAAGAACTGGATCGGCAAGTCGCGCGGCCTGCAGATGGGCTTCGATCTGGCGCGGCCGGTCGACGGGTTCGACCGGATTGAGGTCTATACCACCCGGCCCGACACGCTTGCCGGCGCCAGCTTCATCGCCATCGCGCCCGAGCATCCGCTGGCCAGGAAACTGGCCGAGACCGATGCGCAGCTCGCCGAGTTCGCCGTCGACGTGCGCCGCGCCGGCACGTCGGAGGAAGCATTGGAGAAGGCGGAAAAACGCGGCTACCGGACGGCGGTCGACGTGGTCCATCCGCTCTATCCCGATCAGCGCCTGCCGGTCTGGGTCGCCAACTTCATCCTGATGGATTACGGCACCGGCGCGGTGTTCGGCTGTCCCGCCCATGACCAGCGCGATCTCGACTTCGCCCGCAAATACGGCCTGCCGGTCATCGATACTTTTTTTGCCCTCGACGATGACACGCCGGTCGGCGACGAGGCCTTCGTGCCGCTCAAGAGCGAGAAGGTGCGCTGGGTCGACCAGCCGGCCGGTATCGAACTGGCAACCGGCCAGGAAGCGATCGACGCCACGATCGACTGGGCCGAAAGGCAGGGTCTCGGCAAGGGGCATGTGCAGTTCCGCCTGCGCGATTGGGGGATTTCCCGCCAGCGCTACTGGGGCTGCCCCATTCCCGTGATCCATTGCGAGGATTGCGGCATCGTGCCGGTGCCGAAAGCCGATCTGCCGGTAAGACTGCCGGAGGATGTCACCTTCGACCAGCCCGGCAACCCGCTCGACCATCATCCGGACTGGAAGCATGTCGCCTGCCCCGAATGCGGCGGCCGGGCCCGGCGCGAAACCGATACCATGGATACGTTTGTCGATTCCTCCTGGTATTTCGCCCGCTTTACCGCGCCGCAGGAAAACGACCCCACCGATCCCGCGGCCGCCAATGGCTGGCTGCCGGTCGACCAGTATATCGGCGGTATCGAGCATGCGATCCTGCATCTGCTCTATTCGCGCTTCTTCACCCGCGCGATGCGCGATACCGGCCATCTCGATCTCGACGAACCGTTCAAGGGTCTGTTCACCCAGGGCATGGTGGTGCACGAAACCTACAAGGGCGGGGACGGCTGGGTCGAGCCGGCGAAGGTGCGGGTCGAGGAGGCTGACGGCCGGCGCCGCGCCTTCCTGCTCGACGGCGGTGCGGAGATCGAGATCGGCTCGATCGAGAAAATGTCGAAGTCGAAGAAGAACGTCGTCGATCCCGACGACATCATCGCTTCCTACGGCGCCGATACGGCGCGCTTCTTCATGCTGTCGGATTCGCCGCCCGAGCGTGACGTGATCTGGACCGAGGCCGGCGTCGAAGGCGCGCACCGTTTCGTTCAGCGCGTCTGGCGCCTGATTGTTGAAGCCGCCGAGGCGCTCGGTGCGGTCCAGCCGGTGCCGGGCAGCGAGGGTGCGGCGCTGGAAATCACCCGCGCCGCCCACAAGACCCTGAAGGCGGTCGGCGAGGACATCGAAAAGCTTGCCTTCAACAAGGCCGTCGCCCGGCTCTACGAACTGGTCAACGCCATTGCTGCACCCTTGGGCGACGTTGCCCAGGGCAGGGCCGATGCCGGAACCGTCGGCGCCCTGCGCGAGGCGGTTGCGTTTCTGATCGCCATGATCGCGCCGATGATGCCGCATCTTGCCGAGGAGCTGCATGCGGCGATCGGCGGCGGCAGCATGGCGGCCGAGCAGGCCTGGCCGAAATTCGATCCAGCCCTTGTCGTCGATGACGAGATCACGCTGCCGGTACAGGTCAATGGCAAGAAGCGCGGCGACGTCACCGTGCCGGCGGGCGCTTCCCAGCAAGCGATCATCGCCGCGGCACTGGCGCTTGACGCGGTAAGCAGGTATCTCGATGGTGGCGAACCGCGAAAGGTCATCGTTGTGCCCAATCGCATCGTCAATATCGTCGTCTAGAATCTTTCATGCCTGGAGCAAGACAGGGCCGGTATCGGGTACGAAAAGACGGGAGAGGCAAATCATGAACGGCAAGATGCGCGCAACGGGCGTTACGAAATGGACAGAGCGCGCAGCGGTCGCGGCCTGCGCCCTGATTCTTGCTTCCTGCCAGTTCCAGCCGCTCTATTCGTCCGACAGCGGCACGCTGGCGGTCAGCAACCGCACCCTTTCCACCCTGTCGGTCGCCGAGGTTGACGGCCGCGCCGCCCAGCAGGTCCGCAACCATCTGATCTTCCTTCTGAGCGGCGGCGCGACGCCGGCCAATCCGAGCCATGAGGTGCGCCTGCGCATCACCACCAATTCCCGCGTCAGCGCCGCCCGCGTCGCCAACGCCGAATCCAACCAGCTCGGCAATACCGCCGGCAGCGTCGAGATCAATGCAAGCTACGAGATCTACGACACCCGGACCCATGAACTCGTCCGGCGCGGCAGCCGCATCGCCAGCGCCGCCTATGACAAGACCAGCCAGTCCTTCGCCAGTGAGCGCGCCGAGCGCGACGCGGAAAACCGCGCCGCCCGCGAGGTCGCCGAATTGCTGCGGCTTGCCATCGCCGCCGACCTGACCTCGGGCTGAGCGCGGGCTGGCCGCTGCCGCGATGACCGCCTTGAAACCTCAGGATACCGACCGGTTTCTGCGACAGCCCGATCCGTCCTTTCGCACCATCCTGCTATATGGTCCCGACAGCGGCCTGGTGAGCGAGCGCGCCGACAGGATCGCCGAGAATTGCGGCGTCGATCTCGCCGATCCCTTCACCACCATCCGCATCGATGCCGACACCGCGGCGGGTGACCGTGCCCGGCTGCTCGACGAGGCCTTTACCGTCGGCATGTTCGGCGGCGACCGGCTGATCCGCGTCAGCGGCAGCACGCGGCGCAATCTGGCCGAGGCGCTGAAGCCGGTGGTCGATGCCACGCTTGAAAATGCCTGGGTGATCGTCGAAGCCGGCGACCTCAAGAAGGGTGCCGGCCTGCGCGCCCTCTTCGAGCGCTCGAAGACCGCCATCGCCATTCCCTGCTATCTCGACGAGGGCCGGGCGCTCGACGAACTGATCGCCGAGGAACTGACCGCCGGGGGCTTCCAGATCGATCGCGAGACGGCCCATTTTCTCAAGCAGTTTCTCGGCGGTGACCGCCGGGCGAGCCGTAACGAATTGCGCAAGCTGGCGCTCTATCTGGGCGGGGAGAGAACCGTCACCCGCGAGCATGTCCGCGCCATCATCGGCGATGCCTCGCAGATCGATGTCGACGGCGTCTTCGACGAAATCGCCTCCGGCCGGATGGAAACGCTCGAAGACAATCTCGACCGGCTGATGGAACAGGGCACGGCGCCCGACATGCTGCTGATCGGCGCACTGCGCCATTTCCAGCAACTGCATGAAATCCGCGGCCGGATGGAGACCAGCCGCCTCAGCGCTTCGGCCGTGGTCGACGGTCTGCGCCCGCCGGTCTTCTGGAAGCGCAAGGACCGGCTTGCCCGCATCGTGGCGAACCTCGATACGGCAAAGCTCGAGCGCATTCTGACGCGTCTGCAGCAGGCAAGTTTCGAGGCCCGCGCCAATCCCGGCCTTGCCCATGCCATCGCCGGCACCTGCCTCCTGGCGATCGTCCTGGAAAGCCGTCGCGCATAGAGCGTCATCCCCATACATTGAAAGACCGCCGCTCCCTTGCGAAAACGGCGGCCTTTTCGCGGTGTTATCTCCAGCCTGTTGGGGCGTTGTCGGCCGGAGGTGAGCCGCTATTCTGGGCCGGGAATGGATGCCTCTCTCCTTGCTTCCGCTCTCGAACCCGTGTTGAGGAATGGGATAGCATCAGGCGGGCGTGGCCGGTGTGCCGTCGGTCACAGAGCGGCGGCGCGGGGCCGGATCGGGGCGGGCGGTCTTTGTCGAGCGGCGCGGGCTGCGCCGCTCAAACCGACAGTTTCGCGCAGACCGCCTCGAGCTGTTCGAGTGATTTGTACCGGATGCGGATTTCGCCCTGCCCCGTCTCGCCGTGGCGGATATCGATCTTGAGGCCAAGCCGCTCCTCGATCTGCCGCTCCAGCGCCCTCGTATCGGCGGTCTTGAGATCGAGGCTTCTGGCGACACCCGGTTTCGGTTGTCTGTGTGCCTGCTGGGCGTTCTCGGCAAACGCCTCCGCCTGGCGCACCGACAGGCCTTCGGCGACGATCCGCCGGGCGAGCCCCACCGGATCCTCGCTGGTGATCAGCGCCCGGGCATGTCCCGCCGACAGGTCGCCCGCCGACAGCATCGCCCGCACTGCTTCCGGCAGTTTCAGCAGCCGCAGCGTGTTGGCCACATGGCTGCGGCTCTTGCCGATGACATTGCCGAGATCGGCCTGGGAATAATCATATTCGTCGATGAGCTGCTGATAGCCGAGCGCTTCCTCGACCGGATTGAGGTCGGAACGCTGGACGTTTTCGATGATCGCAAGTTCGAGCGCTTCGCGGTCCTCGACATCACGCAGGATGACCGGAACCTCGTGCAGCGCCGCCTTCTGCGCCGCGCGCCAGCGGCGCTCGCCGGCGATGATCTCGAACCGTGCCCCTCCAAGATCACTGCCAAGATCGCCATTTTTGACCGGCCGCACCAGGATCGGCTGGACGATGCCGTGCTCGGCGATCGAACGGGCCAGATCGGCGAGGTGTTCCTCGGAAAAATGCCGCCGCGGATTGTTCGGATTGGCCCGGATCTGTTCGATAGGAACCTTCCGGTCGGCGCGGATTTCGCTGGAGGGCGCCGCGCGAACAGGCTGCGCCACATCGTCCATCTCGCCGATCAGCGCCGCAAGTCCCCGACCCAGCCGCTTTTTCGATTCACCATCCGCCATGGTCTTCACGCTCCTTGGTCTTCACGCTCCTCGGGGCTTTCTGTTTCGAGCTGTCGCAAACCCCTGTCCGCATTGCCCCGCGCCCATTGTTTCCTCATCGCCCGTTTGCCGGGCGCTCACGCCGCCTGCATCTGCCGTTCCTTGCGGATGATCTCCGATGCCAGCCTGAGATAGGCCTGGCTGCCGGCGCATTTGAGATCGTACAGGATCGCCGGCTTGCCATGGGACGGCGCCTCGGAAAGCCGCACATTGCGCGGGATCACCGTTTCGTAGACCTTCGCCCCCATGAATTCGCGCACATCGTTGACCACCTGGTCGGACAGATTGTTGCGCGAATCATACATGGTCAGCACGATGCCGTGCAGATCGAGATCGGGGTTCACGCTTTCGCGCACCTGTTTCATCGTCTGCAGCAACTGGCTCAGACCCTCGAGCGCGAAGAATTCGCATTGCAGCGGGACCAGCAGGGCATGGGCCGCCGCCATGGCATTGATCGTCAGCAGGTTGAGCGAGGGCGGGCAGTCGATCAGCATGTAGTCGAAGCGTGGCCTTCCACGGGCGGGATCAGGAATATATTCCTCAATTGCCTTTTTCAGCCGGAAGGCGCGGTCACCCATCGCGGCGATCTCCATTTCGAGACCGAGCAGGTCGAGCGTCGACGGCGCCACGTAGAAGCGCGGCACGGCGGTCTTGACGAGCGCGTCGCCGAGCCCCGCATCGCCGCGCAGGATGTCGGCCGTCGAAACCGCGCGCCTCTCCCGGTCGATGCCGAGCCCGGTACTGGCATTGCCCTGAGGGTCCAGATCGATGATCAGGACGGTCTTTTCGATCGCCGCCAGCGCGGTCGCCAGATTGATCGCCGTGGTCGTCTTGCCGACCCCACCCTTCTGGTTTGCAACCGTCAAGACCCGTGCGCTGGTTCTGCTGGCCATGTTCCGTACCTTGCGAGAATCCGCCAAGCCCCGCTCAGCCGATCCGCTCCACATTGGCGATTTCAAGAATGCAGGCTGTCGCATCGATCCTGCCCGGATGCTCTAACAAATCGAACCGCCATCTGCCACGGCAATCTTCGATTTCCCGAAGATAATCCCTGCCCTTGGGAAAGAGTGCCACGCGGCCGTCCCGGATATGATCGCCGGTCCAGTCCAGCAGGCGGGGGAGCGGCGCCAGTGCCCGCGCCGTGATCACCGCGCAATCGGCCAATTGTTCCGTTGCCGACTCGATCCGCTTGCAATGGATGGTGGCGCGCGCCTCGGTGCCATGGGCGACCTGACGCAGAAAGGCACATTTCTTCTGGATCGATTCGACGAGATGGACCTGGCCCTGCCCTCCGCCTTCAGCCAGCACGATGGCCAGCACCATGCCGGGAAACCCGCCGCCGCTGCCTAGATCGGTCCAGCGCCGGGCATCGGGCTTGAGCGCGGCGAGCTGCAGGCTGTCGGCCACATGGCGAAGCCAGAACTGGTCGAGCGTGCCCCGGGCAACCAGATTGGTCTTGGCCTGCCATTTGTTCAGCAGCGCCTGATAGGTTCCCAACCGGTCGATGGTTTCACGTGAAACCGGATAGACCGCTTCGAGCTGCGCCAGGATTTGCGAATCGATTTCTCCGGCAGTCATGAAAGACGCTAAGCTCCGGCCGCCAGCGATCCGGCCTCGCCGCTCGCCCTGCCTACCCTTTCATCGCGTTTCAAATGAGCGAGGATCAGCGTCAGGGCCGCCGGCGTCATGCCATCCATACGGCTTGCCTGCCCGAGATTGTCCGGCCGCACCGCCTCGAGCTTCTGCACCAGTTCGTTCGACAGGCCGGCAAGCCGCCGGTAGTCGAAGCCGGCGGGAATGCGCCGCGCCTCTTCCCGTTTCATTGCCCGGATGTCGGCTTCCTGGCGGGCGAGATAGACGGCATAGGAAGCATCGATTTCCACCTGCGCGGCGACTTTCGGCTCAATCGCATCGAGTTCGGGCCACAGGGTTGCAAGCCGCGCGAAATCGATCTCGGGATAGGCCAACAGGTCATAGGCCGAGCGCCGCACCCCGTCCTGATTGATCTTCAAGCCCCTGGCAGCTGCTTCGCTCGGCGTCAGGCTCAATGACCGGAGCAGCGCGCTGCAGGCCGCCAGCCTGTCCTGCCAGGCGGCAAAGGACGCCGCGCGCCGGCCGCCGACGCAGCCGATCGCAAGTCCGAACGGGGTCAGTCGCTGGTCGGCATTGTCGGCCCTCAGGCTGAGCCGGTATTCGGCCCGCGAGGTGAACATGCGATAGGGTTCGCTGACGCCGCGCGTCACCAGATCGTCGATCATCACGCCGATATAGGAATCGGTCCGGCTGAACAGGATGTCCCCCCCGCCGCCGCATTTGCACGCGGCGTTGAGCCCGGCGACCATGCCCTGGGCGGCCGCCTCCTCATAGCCCGTCGTGCCGTTGATCTGGCCGGCGAGATATAGCCCCGGCAGGCGCCTTGTCTCGAGCGTCGGCTTCAACTCCCTGGGATCCACATGATCATATTCGATCGCATAGCCCGGCTGCAGGATGCGGACTTGCTCCAGCCCCTCAATGGTGCGGATAAAGGCCTCCTGCACCGCTTCCGGCAGGGAGGTGGAAATCCCGTTGGGATAGATCGTGTCGTCGTCCAGCCCCTCGGGCTCGAGGAAAATCTGATGGCTTTCCTTGTCGCCGAACTTGACGATCTTGTCCTCGACCGAAGGACAGTAGCGCGGACCGACGCCCTCGATTTGGCCGGAATACATCGCCGAACGGCCAAGGTTTTCCTCGATGATCCGATGGGTGTGCCGGTTGGTGCGGGTGATGCCGCAATCGATCTGGCGGTTGGTGATCCTTTCCGTCAGGCTGGAAAACGGCACCGGGTGGCTGTCGGCCTGCTGCATCTCCAGGCCGGCCCAGTCGATCGTCCTGCCATCGAGCCGCGCCGGCGTGCCGGTCTTCAGGCGCCCCAGGGCAAAGCCCGCCCGCGCGAGCGTCGCCGACAATCCGGTCGAGGGCGCCTCGCCCATCCTTCCCGCCGGAATTTTCCTGTCGCCGATATGGATGAGCCCGCGCAGAAACGTGCCCGTGGTCAGGATCACCGCCCCGGCCTGGTATTCGCGCCCGTCTTCCAGAACGACGCCGCGAACCATGCCGGCCTCGATGACCAGATCACCCACGCCGCCCTCGATGACGGTGAGACCGTCCTGTTCGCGCAGGGTTTCCTGCATCGCGAGCCGGTAGAGCTTGCGGTCGGCCTGGGTGCGGGGGCCCCTTACGGCCGGCCCCTTGCGCCGATTGAGCATCCGGAACTGAATGCCGCCCCTGTCGGCCACCCGGCCCATCACACCGTCGAGCGCGTCGATCTCGCGCACCAGATGGCCCTTGCCAAGCCCGCCAATCGCCGGATTGCAGGACATTACCCCGATCGTGTCGAAACGATGGGTGATAAGCGCCGTGGCAGCGCCCATGCGGGCGGAAGCCGCCGCGGCCTCGCTGCCGGCATGGCCTCCCCCGATTACGATGACATCGAACGGTTGCATGGATTTCCCGTCGCGGAGCATGCCTCCGCCCTGTGCTGCAACGATGGTTCGCCGCGCCTATGCCTACCCGGAACTTTCCTGGGTCCTTCCGAGGCTTTGCTGGTGCCAACCGGCGCGTTCCGGTGACGTTGGCCAGTCCATAAACCCTTTGGACGCCGCGGTAAAGCGGTTGGCGCCATGACCGGCCGCACAGGCTCAAATCATGAAGTCTTTCAGGCCCGGAAACCGAAATGTTTCACGTGAAACACCCTTCCGATGGCAGAGCGCGCGTTGAACCGGTCATGGTCTGAAAAATGTTTCACGTGAATCACTTGCCGACGCAAAACTCCGCAAAGATCACATCGAGCAGGTCTTCCACATCGATCCGGCCGCACAGCCTGCCCAGCGCATCGCCCGCCAGTCGCAGGGATTCGGCGGCCAGCACCGGATCCTGCCCGACCATGTCCAGAAACCGCTGCAATTGATCCGCCGTATCCGAAAGCGCATCGGCCTGGCGTTGCCGGGAGACCAGCGCATCCTCCTGCGAAGCAGCCGACTTCACCCTGTCCCGCAGCCAGGCCAGAAATCCGCCCAATCCCGGTTCACCCCGTGTACTTAGCGTGCCCGTCGTACCCGCCAGTGCATCCGCCGAAACGCCCAGGTCGGCTTTCGAAACGAAAACATGGGCTTGTTTCAGGTCCGAATCGGCTGATTGTGGACCATCCGCCGGCGACAACCAGACCACCAGATCGGCCTCCGATGCCGCGCGCCGGGCCCGTTCGATTCCGATACGCTCGACCACATCGCCCTCGTCTCGAATCCCCGCCGTATCGGTGAGGACAACCGCCATGCCGTCGAGATCGATCCGCGTCTCGACAAGATCGCGGGTCGTGCCGGCGATTTCGGTCACGATGGCGATATCCCGCCGGGCAAGCGCGTTGAGCAGGCTGGATTTGCCGGCATTGGGCGGTCCGACCAGCGCAACCCGATAGCCGCGCCGGATGATCTCACCCGATCCGAAACCCGTCAGAATCCGGGTAATGTCCCGTTTCAGTGCCTCTGCCTGCGGAACGATGCGTTCCAGCATGCTGTCGGGCACGTCTTCCTCATCGGAAAAATCGAACTCGGCCTCGAGATAGGAACGGCAGCGAATCAATTGCGCCCTCCAGGAATCGGCCATTTTGCGCAATTCGCCGGAAGCCTGGCGCAGCGCCAGCCGCCGCTGGGCATCGGTTTCGGAGGCCAGCAATTCGGCCAGCCCCTCAATCGCCGTCAGGTCGAGCTTGCCGTTCTCGAACGCCCTACGCGAGAATTCCCCGGCTTCCGCCATCCGGCACCGGCCACAACCGATAGCCGCCGCCAGCACACCCCGAACCACGGCCGGGCTGCCATGAAGGTGAAACTCGACCACATCCTCGCCGGTAAAGCTCGCCGGTCCGTGAAACCGGCAGACCAGGCCGCGATCCAGAATCTCCAGGGTTTCCGGCGCAACAATGTCCGACAGATGCAGCCGTCCGGCTTCCTTCGGCAGCGCGGGAGCCAGCGCTTCGCCGATCGCGATTGCCCGGGGACCGGAAAGACGGACGATCGCAACGCCGCTCGGCAGGCCGCCGCTTGCCAGCGCGACAATGGTCTCGCCTCCCTTCCGGTCCCGATCCAGCTCCGGCACCCCGTTGCGTCCTTCCGTGCCTGTCATCTGCTCCTGCCTTGGCCGATCCGCCTCGACGCCATTTGCAATCGGTTTTCACCCTTATTCGTTCCGTATGTGAATCCGATCGGCGGATTAACCCTTTCTTAACCATTTCAGAGCCGAATCGAAAACGGGCGGATTTGATCCGCCCGCTATCTCGATCACATCTGCGGTCATTGCCACACCCGGCAACACCCAGACCCATCACGTATTCATCGTGTCGAAGAAGTCGTGATTGGTCTTGGTCTGCTTCAACTTGTCGATCAGGAACTCGATCGCATCGGTCGTGCCCATGGAAGACAGAATGCGGCGAAGCACGAAAATCTTCTGCAGATCGGCGCGCGGCACCAACAGGTCCTCCTTGCGGGTGCCCGATTTGAGGATGTCGATCGCCGGGAAGACGCGCTTGTCTGCCACCTTGCGGTCGAGCACGATCTCCGAATTGCCCGTACCCTTGAACTCCTCGAAAATGACCTCGTCCATCCGGCTGCCGGTCTCGATCAACGCCGTGGCGATGATGGTCAGCGAACCGCCCTCCTCGATATTGCGCGCGGCACCGAAGAAGCGCTTCGGCCGCTGCAGTGCATTGGCGTCGACACCGCCGGTCAGCACCTTGCCCGAGGACGGCACCACCGTGTTGTAGGCACGGCCGAGCCGGGTGATCGAATCGAGCAG
>JAGRLT010000017.1 GCA_020441665.1 Nitratireductor sp.
ATAAAGGGATATCTCGATGGGCAGGAGCCCAGGAAGGTAATCGTCGTTCCCAAGCGGATCGTGAACATCGTTCTATAGAGTTGGAAATCAGGAAAAGGCAGAGCCTGGAGTTGGTATGAATCGCTTCCTTTGCACAACGACGTTCACCAGAGCCTTGCCGGTGATTGCCCTGGTGGCGCTGCTTCAGGCCTGCCAGTTTCAGCCGCTTTATTCTTCCGACAGCGGCACCGTCGCCGGTTCCAGCCTAGCCCTTTCCTCGCTCTCGGTGGCCGAAGCGAATTCCCGGGTGGGGCAGCAGGTTCGCAACCACCTGATCTTTCTGATGAGCGGCGGCGCAACGCCGGCAAATCCCACCCATGAGGTCCGCATCCGGGTTTCCTCCAATTCGCGCGTGCTTGCAGCCAAGGTGCGAAGCAGCATCACGCAATCCAACCAGATCGGCAATACCGCCGGCAGTGTGGAACTGACCGCCAGCTATGAAATCTACGATTTCGCTTCCAGGCAGATCATCCACCGCGGCAACCGGTGCGCCAGCGCCGCCTATGATCGAACCAGCCAGTCCTTCGCAAGCGAGCGCGCGGCGCGCGATGCGGAGAACCGCGCTGCGCGCGAAGTCCCTGAACAGCTGCGCCTCGCCATCGCTTCCGATCTCTCCGCAAGCTGAGCATCGTCATGCCCGCCCTGAAACCGGCCGAGATCGGACGCTTTCTTGCAAAGCCCGATCCCGCCTGGCGCGCGATTCTGATCTACGGGCCTGATAGCGGTCTGGTCAGCGAACGCGCCGACAAGCTGGCGGCGAATTGCGGCGTCGACACGGCGGACCCCTTCGCCACCATCCGGCTCGATGCGGATACGGCGGCGGCGGACAGGAACCGCCTTCTGGACGATGCCTTTACCGTCGGCATGTTCGGCGGCGACCGGCTGATCCGGGTTTCCGGCCAGACCCGCCGCAATCTGGCCGATGCGGTAAAGCCGCTATTGCAGCAGAAGCTTGAAAACGCCTGGGTGCTGATCGAGGCCGGCGACCTCCAAAAAGGCGCGGCCCTGCGTACGGCGTTCGAGAAGTCGTCCAACGGCGTCGCCATCCCCTGCTATCTCGACGAGGGCCGGGCGCTGGACGAACTCATCGCCGAGGAACTGACCGAGAAGGGCTATGCCATCGGCGGCGAGCTTTCGGCCTATCTCAGGCGGTTTCTCGGCGGCGACCGGATGGCGAGCCGCAACGAATTGCGCAAGCTCGCGCTTTATGCCGGCGATGAAAAGGAAATCACCCGCGAGCACATCAACGCCATCGTCGGCGACGCCTCCATCACCGATCTGGATGAAGTGCTCGATTCGATCTCGGCGGGCAACATGGCGGTGCTGGGAGAGGAGGTCGGCCAATTGCTCGAACAGGGCATGGCCGCCGACATGCTACTGCTCAACGCGCTGCGCTATTTCCAGACGCTGCACGAACTGCGCGGCAAGATGGAAACCGCCCGGCTTAGCGCCAGCGCCGCGGTCGACGGCGCCCGCCCGCCGGTTTTCTGGAAACGCAAGGACCGGCTGGCCCGCATCCTGTCGAAGCTCTCAACCGCGCAACTCGAGCGAATCATGAACCGGTTGCATCAGGCCGGGTTCGAGGCCCGCGCCAATCCGGAACTGGGCGCGGCAAT
>JAGRLT010000018.1 GCA_020441665.1 Nitratireductor sp.
ACCATCTCAACGCGCAATTGCTCGAGCTCTGGAAGCGCACCGACAAGACGATCTGTTTCGTGACGCATTCGATCCCCGAGGCGGTCTATCTGTCGACCCGCATCGTGGTGATGAGCCCGCGGCCGGGACGGGTCAGCGATGTGATCGAGTCCACCCTGCCGGCCGAGCGGCCGCTCGACATTCGCGAAACGCCGGAGTTTCTCAAGATCGCCCATCGCGTCCGCGAGGGATTGCGGCAGGACATTCCTATGATGATTGAGCCCGAGAAGATTGAGATTGCATGAGCGATAGCAAGGGCAAAACCCTGCCGGTTCTGACCGTCGTCGCGGTGATCGTCGCGATCTGGTATGGCTGTGTGGTCTGGCTCAATTCGGCGTTCGAATACGACAAGGCGCGGCGGGCGGGCGCCGAACCGCCCACGCTGAGCACGCTCGTTTCCCTGACCATGGCGCAGGAGCGCCCGGTCCTGCCGGCGCCGCATCAGGTGGCGGTCGAGATCTGGGATACGACCGTCAACAAGAAGATCACCTCCAAGCGCAGCCTGATCTACCATGCCTGGGTGACCCTGTCGGCGACGCTGCTGGGCTTCATCATCGGCACGGTGCTCGGCATTCTGCTGGCAGTCGGCATCACCCACAACCGGGCGATGGACAAGTCAGTCATGCCCTGGGTCATCGCCTCGCAGACCATTCCGATCCTGGCCGTCGCGCCGATGATCATCGTGGTGCTGAGCGCCGTCGGGCTGACCGGGCTCCTGCCCAAGGCGCTGATCTCGACCTATCTTTCCTTCTTTCCCGTCGTCGTCGGCATGGTGAAGGGGCTGCGCTCGCCCGATCACCAGCAACTCGATCTGATGCGGACCTGGAGCGCGACGGGGAGCCAGACCTTCTGGAAGCTGCGCTGGCCGTCGTCGATGCCCTATCTGTTCACCTCGCTGAAAGTGGCGGTGGCGATCTCGCTGGTCGGCGCCATTGTCGGCGAATTGCCGACCGGCGCCGTCGCCGGGCTCGGCGCGCGCCTGCTGGCCGGTTCCTATTACGGCCAGACGATCCAGATATGGTCGGCCCTGTTCATGGCGGCGGCCCTTGCCGCCTGTTTCGTCGGGCTGATCGGGTTGATGCATCGCCTCGTGCTGAGGCGGATGGGAGTTACGCCATGAGTGCTATCGATGTCGCCATTGTGGGAGCGGGGGCGGCCGGGCTCGGCGCCGCCAAGGTGCTTGCGAGGGCCGGCAAGACCGTCAAGGTGTTCGAGGCGATGGACCGGATCGGCGGGCGCGCCTGGACCGAGAGCGAGACCTTCGGCATGCCCTTCGACCAGGGCTGCGCCTGGCTGCATGCCGCCGACCGAAATCCGTTCTTCCCCGAGGCGCAAGCCGCCGGCTGGACGCTCTATCACCACGATATGGGCATCGATCATCTCTATTACGGGCGCAGCAGGGCGACCGCCGAACAGATGGACGAAATGGCGGCGGCGGAAGAAGAGTTCGCGCAATTGCTCGTCACCTATTCGTCCGCGACGGATAGGGTGTCGGAACTGCTGCAAACCTCGTTGAGCCATTCGGCGGCCGGCACGTTTTCGGGTCCGATGGATTTCGCCCAGGATGTCGACGAGATTTCCATCGCGGACTTCTCTAGGGCCGCGGACCTCGATCCGAACTATTTCACCAGGGAAGGGTTCGGCGCGCTGGTGCATCGCTGGGGCGCCGATGTGCCGGTGGAATTGTCGACCCCGGTGCGCGCCCTGCATTGGGACGGGCCCGGTGTCCGGCTCGAAACCGATCGCGGAACGGTGGAGGCCGGGCAGGCGATCGTCACCGCCTCGACCGGGGTTCTGGCGATGGGCGGGCTCAAATTCTCGCCCGACCTGCCGGAAGATTACGACGCGGCCTTTGACGGGCTCGCCATGGGGCTTCTGACCAAGATCCCGCTCCTGATCGAGGGTGAGCGCTTCGGCCTCAATGCCTTCGACGATCTCTTGATCGAGCGGCGCAGCCATCATGACATTTTCTTCCTGTGCTTTCCCTTCGACCTGCCGCTGATGGTCGGGTTCGTCGGCGGCGATTTCGCCTGGGAGCTCGAATGCCAGGGCGAGGACGTGGCGGTCGAGTTCGCCACCGAGCGGCTGGTGCGTACCTTCGGCTCCGATGCGCGCAAGGCGGTGAGGAAGGGCGCGATGACCCGATGGGGATCGCAGCGCTGGACCCATGGCGCCTATGCGGCGGCCCGGCCCGGCCAGGCCCGGTCGCGCGACGTGCTGGCGGTGCCCGTCGCCGAGCGCATCCACTTCGCCGGCGAGGCGCTGGGCGGGCCGCTGATGCAGACCTGTGCCGGGGCGCGGCTTTCGGGCGAGCGCGTGGCGCGGGCGATCCTCGGAGCAGGCGGATGAGCGCCGGCTTCTGGCTGATCTTCGCGGGCCTGTTCTGGCTGGCCGCCTGGGCCGGCAATGAATGGCTGGTGCGCCAGGGGCCCGCATCCGCCGTCATGGCGCGAGCCGTCAATCTCGCCGTGCCGGTGATTTTCGGCATCACCATTCTCGTGCTCTGGGAAGGCATCGTGCGCGGTTTCAACGTGCCCTCGGTGCTGCTGCCGGCGCCGTCGGAAATCGGCGCGCGGATCGCGCGATCCGTGCCGATCCTGGCGGCGGATTTCCGCCAGACCTTCCTGAAATCGGTCATTCCCGGCTATGCGATGGGCTGCGGGGCGGGCTTCCTGGTCGCGCTTGCGATCGACCGCTCGCCCTTCCTCAAGCGCGGCCTGTTGCCGATCGGCAATTTCGTTTCCGCCCTGCCGATCATCGGCATCGCGCCGATCATGGTGATGTGGTTCGGGTTCGACTGGCAGTCCAAGGCCGCGGTCGTGGTGGTGATGACCTTCTTTCCGATGCTGGTCAACACGGTGCAGGGGCTTGCCGCGGCCAGTGCGATCGAGCGCGACCTGATGCGCACCTATGCCACCGGCTGGTGGCAGGAGATGGTGCGATTGCGGCTGCCGGCGGCGGCGCCCTTCATCTTCAACGCGCTGAAGATCAATTCGACGCTGGCGCTGATCGGTGCCATCGTCGCCGAGTTTTTCGGTACGCCCATTATCGGCATGGGGTTCCGGATTTCCGCCGAAATCGGCAGGATGAATGTCGACATGGTGTGGGCCGAAATCGCCGTCGCAGCCCTTGCGGGCTCGACATTCTACGGTGTGGTTGCGCTGGTGGAGCGCTATTTCACCTTCTGGCACCCGTCCGTCCGTGCCAGGACGATTTGAGTGATGGACACAACAGGGAGCACAACCATGAAACCAATCACCTCACTTCTAGCTGCCGGGGCCATGTCGGCCATGGCGTTCGCGGCGCAGGCCGCCGACAAGGTGACGCTGCAATTGCAATGGGTCACCCAGGCCCAGTTTGCCGGCTACTATGTCGCTCTCGACAAGGGATATTACGACGAGGAAAATCTCGAGGTCGAGATTCGGCCGGGCGGGCCGGATATCGCGCCGCCGCAAGTGCTCGCCGGCGGTGGAGCCGATGTCATGCTGAACTGGATGCCCTCGGCGCTCGCCGCGCGTGAAAAGGGCGTGCCGGTCGTCAACATCGCGCAGCCCTTCAAATCCTCGGGGCTGATGCTGACCTGCTGGAAGGATACCGGCATCACCAAGCCGGAGGATTTTCGCGGCAAGACCATCGGCACCTGGTTCTTCGGCAATGAATATCCGCTGCTCAACTGGCTCGGCCAGCTCGGCATTCCCACCGATGGCTCGGACAATGGCGTGACCATCCAGAAGATCGGCTTCAACGTCGATCCGCTGCTGCAGAAGCAGACCGACTGCATCACGACCATGACCTACAACGAATACTGGCAGGTGATCGATGCCGGGGTTTCGCCCGACGATATCGTGACCTTCAAATATTCCGACTATGGCGTGGCGACGCTGGAAGACGGCATCTATGTGCTTGAGGACAGCCTCAAGGACGAGGCCTTCGTCGACAAGATGGTGCGCTTTGTCCGCGCCTCGATGAAGGGCTGGAAATATGCCGAACAGAATCCGGACGAAGCCGCCGAGATCGTGCTCGAAAACGATGCGACCGGGGCGCAAACCGAGAAGCACCAGAAGCGCATGATGGGCGAAATCGCCAAGCTGACGGCGGGCTCCAATGGCGCGCTCGACCCGGCGGATTATGAGCGCACGGTCAGGACGCTGATGGCGGGCGGCTCCGATCCGGTCATCGCCAAGGAGCCCGAGGGTGCCTGGACCCACCTGGTCACCGACAAGGCATTGCAGTAAGCCGCTCCGGCTCCGACGCGCCTTCGCCCCGCCCGCGCTGTTCCTTGCCCGGGCGGGGCATTGTCTTGACCGGATGTCGAATTGGTCCGTCAGTGGTGCAAAACTCCGGTTTCATGCCCCTTTCAGGCGTCCGGCCATTCCATCTGCAGGGCACAGGTCCTAAACTAGCGCCATCATGACGCTTCATCTGGTAAAGCTTTGCGTTGGCGTTTCGGCCATCGAGGAATTGCAGGTCTGGATCGACTATCGCCAGGGCGAGCGCAAGCGTCTGGGCCAGCCGCCTGAATCGATCCACACCACGCGGATGATCCCGAAAAGGGTGGCGGAACTGCTGGATGGCGGCTCGCTCTACTGGGTCATCAAGGGCAATGTGCAGGCCCGCCAGCATCTGATCGATATCCGTCCCTTTACCGACAAGGAGGGCATCAAGCGCTGCGATCTCGTCATGGAGCCGAGGCTGATCGCGACGGACTGGCAGCCGCGCCGCGCCTTTCAAGGCTGGCGCTACCTCAAGGTAGAGGATGTGCCGCGCGATCTCAGGCAGGGCGAGGGCGTCAATGCCCTGCCGCCGGAATTGCGCAACGAACTCGCCGAACTTGGCCTCTTGTAGGGGCTGCCCGCACCTTAACCATGCCGCCGTCATTTCCTGCCGCGGCCCGCAAATTCCTTGCGGCTTTTTTTCCTTTGCCGCATGATCGCGCCGGGCACCGGGGCAATTGCTTTGTATAAGGCGGCCAAGGGAAGGACATGATCACCGAGGTGAATCGATCAGCAAGTCATGCTGGCCGTCAGGCCTATGTCATCGTCTGCGGCAATGAGAAGGGTGGCTCGGGCAAGACGACGACGGCGATGCACGTCATCGTGCACCTGCTCAATCTCGGCCACACCGTGGCCTCCATCGATCTCGATGCCCGCCAGCTCAGCCTGACGCGCTATCTGGAGAACCGGCGCGCATGGGCGGCGCGCAAGCGGCTGCCGGTCGTCCAGCCGAGGCATGATTTTCTGGTCAGCGGAACGGGCGACAGCATCTTCGGCAATGAGAGCGAGGAGCTTGAGCGGTTTTCCGAAATCGTTCGCAGGGTCGAGACGGAATACGATTTCATCGTCATCGACACGCCCGGCCATGACAGCTATCTGATGCGGCTCGCCCACTCCATGGCCGATACGCTGATCACGCCGCTCAACGATTCCTATGTGGATTTCGACGTGCTGGGCCGTGTCGATGCCGAGACGGGCGAGGTGGTCCGCATTTCCCACTATGCCCAGATGGTGCGCGATGCCCGCCGCCAGCGCCATTCGGTCGACAATGCGCTGATGGACTGGGTCGTCGTGCGCAACCGGCTGTCGCATCTGGCCTCGCGCAACCAGAACAGCGTCAATGAGAGCCTGAAAAACCTTTCCATGCAGCTTGGATGCCGGCTCGCCAACGGCATTTCCGAGCGGGTGATCTTTCGTGAACTGTTCCCAACCGGATTGACCGCGCTGGACGAGTTGAGCGCGGAAACGCTCGATGCCCAGCCCAGCCTTTCGCATCTGGCCGGGCGGCAGGAAGTGCGCGCGCTGGTCGCCACCCTTCGCCTGCCGGTCGATGCGGTGAGCCGGCGGCGGGCGCAGGCGCGGCGCGACTGGATGCGCGCGCCGGATGTCGCTGCCCAGCAATTGCGCATCTTCGCCGATTGATCGGCCCTGGCGCCTGCCGATTTGCCCTTGCCAGCGGCGCGGCAGCGTCCCACATATTCGCCATGGCGCAGGACGACAGGAACGACAGCCGTTCAAAGCATGCCGGTGCGGTGCGCCCGGCGGACGGAAACGGCATGCCGAAAATAGGTTCGGATGCGGTCGCGCCGCGTTCCACCGCCTCTGAAATCTCCGACTTCCTTCGCGCCGCCAGTGCCACCAATGCCGGTGGATCGGGCCGCATCGTCTTCGCCCTCGACGCCACGATGAGCCGCCAGCCGACCTGGGACAGGGCGATGGAAATCCAGGCCTCGATGTTCGATGCGGTGCGTGACGCCGGCGGCAGTCGCGGTGATGGCGCCTGCCTGTCGGTCCAGCTTGCCTATTATCGCGGCCATCGCGAATGCCGCGCCTCGCGCTTCGTGGTCAATGCCGATGCGCTGCGCGATCTGATGACCGGCATCGAATGCCGTGGCGGCAAGACCCAGATCGCCAAGCTGCTAGCCCATGTGCGGCGCGAGGGCGCCCGCGCCAAGGTTGAGGCGATGGTGTTCATCGGCGATGCGATGGAGGAGAATGTCGACCTGTTGTGCGAGCGCGCCGGCGAGCTGGGCCTGCTGGGTACACGCTGCTTCTTCTTCCAGGAAGGCAGTGATGCCGCCGCCGAGCGGGCTTTTCGCGAAATGGCCCGGCTGACCAATGGCGCGTTCTTCCGGCTCGGGCCGAATTCGTCGCGCGAGCTGGCCGACCTGCTCGGCGCGATCGCGGTCTATGCCCGGGGCGGGCTCAAGGCGCTGCGCGCGAGCAAGGCCGGGGGCAGGCAGCAATTGCTGACCCAATTGGAGGGCTGAGCGCTGGCGCCACTATTCTACCTGCTGTTTGTGACGGTGCTGCTGGGCGGCCTGTCCTGGCTGTTCGTGTCGACGCCGCCGAAAAACCTCGCCCGGCTGATACAGGTTTCCATTCCGGGAGCGCTGATCGGCATCGGCGCCCTGCTGGTGCTGATCGGCCGCGCGCCGATCGGGCTTCCCATCGGCGGGCTGGGCGTGGTGCTGTGGATGCACTGGCGCCAGACCCGGCCGCTTGGCGGCGGCGCGAAACGGGTCTCCACGGTGCGCAGCGCGGCGCTCGAAATGCAGCTCGATCTCGATACCGGCGATATGGAAGGGCGCATTCTTGCCGGCGCGCTCGAAGGGAGCCTGCTGTCGGCTCTTACCGAAGCCGAGCTTTCCGCGTTCTACGCAACGCTTGCAGCCGATGCCGAGAGCTGCGCGCTACTTGAAGCTTATCTTGACCGCCGAATGCCCGGCTGGCGTGAAGACGCTGACACGCACGGGACGAAAGGGCATGGAAGCCCGTCGCGATCGGGCGCCATGACAAAGCAGGAGGCCTATGAGATTCTTGGTCTTGACCCCGGAGCGTCCCCAGCCGAGATCCGCAAGGCCTGGCGCAAGCTTATGAAGAGCGTTCATCCCGATTCCGGCGGGACCGCGTTTCTCGCCGCGAAGATCAACGAAGCCAAGGATGTGCTTCTCGGTTGACATCAGTTTTCCCCAAACGCGTTACTCATCAGGGTTAGGAGCCGGCCGGCAGTACGCGCCGCCCGGAACGGGCGTCAGTTCTGCAGGGCGAGGCAGTCGAAGCGGGCCTTCTTGAGCTTGGCGCAGGCGCCCCAGGCCGCATCCTTGCTGGCAAAGCCGGCAAAGCGGGCGCGATAGAGGGTTTCTCCGCCGCTCGTGACCGTCTCGGTGTAGTTGGTTACCCGGTCGAAGGTGCCGGGAAGGGCCGAGCGGGCCTTTTCAAGCCGCGCCAGGGCGCTTTCCTTGCTCGGCATCGCACCGATCTGCACGTGCCAGCCGGAAATCGCGGCCCGGATATCGGCGGCATCGTCCTGTGGCGGCGAACCGACCGGCTCGGACGGCGCGATGCTTGCCGTAACCGTATGATCGGTGCTGGCGGGCTGTTCGGGTACCGGCACCGGGCCGATGACCGGCAGCGGCTCCGGTTGTGAATAGGCGAGCACGGCCTGCGGTTCATCGATGGTCTCAGGCCGCGGCTGGGGTACCGGCGCGGTGCGCTTGACGAGTTTCATCAGCGCGGTGAGCGGATTGCCGGGGGGCGCACGGGCGACGATCACGCGGTCGCGGCCCTTGGACGCCTTGGGCAGATAGGTCTGGATGAGGGTGGTCATCTGCGCGTTGCGGCTCTTGCCGGTGCGCCCGCCCATCACCACGGCGACGATCGAACGGCCGCGGTCCTCGACCGAGGAGACGAGGTTGAAGCCGGAATCGCGGGTATAGCCGGTCTTGATGCCGTCATAGCCGCGGATCTGGCCGAGCAGCCGGTTGTGGTTGCCGAACTTCATCTTGCCGAGCTGGTAGGAGCGCTTGGAGAAATAGCCGTAGTGCTGGGGAAAATGCTCGCGCAGCGCGATGCCGAGCAGGGCCATGTCGCGTGCCGTGGTGTACTGGCGGCTGTCCGGCAGGCCGGAGGCATTTTTGAACACGGTATTCTTCATGCCGAGCTGACGGGCCTTATCGGTCATCATGGCGGCGAACTTGCTTTCGCTGCCGCCCAGATGTTCGCCGACGGCCGCCGCCGCGTCATTGGCCGATTTCAGCGCCAGGGAGTAGATCGCCTGTTCGACGCTGATCGAGCCGCCGGGCTTGATGCCGAGCTTGGAGGGCTGCATGGAAGCCGCATGGCTTGAAAAGCGCACCCGGTCCTTCATCTTCACCCGCCCGCTGTCGATCGCCTCGAACAGCAGGTAGAGCGTCATCATCTTGGTGAGCGAGGCCGGATAGGCGCGGGCATCGGCGCGATGGCCATACAATACCTTGCCGGTCTTGGCGTCGATCACAATGCCCGAATAGGCCTGCTTGGCCATGGCCGGGCCGCTCACGGCGAACAGGGCCATGAACAGGATGAGTGTGAATTGCATGATTGGCGCGATGACGCGCCCTTGAATTCCCCGTTCGGTACGCACAACTATCCCCGTATCTGGTCCGATGCCGGTATTGCCGGCCTGCTACCTTGTCCCGGATGCAGCTAAAGCGGCAATTGGGACGCCAAGGTGGCATTCGCGGCAGGTTAGCGCGACATGGTTACCAACGGGTTTATGAGAAGCCGCCATTTTGCGCTAATGTCGGATGCGGTGCGACTCATGGCGCAAGGATGCCGGCGCGCGCCGTCGATGCCGACCGGATGGTGCGGCGCGACGACCGCAAACGGCAATTGACGGCGGCGGCGGGCGAACCTACTCTTTTTATTCTTGATGGCTGCGCTGCGACCCGTGCCGGCGTCCAGCCGGGGCAACAGGGCCGAATGACGACGGAACGACCATGACAGACGATCCCAGGGCCGCCGGTGCGGGCGGGCGGGCGCAATACTTTCCGAACGGCAGACCGCATGGCCGCCGCCCGGCCCTGCAGGCCGGCAAGCGGGACGATGCGCCCGGAAACGGCCGTGATGGCGATACGGGGGTAGCGACCAAGACGGTTACCAAGGTCAAGCGGCCGGACATCTACCGGGTCCTGCTTTTGAACGACGATTTCACGCCGATGGAATTCGTCGTGCATGTGCTGGAGCGGTTTTTCCGCAAATCGCCCGAACAGGCGACCCAGATCATGCTGCATGTACACAATAACGGCGTCGGCGAGTGCGGCGTCTATACCTATGAGGTTGCCGAGACCAAGGTGACCCAGGTGATGGATTTCGCCCGCCAGAACCAGCATCCGCTGCAATGTGTGATGGAAAAGAAATAGCGGGAAGAGAAGCCACCGGGCAGGGCGAACCGGGAATTTCACCGGGGGGATTTAAACCGGGAAGCCGAAGCGCCATATTGGTTTCGGCCTTCCAACCAGACGGAGCGAGCATTGCCTTCATTTACCGATAGTCTCGAACGGGTGATCCATCAGGCGCTGACGCTGGCGAGCGAGCGCGGACAGGAATTCGCGACGCTCGAGCACCTGCTTCTGGCACTGACGGACGATGCAGACGCGGTTGCCGTGATGCGCGCCTGCAACGTCAATCTCGACCAGTTGCGCCAGACGCTCACCGACTACATCGACAACGACCTTGCCGATCTCGTTTCCGGTTTCGACGACGAGGCGAGACCGACGACCGGGTTTCACCGGGTCATCCAGCGTGCGATCATCCATGTCCAGTCTTCCGGCCGCGAGGAAGTGACCGGCGCGAACGTGCTGGTGGCGATCTTTGCCGAGCGCGAGAGCCATGCGGTCTATTTCCTGCAGGAGCAGGAAATGACCCGCTTCGACGCGGTCAACTACATTTCCCACGGCATTGCCAAGCGGCCGGGCGCTTCCCAGCAGCGCGTCGTGCGCGGCATCGAGGATGGCGAGGCCAATATGGCGGACGAGGAGGGGCGCCCGCAATCCGATGCGCTGGCCGCCTATTGCGTCAACCTCAACGAAAAGGCGAAGGCCGGGCGGATCGATCCGCTGATCGGCCGCGAGGCCGAGGTCAGCCGCACCATCCAGGTGCTCTGCCGCCGCACCAAGAACAACCCGCTCTATGTCGGCGATCCCGGCGTCGGCAAGACGGCGATCGCCGAAGGGCTTGCCAAGCGCATCGTCGAGGGCGAGGTGCCGGATGTGCTGAAGGGCAGCACGATCTTCTCGCTCGACATGGGCACGCTGCTTGCCGGCACGCGCTATCGCGGCGATTTCGAGGAGCGCCTCAAGCAGGTGATCAAGGAAGTCGAGGAAACCGACGGCGCGATCATGTTCATCGACGAGATCCATACCGTGATCGGCGCCGGCGCCACGTCGGGCGGCGCGATGGACGCGTCAAACCTGCTCAAGCCCGCGCTTTCGGCCGGCACGATCCGCTGCATCGGCTCGACCACCTACAAGGAATATCGCCAGTTCTTCGAAAAGGACCGGGCGCTGGTGCGCCGGTTCCAGAAGATCGATGTCAACGAGCCGAGCGTCGACGACGCCATCGACATCATGAAGGGGCTGAAGCCCCACTATGAGGATTTCCACAAGATCAAGTTCACCAACGACGCCATCAAGGCGGCGGTGGAACTGTCGGCCCGCTATATCCATGACCGCAAGCTGCCGGACAAGGCGATCGATGTGATGGACGAGACCGGCGCGTCGCAGAAGCTTCTGCCCGACAACAAGCGCAAGAAGCAGATCGGCGTCAAGGAGATCGAGGAAACCATCGCCACCATGGCGCGCATTCCGCCCAAGACCGTGTCGAAGGACGATGCGATCGTGCTTTCCAAGCTCGAAAGCCAGTTGAAGCACGTGGTCTATGGCCAGGATACGGCCGTCGAGGCGCTCGCCGCCTCGATCAAGCTGGCGCGCGCGGGCCTGCGCGAACCCGAGAAACCGATCGGCTGCTACCTGTTCTCCGGCCCGACCGGCGTCGGAAAGACCGAGGTCGCCAAGCAGCTGGCAAGCGCGATGGGCGTCGAATTGCTGCGTTTCGACATGTCGGAATATATGGAGCGCCACACGGTTTCGCGGCTGATCGGCGCGCCGCCCGGCTATGTCGGTTTCGACCAGGGCGGCCTGCTCACCGATGGCGTCGACCAGCATCCCCATTCGGTGATCCTGCTCGACGAGATCGAAAAGGCCCATCCCGATCTCTTCAACGTGCTGCTGCAGGTGATGGATCACGGCAAGCTGACCGATCATAACGGCAAGCAGGTCGATTTCCGCAATACGATCATCATCATGACGACCAATGCCGGCGCGTCGGAAATGCAGAAGGCCGCCATCGGCTTCGGCTCGACCCTGCGCACGGGCGACGACGAGGAAGCGATCAACCGAATGTTCCCGCCGGAATTCAGAAACCGGCTCGACGCGATCATCCCGTTCGGCTCGCTGCCGACGCCGGTCATCCACAAGGTGGTCGAGAAGTTCATCATGCAGCTCGAGGCGCAGCTTGCCGAGCGCGGCGTGACCTTCGAACTGACGCCGGAGGCAACCGCCTGGCTCGCGATCAAGGGCTATGACGAAAAGATGGGTGCGCGGCCGCTGAGCCGGGTGATCCAGGAGCACATCAAGAAGCCGCTTGCCGAGGAAGTCCTGTTCGGCAGGCTGCAGAAGGGCGGCACGGTGAAGGTGGCGCTTGGCCGCGACAAGGACGGCAAGGAGCGCATCGAACTCGAGGCGATCGCCGATGCGCCGGTCAGGCCGAAGAAACCGGTGAGCCGCAAGGCTTCCGCCGCCAGGGCAAAGGCGCCGGCGAAGGCTTCCAAGCCGGGCGGCAAGGGCGGCGGTGAGGGGGGTGGCCAGGGGGGTGGCAAGTCGGGTTCGGTGCCGAAGGTGCCGCTCAAGACCTGAGCGCTACCCGACCGGCGCCTGAATGCCCCACCTGAGTGTCCCACCTGAGTGTCCCACCTGAGCGTCACTGGGCGTAACGGCATCTTAAGGCCATCGGGGTAGGTTTGCCGGCATGTTCGACCCGCAAGCCCCGACCATGGATACCGCAACTGCCCGTTCCGCCGCGCGCCCGATGGTGATCATCGAGCCGGTCGAACGCATCGTTCTCGCGATCATCGCGGCGGTTTTCGCCGCCTGCGTCGTGCTGGCGGCGCTCAACGACACCGCGACGATCGATGGCCCGGCCTATCTCATGCTGGCCGGCCTGTCGCTGGCGCTGTTCGCGGCCGGGCAGTTCTACCGGGTCAGTGGTCGTTCGCCGAACATCGCGCTGGCGCTGACGGCGACCGCGCTCATCGTTGCCTTTTCCAACGTCACGAGCGTGTTCAATCATCTGCTGATGCCGATCGGGCGGCCGGTGATCGATCCATGGCTTGCCGGTGTGGACCGGGCCATGGGGTTTAACTGGCCGGATTTTGTCGCCCTTGTGGGCCGGCATCCGGTTTTCAACATGGTGATCCGGCTGGCCTATGAATCGATCCTGCCGCAGATTCTGCTGCTGGTGCTGACCCTCGGATTTCTCGGCAGGCGGCTGTTTCTCAACCGCCTGCTGCTGATCTTTCCGGTCACCGCCCTGCCGATGATCGGCTTCTGGGCGCTGTTTCCGAGCCATGGCGCCTTTGCCGTCTACGCGCTTTCGCCGGCCGCGGTGGCAGAGGTCAATCCGGCGCTTTCGCCCGACTATGCCGCCGGCCTGCTTGCCATGCTGCGCGGCGGGCCGGGCCTGATCACGCCGGAAAACGTCAAGGGGCTGATCGGCTTTCCATCCTATCACATCGCCATGGCGATGATCTGCACCTATTGCGCGCTCGGCTCGCGGGCGCTGTTCTGGCCGCTCGTCGTCGTCAACATCCTGGTCGTTCCCGGCTCGATCGTGCATGGCGGGCACCATCTGGTGGACCTGATTGCCGGCATGCTGCTCTTCATGGCCGGATTGTGGGCCACCAACCGCATTCTCGCCAGGCTTTGAACCGCTCTCCATTCCTGCTGCCCGGCATTGGCCGCTTCGCCGCCTTGGGCACATCATCGCCA
This sequence comes from Nitratireductor sp., assembly GCA_020441665.1. Classification (GTDB taxonomy): domain Bacteria; phylum Pseudomonadota; class Alphaproteobacteria; order Rhizobiales; family Rhizobiaceae; genus Salaquimonas. The sequence continues at coordinate 13,400 of JAGRLT010000018.1, forward strand.
CTTTTCGGTTGCAATAGGAACGGCATCGGGCCTGCCGGCATGGTGTTGCGGGCAGGCCTTTGACCTTGTGGGGGCGGATCAACTGGTCTAGAAGCTCACAATTCTTTGACGGGACTGGATTGCGTGGCGGGGCGTGGATGGCCTGCCGGACGCTGCAAATTGAGGTTGAAAATGGAACAGTTGCAACAATTGACGAGCATTCGCGATGCCGCGGAAAAACGCCTGGAAGACGCCCGCGCCGCGCTGGAGCGCAGCCCCGACGCCAAACTGGTCGCCTCGCTTTCGCTGCTGATCGATGATCTGAAGGCGTCCTTTGCCGCCGACGGCCAGGCGGAATCGGGCTATCGCGGCGCGGCCGGCCGGAGTTCGGCGCCGGTCCAACCGGTCGAGGAAGACATGCCTGCGGCGGATGCCGGCCGGGACGCGGCGCATTCGGCCGCCGACGGCTTTTCGCTGGAAGACAGCCTGGAAGCGGAATTGCTGAAAATCGACAGCTGATTATTTTTGATATTCAGCCAGATACGGTATTTTGCTAAAGTTTCAGATCAGTCCGGCCCTGCCGGGCTGATTTGCGTTTTCGGGCAGGTTGCGCCGCCGGCTTCTCAGCCGAGCGCGGCCCTGATCTTCTCGGCATGGCCGGCGAGGATCGACTGATCCTCCATCTCGCCGCTATGAGGCTTGAGCTGAACGCCGCTGCGGCGCGGAATGACATGGACGTGCAGGTGGAAGACCACCTGGCCGCCGGCCGATTCGTTGAACTGGTTGACCGTCACGCCGTCGGCGTCGAACGCCTTCATCACGGCTCTCGCGACCTTCTGGGTGGTGCGGGCAACGGCCTCCAGGCTTGCGCTATCCACATCGAGCAGGTTGCGCGCGGGCGCCTTGGGCAGGACCAGGCAATGGCCGTTGGCGCGCGGCATGATGTCCATGATCACCAGCGTATCGTCGTCCTCATAGACCTTGTGGCAGGGCAGGTCGCCCCGCAGGATTTTTGCGAAAATGTTGGTGTCGTCATAGGTCATGATCATGCTGTCTCTTCCCCGTCCGGCAAACCTGGTTCCCGTTGCGAGCCTATTAATCCAAGTTGGTACTGAACGTAAGATGAATGGGATTATCCTTTCTGGCGATAGGGAAGATGGTCGCGGAGATAGTCCTGTTCGGCGCGCACGTGCAGGCGTTCCTGCTCCAGATAGTCGGCGACCGCGCGCCTGAGCGCGGGATGGCGAATGTAATGGGCCGAATAGGTGGTGACCGGTTCGTAGCCGCGCGCCAGCTTGTGCTCGCCCTGGGCGCCGGCCTCGACGCGCGCGAGACCGTGGGCGATGGCGTAGTCGATGGCCTGATAGTAGCAGACCTCGAAATGCAGGCAGGGATGGTCTTCGATACAGCCCCAATGGCGGCCATAAAGGCAGTCGCCGCCGAGGAAATTGATCGCGCCGGCGATGTGGCGGCCATGGCGTCTGGCCATGACGAGCAGGATCCGATCGCGCATCCGCTCGCCGACCAATGAAAAGAAGCTGCGGGTCAGATAGGGCCTTCCCCATTTGCGCGAGCCGGTATCCATGTAGAACTCGAAAAACCGGTCCCAGACCGCCTCGGTCAGATCGCTGCCGGTCAGCCATTCGATCTCGATGCCGGTTTCGAGCGCCGCCATCCGTTCCTTGCGAATGTTCTTGCGCTTGCGCGAGGAGAGCGTTTCGAGAAAGCCGCCGAAGTCCCGGTAGCCTTGGTTCAGCCAGTGGAACTGCTGGTCGATGCGGCTGAGCAGGCCGCTGTCGCGGGCGATCTGCCACTGGTCCTGCGGCATGAAGGTGATGTGGGCGGAAGAGGCCTGCAACCGTTCGGTCAACTGCGCCAGGCCGCCGAGCAGGGCCCGTATCATGACATCGGCATTGGCGGCTGTGCCGGTCAGAAAACGCGGGCCGGCGGCCGGGGTAAAGGGCACGCTGCATTGCAGCTTGGGGTAATATTCGCCGCCGGCGCGGTGGAATGCCTCGGCCCAGCCATGATCGAAGACATATTCGCCCTGGCTGTGATTCTTGGCGTAGCAGGGCAGGGCGGCCAACACCCGGCCATCGCCGTCTTCCAGCAGCAGATGCTGACCCTGCCAGCCGGTCTGCGCCACGGCCGAGCCGCTGTCCTCCAGCGCCGACAGAAAGGCATGGCTGACAAAAGGGTTGTAGTCCGTCGTGCCCGGCGGGTTGGCAAGCGCGTCCCAGGTCTTGGCGTCGATCTCGCCGAAACGGTCAACGATGCGGATATGGAAGGTTTCGCCCTGGGTCATGCCTTGCGAAACTAACTTGCGACAGTCACAAGTCCAGCGCGACGGGGTGTCCGGGCGCAGATTTTTCGTTGATTTTTCTGGATCAGTCCCCGCGCGGATCGAAGCCCTCGAAGGTGATCTGATCGGCATAGCGCGCGCTCTTCGCCGCATCTTGCAGTGAGCGGATCGTCCAGGTGATCACCGGACGCCCGCTCTGCCGGAACTCGGAAACAAAACGGTTCGGCAGGTCGTCAAGCCCGTAGGATAGGAAGTCAGGCCGGTAGTCCTCGTCCGCCCGGCGATGGACCGGATAGAGCCTGTCCTTGCCCTCGGCGGTCAGCCCGACCGGGATCTCAGCGCCGAGCCGCCGCGCATCGGCGATGAGCCAGTGGTTGAACGACATGATCGCGACCGGCCCCGCATAGCCGGAAAGCGTCTTCAGCACGGCTTCGACGAAACCGTCATCCGCGCCGGCAATGCCCTTCAGTTCGAGCACCAGCCCGCTGCGGCCGCCGACGCGGTCGAGCATCTGGCGCAGCGTCGGCACGGTATCGCGCGTGCCGCCGATGCGGATTTCGCCAAGTTCGGCGGCGCTGCGCTGGCGCATGCTGCCGGTCTCGGCGGTCAGCCGGTCGAGCGTCTGGTCGTGAAACACCATCGGCACGCCATCACGCGATGGGTGCAGGTCGACCTCGATCGCGAAGCCGGCCTCGACCGCCGCGCCGATCGCCGAAAGCGTGTTCTCGTAGATGCCCTTCGTCTTGTCGTGCAAGCCGCGATGGGCGATCGGCCGTTCGGCGATCCAGCCGGTGAAATCGGGTCGGATACGGTTGTTCCCCATGTGCCCTTCCTGGAAAGCACCGCTTGCAAAAGGACCTTCCATCTACCAGCAAATCGGCGCTGCCGGCAGGGAAAAGATTTCCGTTGTCTGCGACCGGATTTTGCCACATCCTTGGTGTTCATCCCTTGCCGAACAAGGGATGAAAACGAGGCAGGCAGGAAATGACGTTCCCGACATCCGGAAAATCCTATGCGCTGGTGCTGGCGGTGAGCCTTGCGCCCTTGGTATCCGCAGGGCGGGCCGAGGCCGTGGGCTTTGAAATTCTCAAGCCCCATCGGGCGGTCTATGAGGTGGAGCTGGAGGAGGCTTCCGAACGCTCCGGCATCGATTCCATGTCCGGCCGCATCGTCTACGAGATGACCGGCGACGAATGCGATGGCGTGTCCGTCAACTACCGTTTCGTCTCGCGCGTCAATGCCAATGGCCAGATCTTCACCACCGATCAGCAGACGGCATCCTACGAGACGCCGGATGGCAGGGAATACAATTTCCTGACCAAATCCTTCGTCGACGAGCGCATGGACCGCACGGTGAAGGGCAAGGCAAGGATCGCTTCCGGCGAGATGGAGGTGAAGCTCGATTCGCCGGAACAGCGCGTTGTCGATCTGCCCGGCGCGGATTTCATTTCATCGCATCTGGTCAAGGTCATCGACGGTGCGCGCAACGGCAAGCATTTCTTCTCGCTCAACGTGTTCGACGGCGGCGACGATGCGGACGAGGTGCTGAAGACCACCAATGTGATCGGCTCGCCGCAGATCGTCGGCGAGCCGCTGCCGGGCGAGGAGAAGGCCGCCTTGGTGCCGCTTTCGGGCGAGGAGGCCTGGCCGGTCACCATCGGCTATTTCAAGACCAATCTGACCGATTCCACGGAGGCGACCCCGGTCTACGAGGTCTCGTTCCTGCTCTATGATGGCGGCATTTCGCGCAAGCTGATCATGCGCTACCCGGACTATTCGATCCGCGGAACGCTGGTCGGGCTCGAATATCTCGAGGATACTTCCGGCTGCCAGTTGAAGAACTGACCGGCATTTCCGCCGGTCAATAGACCTCGAACAGGCCGGCGGCCCCCATGCCGCCGCCGATGCACATGGTCACCACGGCATATTTGACGCCACGGCGACGGCCCTCGATCAGCGCGTGGCCGGTCATCCGTGCGCCAGACATGCCATAGGGATGGCCGACCGAGATCGCGCCGCCATTGACGTTGTACTTGTCGGGGTCGATGCCGAGCCTGTCGCGGCAATACAGCGCCTGGACCGCGAAGGCCTCGTTGAGTTCCCAAAGGCCGATATCGTCCACCGTCAGGCCGTGTGCCTTGAGAAGCTTCGGCACGGCGAAGACCGGGCCGATGCCCATTTCGTCGGGGTCGCAGCCCGCCACCGCCATGCCGGCATAGCGTCCCAGCGGCTGAAGCCCGCGCCGCTCGGCCTCGCTTTCCTCCATCAGCACGCTGGCAGAGGCGCCGTCGGACAGTTGCGAGGCATTGCCGGCCGTGATGCACTTGCCCGCCTCGACCTGCTGGCCACCCTTGAACACGGGGGCCAGTTCCTTGAGCCCCTCAAGGGTGGTCGAGGGCCGGTTGCCCTCGTCCCGGTCCAGTGTCACCTCGACGTCGGAGACTTCCTTCGTCTCCCTGTCCATCACCTTCATGACCGATGCGAGCGGTACGATCTCGTCGTCGAACCTGCCGGCCTGCTGGGCTGCCGCCGTGCGCATCTGCGACTGGTAGGCGTATTCGTCCTGGGCATCGCGCGGCACGCCATAGCGCTCGCCGACGATTTCGGCGGTTTCCAGCATGGTCATGTAGAGCGCCGGCACGTTCTCCTTCAGCCAGGGATCGGCGCTGCGGTAGAGGTTCATCCTGTCGTTCTGGCACAGCGAGATCGATTCGAGCCCGCCGCCCACGGTCGCCGTCATGCTGTCGGCGGTGATCTCCTTGGCGGCGGTCGCGATCCCCATCAGGCCGGAGGCGCATTGGCGGTCGAGCGACATGGCGGCGACCGAGGTCGGCAGGCCGGCGCGCATGGCGGCCTGGCGGGCGAAGTTCATATGGGTCGAGCCCTGCTGGATCGCCGCGCCCATCACGACATCGTCGATTTCCGCGCGATCGACGCCGGCGCGCGCCACCGCGTGGCGGATCGCATGGCCGCCCAGTTCCTGGGCCTGGGTATCGTTGAAGGCGCCGCGATAGGCCTTGCCGATCGGGGTGCGGGCGGTGGAGAGGATGACGGCTGAACGCATGGGGGTGACTTCCTTTCCAAATTTGGCGAATAGCGAACAAGGAGCGAATAGGGAGTAGGGAATAGCGAATAGGGAACGGAAACCCGGTTACCGATTGACGTTCCTTATCAGCATTGCAATTTGTACTCGCTACTCGCTACTCGCTACTCGCTACTCGCTACTCGCTACTCGCTACTCGCTACTCGCT
>JAGRLT010000002.1 GCA_020441665.1 Nitratireductor sp.
ATGACCGAGCCGGGCGCCGGCTCCGATCTGCGCGGCATGAAGGCAAGCGCCAAGCAGGACGGTTCGGACTGGATCCTCAACGGCACCAAGCACTTCATCTCTCACGCCGACATCGCCGACTTCACCATCGCCTTCATGGCCACGGGTGAGGAAGACACGCCGCGCGGCAAGAAAAAGCTGATCACGGCCTTCTTCGTCGACAAGGGAACGCCCGGATACGCGGTCCGCGATGGCTACCGCAATGTCTCGCACCGCGGCTATACCAACGCCATTCTCGAATTCGACAATTGCCGTATCCCGGCCGAAAACGTGCTCGGCGAGGTTCACAAGGGCTTCGAGGTGGCCAACACCTGGCTCGGCGCCACTCGTCTGCAGGTCGGTGCCACCTGCCTCGGCCGCGCCGACCGCGCCTTCCGCCACTCGGTCGAGTGGGCGGCGACACGTGAGCAGTTCGGCCAGCCGATCGGCAAGTTCCAGGGCGTCTCCTTCAAGCTCGCCGACATGGCGATGGAAATGAAGGCGGCCGAACTGATGATCCTTGAGGCTGGCTGGAAGTTCGACCGTGGCGAGGCGTCGGACGCCGACATGGCCATGGCCAAGCTCAAGGCTACCGAAATGCTCGCCATGGTCGCCGACGAGGCGATCCAGATCCACGGCGGCATGGGACTGATGGACGAGTTGCCGCTCGAACGCATCTGGCGCGACGCCCGCATCGAGCGCATCTGGGAAGGCACTTCGGAGATCCAGCGCCACATCATTTCGCGCGCGCTGCTGCGGCCGTTCGGGGCGTGAACCAACCCATGAGACCAGATCTCTCGCGCCTCTTCAGGCCAAAATCCATCGCCCTGTTCGGTGGCGGCTGGGCAGTCAATGTCGTCGCACAGCTGAAGAAATCCGGCTTTGATGGCGACATCTGGCCGGTCAATCCGAAGCGTGCCGACATTCTCGGCGTGCCCTGCCTTGCCTCCATCGATGACCTGCCGTCAGCTCCCGATGCCAGCTTCATCGGCGTCAACCGCGATGCAACGATCGAGGTGGTGGAGCGGTTGAGCGCCATGGGCGCCGGCGGGGCGACGTGCTTTGCCTCGGGCTTTCTTGAAAGCGAGACCGAAACCGCGGGCGGTGCCGACCTGCAGGCGCGGCTGATCGCCGCCGCTGGCGACATGTCGATCCTCGGGCCCAATTGCTACGGCCTCTTGAACTATCTCGACAATGTGACGCTCTGGCCTGATCAGCATGGGGGCCTTCCGGTCGAGAGCGGGGTGGCGATCGTCGCGCAGTCGTCCAACATCGCCATCAACATGACCATGCAGGCGCGTGGCCTGCCGATCGCCTATGTCGTTGCTGCCGGAAACCAGGCCCAGGTCGGCGCCAGCGACATTGCCGCCGCTCTGCTCGACGATGACCGGGTGACGGCCATCGGTCTCTATCTCGAAGGTTTCGGCGACATCCGCGCCCTGGAAGCCTTCGCCGAAAAAGCCCGCGCCATGGGCAAGCCGGTGGTCGCCATCAAGATCGGCCGCTCCGACAAGGCCCGCGCCGCGACCATGACCCACACCGCCTCCCTCGCAGGCAATGCTGCGGCGGGCTCGGCGCTGCTCAGACGGCTGGGCATCGTCGAGGTCGAAACCATCGCGGTGTTCCTCGAAACACTCAAGCTGCTGCATACGCTTGGCCCCTTGCCGGGCGCGGCTGTCTGCTCGGTCAGTTGCTCGGGCGGCGAGGCGAGCCTGATGGCTGACTTGAGCAGCGGCAGTGCACTGGATTTCGTCGATTTCGCTGCAAGTCAGCGCGCTGCGCTGAAGGCCGAACTTGGTCCCATCGTCACCATTGCCAACCCGCTCGACTACCACACCTTCATCTGGGGCGACACGCCGCGCATGACCCGGGTGTTCTCGACGGTCATGGCCGGCACCTTTGATCTGACCGTCTTCATCCTCGATCTGCCCCGCGCCGACCGCTGCGATCCCGCAGGCTATCAGTGCGCCGTGGATGCGATCATCGCCGCGAAGGCTCAAACCGGCTCACGCGTTGCCGTGCTGGCGAGTCTGCCGGAAAACATGTCGGATCATTTCACCCGCGAGTTCATGCGGGGAGGGGTCGCAGTCCTTCACGGCATGAGCGAGGGCATTGCCGCCATAAGCGCAGCCATTGCCGCGGGGCGGTTCAAGGATGCAGATTCGGAGCCGCTGCTGCTCGCAAACAAGGGGGCGGTTTCGTCATCCATCCTCAGCGAGGCCGCATCGAAAGAGGCCCTGTCCGGATTCGGCCTGAGAATTCCGAGATCGATACAGGCGCAGTCCATTGATGAGCTTATCGAGGAGAGTGCAGCTCTGTCATTCCCGGTCGTGCTCAAGGGCACCGGCCTGGCGCACAAGAGCGAAGCGGGCCTTGTTGCGCTTGGTATTGCCGATGAGCCGAGCCTCAGCGCCGCCGCCCGGAAGATGCAGACCGTCACCTCCGAGTTCCTTGTCGAGGAAATGGCCGTGGGCTGCATTGCGGAAGTGCTTGTCGGCATTACCCGCGACCCGACCGGCACCTTCCTCCTCACCCTCGGCGCCGGCGGCGTGCTCACCGAACTTCTGGCCGACACCGCCAGCCTTTTGTTGCCCGCGAGCTCTGTCGAGATCGAGACTGCGCTCGACAGCCTGCGGATCGGCCGCCTGTTGCAGGGCTATCGCGGCAAGCCCGCCGCCGACATGCGCGCCTTGACCGATGCCGTGATGTCCATCTGCCGCTATGCTGTGGCTCATGGTGATCGGCTGGTCGAACTCGAAGTCAACCCGCTGATCGCCCGGGTGGGTGATGCCATCGCCGTCGATGCGCTGATCCGCCTACATGACGCTGAATAGGAAAAGGAGTCCGCTCATGACCGGACCTGTGAAAACCCGTATCGTCGGCCATGTGCTCGAAGTCACGCTCGACCGGCCCAAGGCCAATGCCGTCGATCTCGCGACCAGCCGCATCATGGGCGAGGTGTTCCGCGATTTCCGCGACAATCCGGAGCTTCGGGTGGCGATCCTCACCGCCGCCGGCGAGAAATTCTTCTGCCCCGGCTGGGATCTGAAAGCCGCCAATGATGGCGACGCGGTCGACGGCGACTACGGCGTCGGCGGCTTCGGCGGATTGCAGGAACTGCCGCATCTCAACAAGCCGGTGATCTGCGCCGTCAACGGCATCTGCTGCGGCGGCGGGTTGGAGATCGCACTCTCCTGCGACATCATTCTGGCTGCGGAGCATGCCACATTCGCGCTGCCCGAGATCCCCGCCGGCACGCTTGCCGACGCCGCCACGGTCAAGCTGCCGAAGCGCATCCCCTACCATGTCGCGATGGACCTGCTTCTGACCGGCCGCTGGATGGATGCCGCCGAGGCGCATCGCTGGGGCCTCGTCAACGAGGTGCTGGCGAAGGAGAAGCTGGAGGAACGCGTCTGGGAGATCGCGCGCCTGCTCGCCTCCGGTCCGCCGCTGGTCTTTGCCGCCATCAAGGAAGTCGCCCGCAAGGCCGAGGCGATGGA
>JAGRLT010000019.1 GCA_020441665.1 Nitratireductor sp.
CGCGCTCCGGGGCGCGCGTCCTGCTGGCCGACGAGGACTTCCTGCCCGGCGGCCGGCTCAATGGCGAGAGCTTCGAGGTCGATGGCATGGCGGGCCATGCCTGGGCGGCACAGGCGGCGGCCGAACTTGCGGCGATGGAAAATGTCCGGCTGATGACCCGCACCACCGTCTACGGCGCCTATGATCACGGCATCTACGGCGCACTCGAGCGCGCGACCGATCATCTCGCCCGCTCGGACGGCAAGCCGCGCCAGATCCTCTGGCGCATCTATTCGAAGCGCGCCATCCTGTGCGCCGGCGCGACCGAGCGCCCGATCGCCTTTGGCGGCAACGACCGGCCCGGCGTCATGCTGGCGGGCGCCGCGCGCAGCTATGCCAACCGGTTCGCCGCCATTGCCGGCAGGCGCGTCACCCTGTTCACCAACAACGATGACGGCTGGCGCACCGCAACCGACATGGCTGCGGCGGGTGCCGAAATCGCCGCCATTGTCGACAGCCGCGACACCGCGCCGCTCACCGATCTGCCCGGCGCGGCGATCCATATGGGACAGACGATCGTCGCCACCGGCGGCCGGCTCGCCATCCGCAACGTCCAGCTCGCCAACGGCCAGCGCATCGTCACCGACTGCCTGGCGGTTTCGGGTGGCTGGAACCCGAACGTTCACCTGACCTGTCACCAGCGCGGCCGGCCGGTCTGGCGCGACGACATCAACGCCTTCGTGCCGGGCGGCGAATTGCCCGTCGGCATGCAGGTTGCCGGCGCCGCCGGCGGCACTCTGACCCTGGGCGCCTGCCTTGCCGAGGGCCATGCGGCGGCCAATGCCGCGCTCGCCGATCTTGGCTTCAGGGCGGCAAGGGCAAAGCCCGCCGCGGCCGGCGACGAGGCCGCCGCCAATGCCGCCTTCTGGCACGTCAAGGCCGGCCGGGGCCGCGCCTGGGTCGACCTGCAGAACGACGTCACCACCAAGGACGTCAAGCTCTCGCATCAGGAAGGTTTCCGCTCGGTCGAACACCTCAAGCGCTACACCACGCTCGGCATGGCGACCGATCAGGGCAAGACCTCCAACATTCTGGGCCTTGCCGTCATGGCCGAGGTGAGCGGCAGGACGATCCCCGAAACCGGCACGACGATCTTTCGCCCGCCCTATACGCCGGTCGCGATCGGCGCCTTTGCCGGACGCTCGCGCGGCAGGGACTTCCGCCCGACCCGCACCCCGCCGAGCCATCGCTGGGCAACGGAAAACCAGGCCGTCTTCGTCGAGGCCGGCATGTGGCTGCGCGCCCAATGGTATCCCAGGCCCGGCGAAACCCATTGGCGCGAAAGCGTCGACCGCGAGGCGCTCGCCGTGCGGTCCTCGGTCGGCATTTGCGACGTGACGACGCTCGGCAAGATCGACATTCAGGGCAAGGACGCGGCCGAATTTCTCGACCGGGTCTATACCAACACCTTCTCGACGCTGGCGACAGGCAAGGTGCGTTACGGCCTGATGCTGCGCGAGGACGGCTTCGTCTACGATGACGGCACCACGGCGCGCCTCGGCCAGCACCACTTCGTCATGACGACGACGACGGCCAATGCCGTGCTGGTCTTCCGCCGGCTCGAATTCGCCCGCCAGTGCCTGTTCCCCGATCTCGACGTTCACCTGATCTCGGCGACCGAACAATGGGCGCAATTTGCCGTCGCCGGCCCCAGATCGCGCGCCCTGCTCGAAAAGATCGTCGACCGGCAGCACGACATCTCAAACGAGGCCTTTCCCTATATGGGCTGCGGCGAGATTTCAGTTTGCGGCGGCACGCCGGCGCGGCTCTTCCGCATCTCGTTTTCCGGCGAACTCGCCTATGAGGTCGCCGTTCCGGCCCGCTATGGCGATGCGCTCGCCCGGCGGCTGATGGAAGAAGGCGCCGAATTCGGCGTCACTCCCTATGGCGTCGAGGCGCTCAACGTCCTGCGCATCGAAAAGGGCCACGCCACCGCCAACGAGCTCACCGGCCAGACCACGGCGCTCAATCTCGGCCTCGCCAAGATGGTTTCGGCCAAGAAGGACTGCATCGGCAGGGTGATGGCCGGCCGCGAGGCGCTGAGCGATGAAAACGCCATCCGCCTGGTCGGCTTCAAGCCGGTCGATCGATCGCAGAAGCTTGGCGCCGGCGCCCATTTCATCGCCAGGGATGCGGCGGCCGTTACCGAAAACGACCAGGGCTGGATGACCTCGGTGTGCTATTCGCCGCATCTTGAGACCGATATCGGCCTCGGCTTCATCACCCGCGGCCATGAGCGCATCGGCGAACGGGTCATTGCCGCCGATCCGCTGCGCGGCAGAGCCTGTGAGGTCGAGATCGTATCGGCGCATTTCGTCGATCCCCAAGGAGAACGGTTGCGTGGCTGAACCTCTTGCTCCCCTGTCGCCGCTCGACGGCTATGCGGCCGAGTTCAACGGCGCGCGCCTTGCCGAGGTAACCGGCCTTGCGATCGTTTCGCTTGCCGTGTCCCGCGGCATGGAAGCCACCCTCGCCGCCAGGCTGAAAAAGACCTACAGGCTCGCCCTGCCCGCTCCCGGCGGGTCAGCCGTGTCCGGCGAAAGGCGGCTGATCTGGATGGCGCCGGACCAGTTCCTGCTGATCTTCCCTCAGGTCGGAAGCGACCCGGTCGGCGAAGTACGCAAGGCCATCGGCGACGGTGCCTGGCTCACCGACCAGTCCGACAGCTACTGCCTGCTGCGCTGCGAGGGCCCAGGCGTGCGCAAGGCGCTGGAGCGGATATGCCCGCTCGATCTTGATCCGCGGCACTTTGCCCTCGATGCGGCGGCCCGCACCATGATGGAGCATCTCGGCGTCCTGATCGTTCGCGAGGCAGAGGACGGGTTTCTGCTGGCCTCGGCCCGCTCCTCCGCCCATTCCTTTCTTCACGCCGTCAAGCTTTCGTTCGAAAACACCCAATAGGTTTTCGGCCGGGCAAACAGCTGCCGGCCGGTGTCGGTCAGGCCATGGCGGCATCGATCAGCCGCAACTGCACCCGCCTGCGCCCCTGCCAGAAATCGGCGCCCAGCGTGCCGGCAAGGTGAAAACGCCTGCCCTCCCCTTTCAGCAGCGCTTCGCCCAGCGCCGTCCCCGCCTTGCGGAAGGCGATGCCGCGCAGGCTCGCGCCATCGCTCGATTGCAGCGAGAAGCTGACATGATCGCGCCCGACCAGCCGCGAATAGGTCAGCAGATGGTTGGGAAAGGCCAGAACCGGCTGCGGATGACCGGCGCCATAGGGACCGGCCTTTTCGAGCAGGTCGATCAGATCGAGCGTCGCGCCGCGCGCCGACAGCGCCGCGTCGATCCTGAGCCGGTCATTGGCCATCGCCCTGGCGACATCGGCGGCAAGCCGTTCGTCGAGGAAGGCGCGCAGATCGCCCAGCCGGTCGCGCCGAACGGTCAAGCCTGCCGCCATCGCATGGCCGCCGCCCTTTTCGATGACGCCGGCTTCGAGTGCCGCGCGAACCGCGGCACCGAGATCGACGCCCGAAACCGAGCGGCCGGAACCGGTACCCTTGCCGTTCGCGTCGAAGGCGATGGCGATCGCCGGGCGTGCGAACCGATCCTTCAACCGCGATGCCAGCAAGCCGACAATGCCCGCATGCCATCCCTGCCGCGCGGTGATCAGCACGGCGGGCCCTGTACCTCCCGCTCCATCGCCGCCGATCTCCGCCTCGCCCTCGGCGATGGCTTCTTCCAGCATCACCGCCTCCGCCGCCTGGCGCTCGGCATTGAGCCGGTCGAGTTCCGCCGCGATCTGTTCGGCGACCGTGGGATCGTCGATCGAAAGCAGCCGGCTGCCGAGCGCCGCATCGCCGATACGCCCGCCGGCATTGATCCGCGGACCGAGCAGGAAGGCGACGTGATAGGTGCTCAGCGGCCCGTCGAGCCTAGCCGCGGCGGACAGGGCGGCGAGCCCGGCATTGCCCATCGCGCGCATTACCTGCAGCCCCTTGACCACGAAGGCGCGGTTGAGCCCGGTAAGCGGCACCACGTCGCACACCGTCGCCAGGGCCACCAGATCGAGCAGTTCGATGAGGTTCGGGCCGGGTTTCTCGCCGGCCGCGCGCAAGTCGCGCTGCACGGCCACCAGCGTCATGAAGACGACGCCAGCCGCGCACAGATAGCCGAGGCCCGAAAGATCGTCCTGCCGGTTGGGGTTGACCACCGCCACGGCCCTGGGCACCTTGACGCCCATCTGGTGGTGGTCGAGCACTACCACGTCGGCGCCCAGCCCGGCGGCTTCCTCAAGCGCTTCAAACGAGGTGGCGCCGCAGTCGACGGTGACGATCAGCCGCGCGCCGTTATCGACCAATTGGCGGATGGCAGGCGCGTTCGGCCCGTATCCCTCGAATATCCGGTCCGGAATGTGGATCTCGTGCGCGATCCCGAACGCCGCCAGGAAGCGCGACATCAGCGCCGCCGAGGCCGCGCCGTCGACGTCATAATCGCCGAAGATCGCTATTCTTTCGCCGTTGCGGATAGCCGTGGCGATACGCCTGGCCGCCGCGTCCATGTCCGTAAGCGTCGATGGATCGGGCATCAGGTCGCGGATCGTCGGATCGAGAAAGGCTTCCGCTCCCTCGGCGCCCACCCCCCTTCCCGCCAGAACGCGGGCAACGATGTCCGGCAGGCCGGAGGTCTGGCCGATCGCCAACGCCCGGTTGCGCCCGACCGGATTGAGTCGGTCGGCCCACTGCCTGCCGCTCAGCGACCGGGTGACGTCGAGAAAGGCACGCTCATCGGAACTGGATGCGGTCATGGCTCCACCATGGAACGCGCCGAGGCAACTCGCAACCGCGATCCTTCAAAGCCGCGGCGGGGCCGTCGGATCAGCCGAACTTTTCCATATCGTGATGGATCGCCTTGATCTCGCGAACCGTCTTCGACGAGGAGCGCATCACCACCGTATGGGTGGAGATGCTGGACCGGCCGAAGCGCACGCCGTCGAGCATGTTGCCATCGGTAACCCCGGTCGCCGAGAAGATCACATCGCCCTTGGCCATTTCCTCCATGGTATAGGAGCGCCTGGGATCGTCTATGCCCATCTTGGCTGCACGGGCGACCTTTTCCGGCGTGTCAAGGATGAGGCGGCCCTGCATCTGGCCACCGATGCAGCGCAGCGCCGCCGCCGCCAGCACGCCCTCGGGCGCGCCGCCAATGCCGATATAGATGTCGATGCCCGTCATGTCGGGATCGGTCGTGTGGATGACGCCGGCGACATCGCCATCGCCGATCAGGCGGATGGCGGCGCCCGTCGCGCGCACTTCCTCGATCAGCTTGGCGTGGCGCGGCCGGTCCATGATGCAGGCGGTGAGTTCCGAGACCTTGACGCCCTTTTCTCGCGCCACCGCTTCCAGATTGGCGACCACCGGTGCATCGATGTCGATCAGGCCGGCCTTGTAGCCCGGGCCGATGGCGATCTTGTCCATATAGACATCGGGCGCATAGAGCAGGTTGCCGCGCTCGGCCATGGCGATGACGGCGATCGAATTGGGCTGGTTCTTGGCGCAGATCGTGGTGCCTTCCAGCGGATCGAGCGCGATATCGACGGCGGGGCCGTTCTTCGTTCCCACTTCCTCGCCGATATAGAGCATCGGCGCCTCGTCGCGCTCGCCCTCGCCGATCACCACCTTGCCCTCGATCGGCAGATTGTTGAGTTCGGTGCGCATCGCGTCGACCGCGGCCTGATCGGCCTGCTTCTCGTCGCCATGGCCGCGCAGGCGCGCCGCCGCCACAGCCGCCGCCTCGGTAACACGGGCCAGCTCGAGCGTCAGAATCCGGTCGAGACGGTCTTCGTGGCCGTCCGCTGCCTGTTTTGCCATGATGTCCATTCTCCAGTGATCGGCGAGGTTCGAGCGGGTATCCATCAGGCGGACCCGAAACACAATGGTGATAAACGGATTAAATCGATATGATTTGGCGGCAGGTCACCGGTTTTCCCCAACCGGTGCGACAGCCGCCGCCAACGGCGCAGAAACCCGGCGCAAATCGGCTATTTTTCGATCCTGAACATCTGCGCATGGGCGGCGAGATGGCCGTCGGTCTCGATCCTTTCGAGCGCGTTGCGAATGGCCTGTTCCGTCGTCTCATGGGTGATCAGGATGATCGTCTGCTGGTCCGCCGGCGACCGGGTCTTGCCGTCCCGCTTGCGCTGCACGATCGATTCCAGCGAAATGCCTTCTTCCGCCATCCGGCTCGCGATCGAGGCGAAGACACCCGCCTGATCGTAGACGTTGAGGCGGATGAAATAGCCGCCCTCATGGGCCCGCATGCGGGCCTGGACATAGGGCGCGAGGGCTGCGGCCGGCACGCCGAGCGCCGGCGCCTGCTGATGGCCGGGCCGGCTCTTGGCGATGTCGCAGATATCGCCGCTGACCGCCGAGGCGGTGGCTTCACCGCCCGCCCCCGGCCCCGACAACACCAGTTGGCCGACGAGATCGGCCTCGATCGCCACCGCATTGGTAACGCCGGAAATCTGGGCGATCGGCGCCGCCACCGGCACCATGGTGGGATGGACGCGCTGCTCGATGCCCGATGCCGTCTTCTGGGCGACGCCGAGCAGTTTGATGCGATAGCCCAGCTCGCCCGCCGCCTCGATGTCTTCGGTGGTGATGTTGGAAATTCCCTCGACATAGATTTCATCGGCGGAGATTTCGCTGCCGAAGGCAAGGCTGGTGAGGATGGCGAGCTTGTGCGCCGTGTCGAAGCCCTCGACATCGAAGGTCGGATCGGCTTCCGCATAGCCGAGCGCCTGGGCGTCCTTGAGGCAGGCCTCATAGGACAGGCCTTCCATCTCCATGCGGGTCAGCATGTAGTTGCAGGTGCCGTTGAGAATGCCGAAGACACGGCTGATCGTGTTCGAGGTCAACGCCTCGCGCATCGTCTTGATGACGGGAATGCCGCCGGCGACAGCGGCCTCGAAATTGAGGATGAGGCCCTTTTCCTCGGCAATGCGGGCAAGTTCGACGCCATGTCGGGCGAGCAGCGCCTTGTTGGCGGTGACCACATGCTTGCCGGCATGAAGCGCGGCCTTGACGGCGGCATGGGCCGGATCGCCATCGCCGCCCATCAGTTCGACGAAGACGTCGATGCCTTCGCTCGCAGCCAGCGCAACAGGATCGTCGAACCATTCGACGGCGGAGAGATCGCAGCCACGATCGCGGCTGCGGTCGCGCGCGCACACGCCGCTCAGCACGATCGCCCGGCCACAGCGCGCGGCCAGCAGATCCGCCTTGCCGGCAAGAATGTTCACCAGCGCCGCACCGACGGTGCCAATCCCTGCAATACCGATCCGCAACGGGGTTTCCGACACGCCACACCTCTTCAACAAGAAAAGCCCGGGCAGCGACCATCGAACCGCGCCATCCCGGCCAGGAGACGGCATTGTTTAGAAAGACGGACCGTAAATCGCAAGGCGGCAAACAAAAAAACCCGGCGCGGGCGGCGCCGGGTTTTTCGTGCAATGTCTTGCCGGCCTATTGAACCGTTACGCCGTGGCGGCGCAGGCAGTCCTTGTAGCGCGGAACCGTGAAGAACATGTTGGTCCTGGTGATCTGGTTGTAGAGGTAGACACAGCTGAAATTGTCAGCCTCCCGCTCCACATATTTCGGCTCGGGATCGCGCGGCGGATAGTTCGGCGGGATCTGCGCCCGCTGCACACCCGGTCCGGGTCCGATCAGGCGCAGCGGTTCCTTGCCGTCGCCATTGCCACCATCGCCGCCGCCACCATCATTACCGCCGCCCGAGGGGCCGGAAGACTGGCCGCCGGAATTGCTGGCTGCCAGGGTTATGGAAGGAATTGCGAGGGATGCCGCCGAGGAAATCACCAGGGCAGCAAGGACAGTGTTGAGAACTTTGCTCATGGTCTTGCTCCTTTGAAGGATGCCCCGTGACAGCCATCCTAGAAGCCGGGCCCGACCGGCGCTGTGAAATCGGTCACAGGACGCCGGGGAGCGGTTCTTTTGCGAAAAACGGAAGAGCGGACTGTGCCGGAACCGGCAGCCGAACCTACTCCTCGATCTGCTCGACCGCCTCCTGATAGTGCCGCTTGCCCCTGGCGCGCAGCCGCCGCAGGGCGGCTTCCCGCGCGGCGACATCCCCCTCGGAAATCACTGTCTTCTGGTCGGCGAGTTCCGACGCCAGTTCGCGTTGCAGAGCCTGCTGCTCATCCGCGCTCATCTGCTTGCCCGCCGCCTGCGGCACAGCACCGATTACCGTCTTCTGCCCGGAGCGGTGGGCCGCCTTGGCGCGAATCTCCGCCAGTGCCCGCTCGCGCGACGCCGCATCATTGCCTGCCGCCGCGGCGGAAGAAGATGGCGCCGGCGATGCTCCGGCGGTCTGCGGGACGATCGGCTGCGGCGCGGCGGTATCCGCGACGGACTGGCCGGCATTCGCGGGCGACAGGGCGGGCGCCTGCTGGCCCGCCGGAGCCGGGGCCGACGGGCCTTTAACCTCGGTACCGACGCCGCGAAACTGCCGCGTATCGAGCGAATCGCCGACACAGGCCTGAAGCGCCAGCGCCAGAACCGGCAGCCATGCCATCCGCGGAACCGCGATCGTGATGATTCGTGTCATCGGGCGGAAGTCCTGTTTTGCGGCCAATTGCCGACTTTCCGGGTTCCCTGCCCTTAGGTTGTACGCGACGCCGGGTCAATCGCGGGCATCGGGAGGCATTTTGCGGTGGCAGCGGCGAATTGCACCGCGATACAGCAAAAATCCGGTTGCATGATGGCGGGGCCTTGCTATTTTTCTGCTACCTGTATTCGCAACCTGTGGCAGGCTGCGGCCATATGCAGCCGAAACGCTGCCATGGAGGGAAACAGGCAAAAGGGAGACACCAAATGAAGAAGATTTTCGTTTCTGGCGCAGCTCTGGCAATGTTCGCATTTGCCGGCACCGCCTCGGCACAGAACGCCGCCGGCCAGATGATGAACCTCATGCAGTGCACCGCCGGCTGCAACACCGAATACGTGCAGTGCCTGGCGAGCGCCAACCAGATGACCAGCGATCCGATGAAGGCCGGCAGCCAGGTCATGACCAACTTTCAGGGTTCGACCGCTTGCGGCCAGCAGGCCATGGCCTGCCACAAGGGCTGCATGTAAGTCTGGCGAAAGCCTACGCTAAAAAACCCGGAGCGCAGCTCCGGGTCAGATTGCTGACAAAGGCCTCGTGTTTTCGGGGCCTTTGTGATTCATTGGGACATGTTGAAGAAGCCTGGCCCGCAACAGACCGAACTCGAGATGGTGAGCCTTGA
>JAGRLT010000020.1 GCA_020441665.1 Nitratireductor sp.
GGCGCTGACCAAAAGCCCGCTGCCCCGACCGGCGTAGGACCACGACACTCATCTCAGCCAATCCAAAACCAAACGCCCGATACGAAAAACCCCGCCGAAATTCGACGGGGTTCGTCAGCAATCTGAATGCCCGGAGCTTTGCCCCGGGCATTTTTTTATTTCGCTACTGTTTTGCTATTCTATCTCAGGCGGCCTTTTCCAGATCGGCCTTCCAATGGCCGAGCGCGGCCATGCCGTTCATCCGGGCGCGATGTGCGAAGGCGCGCTGGGCCGCGGCGACGTTTTCCGCCTTTCCGCCCCACGCCTTGAGGGCTGCCTGCTGCAGCGCGCGGCCATAGGAGAAGGTCAGCTTCCACGGCAGGTCGTACATGGCGTTCATGGCCGACAGATGCGCCGTCGCCTCTTCCTCGCTCTGGCCGCCCGACAGGAAGGCAATGCCCGGCACAGAGGCCGGCACGCAGTTTTTCAGAACCCGCACCGTCGCCTCGGCAACCTGTTCGATCGATGCGGTCTTGCCGGATTTCTGGCCCGGCACGATCATGTTCGGCTTCAGCACCATGCCTTCGAGGTTGACGCCGGCATGGAAGAGTTCCTGGAACTGTTCCGTGAGCGCCCAGGTCGTGACCTGTTCGCAGCGCTCGATCGAATGCTGCGAATGTTCGCCGTCCATCAGCACTTCCGGTTCGACGATCGGCACGATGCCGGCTTCCTGGCAAAGCGCGGCATAGCGCGCCAGCGCATGGGCATTGGCATGAATGCAGTTATACGAAGGGGTGGTGTCAGAAATCGTGATCACCGCGCGCCATTTGGCAAAGCGGGCGCCGGCCTCGTAATATTTCGCCAGCCGCTCGCGCAGGCCGTCGAGGCCCTCGGTAACCTTCTCGATCGAGGTGCCCGAAAGCGCCTGGGCTCCCTTGTCGACCTTGATCCCCGGAACGGCGCCGGCGGCGCGCAGCAAATCGACCAGCGGGGTTCCGTCCGCCGCCTTCTGGAACAGCGTCTCCTCGAACAGGATGACGCCGGAAACATGGTTCTTCATCGCCTCTTCGGCGCGGAACAGCATCTCGCGATAGTCGCGGCGGTTTTCCTCCGTGTTCTCGACGCCGATCTGGTCGAAGCGTTTCTTGATCGTGCCGGTCGACTCGTCGGCCGCCAGAATGCCCTGGCCTTCGGCAACCATGGCAATGGCGATATCTTCCAGGCGTTCACTTTTCGGGCTCTCCATGGCCATGTCGGGCTCCTTGTTTGCCAATATCTCGCAATGGCGCTGCCTTTAGCAGAAAGCGCAAATGCTTGAAATGGCTGTCAACTTTGTTCAAACGATTGAATTGCCGCCGGCGGTAATTTTCCCCCCAACTTTCTTCCGACACAGTAAATGGCTACAGCATCGGGCGGAACATTCCGCCGAAAAGCCGCCGAGCAGACCCCATGACGCCTGATCTCACCTCGCAATCCTTCATGGCAAATCCCTTTGCCGCCTGCGATCGGCTGCGTGGCGAGGGGCCGCTGGTGCGCGTCAAACTGCCGATCATCGGCAGGGTCTGGATTGCCACCACCCAGGCGGCGCTGGCCGCCGTGCTGAAGGATACGGAAAACTTCTCGATGCGCCGCGCCAATGGCAAGGTCGCCGGCATGCAGTGGTGGATGCCGCGCTCCGTCGGCCTGTTGGCCAACAACATGCTGACCTTCGACGACCCCGATCACAAGCGGCTGCGCCAGCTCGTCGACCGCGCCTTCCGCCGCGACGCGATCACCGCGCTCGAACCCCGCATCGAAGCGCGCGCCGCCGAACTCGCCCGGAGCCTGTTCGACAACCGCGACGAGGCAGATCTGGTGACAGCCTATGCGAGGCAATTGCCGCTGGCGGTGATCTGCGACCTGCTAGGCGTTTCGGATACCGTCAAGGAGCGCTTCGCGGCCCAGGCCGGCCGGCTGACCTCGGTCAACAGCGTATTGGGCTTCGTCCGCGCCTTTGCCTCGCTCGGCAGGTTCACCCGCCTGGTGGAAGCCGAAATCGAGCGGGTGCGCCGGTCTGCGGGCACGGGTCTCATCGCCGAACTCGTGGCGATGCAGCAGGCCGGCGAACCGATCAGCGACGATGAAATGATCGCCATGGTCTTCCTGCTGCTGGTCGCCGGCCACGAGACGACGACCCATGTGATTTCCGGCGGCATTTACGAACTGCTGCGCGACCCCGCGCGCCGCCAATGGCTGATGGCGGATGAAAGCCGCATGGCGCTGGCGGTCGAGGAAATCCTGCGTTTCATCTCCGCCGTTCAGTTCAGCAAGCCGCGCATCGCCCGGCGCGATCTGGAGGTCGAAGGAACCCGGGTCGCCAGGGGCGAGATGGTGATGGCGATGATCGCCGCCGCCAACAGCGATCCCGCGGCGATCGAATGCCCGCATCGCTTCGACATGGAGCGCCGTGCCAACCGCCATGTTGCCTTTGGCGCGGGACCGCATTTCTGCCTCGGCCATCAACTGGCGCGCATCGAGATCGCCTGCGCGATCCGGGCCCTGTTCGCGACCTGGCCGCAGCTTCGCCTTGCCGTCGCGCAGGACGACATCCGCTGGCGCTCCCGCGTCGGCCTGCGCGCGATCGAGCGCCTGCCCGCGACCATAATTCGATAATTCGGTGACAGTTTACTTAATTCATAAAACAGGGCTATCCTGTATCTGCGATCAAAGAGAAATGAATTAAGTAAACTGTCACCGAATTCATGCCGCGACTTGCCCGCCTTGTTGTTCCTGGCCTGCCTCATCACGTTACCCAGCGTGGCAATCGCCGTGAACGGGTTTTCTTTTCGGACGAGGACTATCGCATCTATCGCGATCTGATTTTCGAATCGGCGGAAAAGTCAGCTTGTGCGATATGGTGCTGGTGCCTGATGCCCAATCATGTTCATTTCATTCTGGTTCCCAGCGACGAGAACGGCCTGCGCAAGACCTTCGCCGAGGCGCACCGGCAATACACGCGGCGCATCAATCTCCGGCTCGCCATCACAGGCCATCTTTGGCAGGGTCGGTTCGGCTCGGTGGTGATGGATGAAGCGCACCTCTATCACGCCGCGCGATATGTATCGCTTAATCCGGTGCGAGCGGGCCTGGTCGCAAAGCCGCAGGATTGGCGATGGTCAAGCGTGAGAGACCATCTGGAAGGGCGCAGTTGGCGGGCATTTGACGCAAATGCCGTTCTCGAGCGATACGGCGACTTCGCAGCTTTCCTGGGGATGCCCGAACGGGATGCGGACTATGTCGATTTGCGCAAGGCGGAAAACAGCGGCCGGCCGCTCGGCTCCAAGCCATGGGTCGGACAACTTGAACGCCATCTGGGCCTGAGGCTTGCGCCGCAACGGCCGGGACCAAAGCGCAAGCAGTAATTGTTAATTCGGTGACAGTTTACTTAATTCGCTTGCAGAGCGAGGTAGCCGGCACGCCATATCCAGAATTAAGTAAACTGTCACCGAATTCTCAGACCTGCCGTACCGCGCCCTTCGCCGCCGAGGTCGTCAGCGCCGCATAGGCCTTGAGCGCCGTGGTGATCTTGCGCTTGCGCGGCTTGGCGGGCTGCCAGCCGGAAGCCTGCCGCGCCTTGCGGCGCTCGGCCAGCACCTCCTCGGCAACCGCCAGATGGATGATGCGGTTCGGAATGTCGATCTCGATGATGTCGCCCTGCTCGACCAGGCCGATCGCGCCGCCCTCGGCGGCTTCCGGCGAGACATGGCCGATGGAAAGCCCCGAGGAACCGCCCGAGAAGCGGCCGTCGGTGACCAGCGCGCAGGCTTTGCCGAGACCCTTCGACTTGAGATAGGAGGTCGGATAGAGCATCTCCTGCATGCCCGGCCCGCCGCGCGGCCCCTCATAGCGGATCAGCACCACATCGCCTTCCCTGACCTTGCCGGTCAGAATGCCCGAAACCGCATCGTCCTGGCTTTCGAACACATAGGCGGGGCCGGAAAATTTCAGGATCGATTCGTCGACCCCTGCCGTCTTCACGATGCAGCCATCCTCGGCGAGATTGCCATAGAGCACGGCGAGCCCGCCATCCTGGGAAAAGGCATGCGCCTTGTCGCGGATGACGCCGGCCTCACGGTCGGTGTCGAGACTGTCATAGCGCCGCGACTGGGAAAACGCGACCTGCGTCGGCACGCCGCCGGGCGCCGCCTGATAGAAATCATGCACCTTGTTGTCCTGGGTGCGAACCACATCCCAGGCATCGAGCGCATCGGCCATGGTCTTCGAATGCACGGTGCCGACGGACGTGTCGAGCAGGCCGGCACGGTCGAGTTCGCCGAGGATCGCCATGATGCCGCCGGCCCGGTGCACGTCCTCCATATGGACGTCGGATTTCGCCGGCGCCACCTTGCAAAGGCACGGCACCTTGCGCGACAGCCGGTCGATATCGTCCATGGTGAAACCGACCTCTCCCTCATGGGCGGCGGCCAGCAGGTGCAGCACCGTATTGGTCGAGCCGCCCATGGCGATGTCGAGCGACATGGCGTTTTCGAACGCCGCAAAGGTCGCGATGTTGCGCGGCAGCACACCCTCCTCATTGCGCTCGTAATAGCGCCGCGCCAGATCGACGACGAGCTGTCCCGCTTCGAGGAACAGCCGCTCGCGGTCGGCATGGGTCGCCAGCGTCGAGCCGTTGCCCGGCAGCGAAAGCCCCAGCGCCTCGGTCAGGCAGTTCATCGAATTGGCGGTGAACATGCCCGAGCACGAACCGCAGGTCGGACAGGCCGAGCGCTCGATCTTCGCCACGTCCGCTTCCGATACCCGGTCGTCGGCCGCCGCCACCATGGCGTCGACCAGATCCATCGCATGTTCCTTCTGGTCTTCGAGGATGACCTTGCCGGCCTCCATCGGCCCGCCGGAAACGAAGACGCAGGGAATGTTGAGCCGCA
>JAGRLT010000021.1 GCA_020441665.1 Nitratireductor sp.
GATATGTTGAGGAAGGAAGTTACGTGAAGATCGGAACACCTGCTGAAGTCTTTCCGGGCGAGAACCGGGTGGCGATGACACCCGCCAGCGCCGGTTTCCTGCAGAAGCTGGGCTATGACTGCGCCATTCAGGCCGGTGCCGGCAAGGCGGCGGGGTTCTCGGACGCGGCCTATCGCGATGCCGGGGTCGAGGTGGTCAAGACCGTGGACGCGCTGTGGAAGAATTGCGACATCGTCGCCAAGGTGCGCCAGCCGAGCGGCGCCGAGCTCAAGCGGCTGCGCAAGGGCCAGACGCTGATCTCCTTCTTCAATCCCGGCGGCAATGAAGAGGGCCTGAAGAAGGCGAGCGCGGCCGGGGCGAACGTCATCTCGATGGAAATGGTGCCGCGCATTTCGCGCGCCCAGAAGATGGATGCGCTGTCTTCGATGGCCAACATCGCCGGCTATCGCGCGGTGATCGAGGCGGGGAACAATTTCGGCCGCTTCTTCACCGGCCAGGTGACCGCCGCCGGCAAGGTGCCGCCGGCCAAGGTGCTGATCGTCGGCGCCGGCGTCGCGGGCCTCGCCGCCATCGGCACCTCCACGGCGCTCGGCGCGGTGACCTATGCCTTCGACGTGCGCCCGGAAGTCGCCGAACAGGTCGAATCCATGGGCGCCCAGTTCGTCTATCTGGATTTCGAGGAGGCCCAGCAGGACGGCGCGGCCGCCGGCGGCTATGCCAGCGTTTCCTCGCCGGAGTTCCGCGAGGCGCAGCTCAGGAAGTTCCGCGAACTGGCGCCCGAGATGGACATCGTCATCACCACCGCGCTGATCCCCAATCGCGAAGCCCCGAAACTGTGGCTCGAAGACATGGTCAAGGCCATGAAGCCGGGCTCGGTGATCGTCGATCTGGCAGCCGAGCGCGGCGGCAATGTGGAGGGCACGGTCAAGGACGAGAAGGTCGTCACCGACAACGGCGTCACCATCATCGGCTATACCGACTTCCCCTCCCGCATGGCGGCCCAGTCCTCGACGCTCTATGCCACCAATATCCGCCACATGATGAGCGACCTGACGCCGGAAAAGGACGGCCGGATCGTCCACAACATGGAGGACGACGTCATCCGCGGCGCAACCGTGACCTATGACGGCGGGATCACCTTCCCGCCGCCGCCGCCCAAGATCCAGGCAATCGCGGCCAAGTCCCGGGAAAAGCCGAAGGAACTGACGCCGGAGGAAAGGCGCGCCCAGGAGGCCGCCGCCTTCAAGGCGCAGACCCGCCAGCAGGTGGCCCTGCTCGCCATTGGCGGCATCCTGCTGCTGCTGGTCGGCCTGGTCGCCCCGGCGAGCTTCATGCAGCATTTCATCGTCTTCGTGCTGTCGGTCTTCATCGGCTTCCAGGTGATCTGGAACGTCAGCCATTCCCTGCACACGCCGCTGATGGCGGTGACCAACGCCATCTCGTCGATCATCATCCTCGGCGCCCTGATGCAGATCGGGTCGGGGAGCTATCTGGTGATCGCGCTTGCCGGCCTGTCCGTCTTCATGGCCGGGATCAACATCTTCGGTGGCTTTCTCGTCACCCGGCGCATGCTCGCCATGTTCCAGAAATCCTAAGGAGTCCGGTCGATGGAATTCGGTTTCACAACCGCCGTCTATGTTGTTGCGGCTGTCCTGTTCATCCTGTCCCTGGGGGGCCTGTCGGGCCAGGAAAGCGCCAAGCGCGCCATCTGGTACGGCATTGTCGGCATGGGCCTGGCCGTTGTCGCCACGCTGATCGGCCCCGGCTCCGGCCTGTGGCTGCTCTCCCTCATCCTGATCGCCGCCGGCGGCATCATCGGCTATTTCGTCGCCCAGCGCGTCCAGATGACCGAGATGCCGCAGCTCGTCGCCGCGATGCACTCGCTGGTCGGCCTTGCCGCCGTCTTCGTCGGCTACAACGCCTATATCGAACTCGGCAACGTGCTGGCCATGGGCGAGGAGGAACGCCATGCGCTTGAGGGCTTCGCCGCCATCCTGGCCCACAAGACGCCCGTCGAGCAGGCGATCCTGAAGGTCGAGGTCTTCCTCGGCGTCTTCATCGGCGCGGTGACCTTCACCGGCTCGGTCGTCGCCTTCGGCAAGCTGGCCGGCAAGGTCACCTCGAAGGCCGTGAAGCTGCCCGGCGGGCACATGCTGAATGCGGGTGCTGCCGGCCTCAGCCTGCTGCTGCTGATCCTGTTCGTCAACGGCGCGGGCATCTGGACACTGGTTCTGATGACCCTGCTTGCCTTCTTCATCGGCTATCACCTGATCATGGGCATTGGCGGCGCCGACATGCCGGTGGTGGTGTCGATGCTCAACTCCTATTCAGGCTGGGCGGCGGCGGCCATCGGCTTCTCGCTCGGCAACGATCTTCTGATCGTCGTCGGCGCGCTGGTCGGCTCGTCGGGCGCGATCCTGTCCTACATCATGTGCAAGGCGATGAACCGATCCTTCGTCTCCGTCATCCTCGGCGGCTTCGGCAACACCACCGGACCGGCGATGGCGGTCGAGGGCGAACAGATCGCCATCGACGCCGACGGGGTTGTCGCCGCCCTGGAAGACGCCGACAGCGTCATCATCGTTCCGGGCTACGGCATGGCCGTCGCCCAGGCCCAGCAGAACGTCGCCGAACTGACCCGCAGGCTGCGCGCCAAGGGCAAGCAGGTACGCTTCGCCATCCATCCGGTGGCCGGCCGCCTGCCCGGACACATGAACGTGCTTCTGGCCGAGGCCAAGGTGCCCTACGACATCGTGCTGGAAATGGACGAGATCAACGAGGACTTCCCGGAAACCGACGTCGTCATCGTTATCGGCTCGAACGACATCGTCAATCCCGCCGCCCAGGAAGACCCGAACTCGCCGATCGCCGGCATGCCGGTGCTGGAAGTCTGGAAGGCAAAACAGGTCTTCGTCTCCAAGCGCGGCCAGGGAACCGGCTATTCCGGCATCGAGAACCCGCTCTTCTACAAGGACAACACCCGCATGTTCTATGGCGACGCCAAGAAATCCCTCGACGGCCTCCTGCCAATGCTGGGATGAACGTCAGGACGTATCGGACCGGGCGGCACAGGCGAGGCGGCACTCCGGCAGGCGTCCGGCTGCCGCCATCTCGATTGCCGGGCCCGCAAGGAAGCTCCCAATGTCCGATCTGACCATCCGCTATTTCGACAGCGAAACCAGGGGGCGCTATACCGCCATCGTGCCTGGTATCGAGGGCGAAGGCGAACTGACCCTTTCCAAGGTCTCGCCGACGCTCGTCATCGCCGATCACACCTACGTGCCCGACACCCTGCGCGGGCGCGGCGTGGCGCGGGCGCTGGCCGAGCGGCTGATCGCCGATGCGCGCGAAAAGGGGCAGCGCATCGTACCGCTCTGCCCCTTCGTGCGCGCCCATGCGGAACGGCATCGCGCGGAACTGGCCGATGTCATACAATGGTAGTCCCGCAACCGCGCTTTCAGGTGCCGGGATCCGGACGTTGATCCGGCCGAAACACCCCCACGACAACATTGCCAGCCTGTAAGGAAGCATTCGACATGATGACCTTTGCCCGATCCCTTGCCCGGCCCCTTGTCCGGCCCCTTGCCCGGCCCCTTGGCCAATCCATGGTCCTTGTCGCCATGTTGGCAGCGCTTGGCGCCTGCTCGTCCGAGACCGAGACCGCGACCGAGAACAAGAATGAGAGCAAGAGCGGCAACGCCGGCGACGACCAGGCGCTTTGCGTCCTCGAACGGGCCGCCGAACTTGTCGGGATGGACGATCCGTCGGATGAGCAGATCATGGCGATCACCGGCGCTTCGCGCGTGCGCCGTGCGCTCGACGGTGAGCCGATGACGATGGAACTGCTGCCGTTCCGCGCGACTGTGATCCTCGACCCCGAAAGCCGCAAGGTGATCAGCGCCAATTGCAGCTGAGGCGGCCTCCGGGCTCTATCTTCCCCTGACCGGCAGCGCGCAGAGCATCTCGAACAGAAAGTTTGCCGCGATCACGGCGGTGTTTCCCGCCGGGTCGTAGGGTGGCGAGACCTCGACCAGATCACAGCCGACGAGATTGAGTCCCGCCGTTCCCCGGATGATCTCGAGCCCCTGCATCGTGGTCAGGCCGCCGACCTCTACCGTGCCGGTTCCCGGCGCAAAGGCCGGATCAAGCGCGTCGATATCGAAACTCAGATAGACCGGCGCATCGCCGATGGTCTCGCGAACCCTCGCCATCAGCGGCTTCAGCGACTGGTGCCAGCACTCCTCGGACTGAATGACCGTCCAGCCCTTGTCGCGGCCCCAGTCGAAATCCTCCGGCGCGTAGCCGCTGCCGCGCAGTCCGATCTGGAAAACCTTGTCGTTCTGCAGACAGCCCTCCTCCCAGGCGCGGCGGAAGGGACAGCCATGGGCGACCTTTTCGCCGAACATGTGCTCATTGGTGTCGGAATGAGCGTCCACATGGATCAGCGCCACGGGTCCGTGCCGGTCCCGCATCGCCCGCAGAATGGGCCAGGTCAGCGTGTGGTCACCGCCCAGCGTCAGCGGTATCGCGCCATGGCTCAGGATCTGCGCATAGTGCCGCGCGATGATCTCGACGGATTTCTTCAGGTCGAAGGTATTGATCGGCACATCGCCGATATCGGCCACCTGCATATGGTCAAACGGCGCTGCCCGGGTCGCCATGTTGTAGGGGCGGATCATCCGGCTTTCGTCCCGGATCTGGCGCGGGCCAAGACGGGTGCCGGGACGGTTGGAGGTGCCGATATCCATCGGAATGCCGACGAAGCAGGCATCCAGCCCGGCAGCGCTTGCCTGTACGGGCAGGCGCATCATCGTCGCGGGGCCGCCGAACCGGGGCATTTCGTTGCCGCCAAGCGGCTGATTGAAGCTTTCCTGAGCGGCCATGGCAGGACCCTTTCGTGCAAGACACCCGTCTGAACCAAGGGCTATGACGGATCAGACGGCACTGACATAAGTAAATGGAAATGAATCGATTTTCCCTGACAAATGAACCGCCGCGCGGTCACTTCCTGCACTGATCGGTCAAGGCCTTGCAGAAGAGCTGCACGATCTTCGGCTGGCGACCCAGCTTGCAGACCAGTTCCATCGTGCAGATGAAATTGTCCTCATGCAGCGGCAACTGGCGCAGCCGGCCGGCCGCCACATGCGGCTCGGCGGCGTGATCGGGCAGCAGGCCGATATAGCGGCCGCTCAGCACGAAGAGGATCTGCGCCTCGATATCATCGACGATCCGGTCGGCCTCGATCACCTTCTGGGTTCTCTGGCGCTGCCGGTTCCAATATCCGCGATGCACCCAGACACAGGCATCCATCTCGTCCTGGGTGACCTCGCGATCCGTCTGCCGCACCAGCGGATGCGACTGGCCGCAATAGAGCGAGTGGCTTTCCTCATACAGCCGCTCATAGGACAGGCCGCCGACCTTGTTGTCGAAACTGCCGATCCCGATATGGAATCGGCCATCATTGAGACCGCTCAGAATGCTCTGGGGGCGCTCGATGGACAAATCGACCTTGATCCCGGGCGCGGTGTCCAGCAGGCTGTTGATGGTCTGCGGCAGGCGCATGCTGGGATCGGTTGCCACACAGTCCACCACCGCGACCCGCAAATGCCCGACAAGGCTGCCCTTGAGCGCGGTCAATTCGTTCGAGTGGCTGTCGAGCCATTGCATCAGATCGGTGGCGATCTCATGCACACGCTGCCCCTTCTCGGTCAACTGGAACCCGCGCCGCCCGCGCTGGCACAGCGTCATCCCCAGCCGGGTCTCAAGCGCGGTGATATGGTTGGAGATCGTCGGCTGGCTGAGACCAAGCTCAGCCTGAGCGGCCGAGAAGCCCTTGTTGCGAACCACACTGTCGAAAACAGCCAGCAGATGGAGATCGGGGCCGGAGAGTTTCATGCTTCCATTGAATTAGGCAAATGAAAGCTATTGTAAAGCCGGATTTTACAACGCCCGCCCGCTCCTATGCTTCCCCGACCGG
The DNA here is from genome assembly GCA_020441665.1 of Nitratireductor sp. GTDB lineage: Bacteria > Pseudomonadota > Alphaproteobacteria > Rhizobiales > Rhizobiaceae > Salaquimonas. The sequence goes on from JAGRLT010000021.1 coordinate 5,978, forward strand.
AGCCCGGCCGCGCCATCCTCCCGGCGCCCTGCCGCCAGTTCCCTCCGGCAACAGGCTTTTCCACACGGCGTCGGAACCGACCCGCGCCGCACAATCGGAGACAACAATGACCTCTATCATTCGCCTCGGCAAAGACGGGTTGAGCACCGGCGATCTTGAACCCTGCGCGGTCGTTCCCGCTGAAGCGGTGCTGTCGGGCGAAGCCCGGGAGACCGGCGCGGTGCACTACGAAGTGGCGGACGGCCGGTTCATGATCGGCACCTGGGAATGCACCCCCTATGCCGAACATCTGAGCTATCCCGAGACCAGCGAATTCTGCCTCGTGCTTTCGGGCCGCGTCGCGCTGACCGACGGTTCGGGCAGGACCGAGGAATTCGGACCCGGTGACAGCTACATCCTGCCCAGGGGATTCGAGGGCCGCTTCGAAGTGCTGGAGACCCTGCGCAAGGTTTACGTGCTGTTCAACGACTGACCGGCCGCCTTCGGCGCAGTCCCGATTTGCGGCCCGTGCTTGAGGACCAAGGACCATGACCCTGCTTCACTCAAAAAGCCTCGGCGATACCGTGTTCTTTCCCTTCTGGCTCGACACGCCGGAGGCACCCGAGCCGGAAGCGCCGCTGACGCAAACGACGCGGGCGGATCTGGTGATCGTCGGCGGCGGTTTCACCGGCCTTTGGGCGGCCATCATCGCCAAGGAAGCTGATCCGGCGCTGGATGTGGTTCTGATCGAGGCGGAGAAGATCGGCCATGGCGCTTCCGGTCGTCCGGGTGCCATCGTCTCCACCTCGGTGATGCATGGCCTGCACAACGCCATCCGCATCTTCCCCAACGACCTGCCGCAGCTCGAAGCGCTGGGTCAGGCCAATATCGCCGGCTTTCACGACACCCTGTCGCGCCATCGCATCGACTGCGATGCGGAGTGGAATGGCGAACTGACCGTGGGCATCGGGGAGGAAAGCCTGCCCGGCCTGCGCGAGGAATACGAGCTGCACAAGGCGCATGGCCACGAGGTATCCTTTCTGGGGGCGCGCGAAGTACGCTCGGAATTGAACTCTCCGATTTTTTCCGGCGGGCTGTGGAACCACAAGAACAGCGGCATCCTCAATCCGGCCAAACTGCTCTGGGGGCTGAAGCGCGCGGCCGCAAACCTCGGCACGCGGATCTATGAGCACACGCCGCTGGAACGGATGGAGGAGGATGGGCTTTCGGTTGCCGTCATCACCCCCGGGGGCCGGGTGACCGCACCGCGGGTGCTGCTGGCGACCAATGCCTTTGCCGCCGGCGACCGGCGGATCCGTCAGCGGGTGGCGATGGTGCGGGACCGGATCCTGGCAACCGAGCCGCTCAGCCCCGAACAGATGGACCGCATCGGCTGGCGGAACCGGCAGGGCGTCTACGACACCCGCACCCAGCTCAACTACATGCGGCTGACGCGGGACAACCGCATCATATTCGGCGGCCGGCTCGGCTATTTCTACGGCTCGCCCCGCGATCCCGAGCACGACCGCACACCGCAGCCCTATGACCGGCTCGCCGCGGCCTTCTTCCGCACCTTCCCGCAGTTGGACGACATCCGCTTCACCCATGCCTGGAGCGGACCGATCGCCCTTACCACCCGGATGGCGGTGCATTTTCAGAGCTATCTCGGCGGCAAGGCGGTCTATGCCGGCGGCTATTCCGGCTTCGGCGTATCCGCCAGCCGGTTCGGCGCGGAAATCGGCCTTGCCAAATTGCAGGGCGCAAAACGCCCGGAACTGGATCTGGAGTTTGCCCGCACCATGCCCGGCCGCATCCCGCCGGAACCCTTCCGCACCCTCGGCGCACGGATCACCATGCATGCGCTCGACACCGCCGACAGCAAGGGCGGATGGCGCAGGCTGTGGCTCGCCATGGTGGGCAGGCTGGGCTTCCCGCTGTCCTGACGCCGCCCGGCCTGAGGATGCGGACGGGCCGATTTCATCGGCTTCGGCCGCGCATTTGGCCTTGTTTCGCGGCAAATAGCAGCCCTAAGATACATTTGTGCCGGCAAATGAAACCTTTTTGGCGGCGTTATTTTCTGCTGACCGCGGCAGGTTCTAACATGGTCGAAACCTACGGGCACGCGACCCTTTCGGTGACCGGCGATCCGGCTCCCCGGCAGACAAGGATAGAGCAGCAATGCGTCAATCGGTTCGACAGGAAGCCGCGCAGACCGGGCGTGGCGGCGCCCTCTCCGTGGAGGCGGTGACGAAGTGGTTCGGCACCTACCGCGCGCTCGACGCGGTCTCCCTCGAGATTCGATCCAACGAATTCTTCACCCTTCTCGGCCCTTCCGGCTGCGGCAAGACCACGCTGCTGCGCATGATCGCGGGCTTCGAGAGTTCGAGCGAAGGGCGCATCCTGCTCGACGGCAACCCGATTTCCAGCCTGCCGCCCTATGAGCGGCCGATCAACACCGTGTTCCAGTCCTACGCGCTGTTTCCGCATATGACGGTGGCCGCGAATGTCGGCTTCGGCCTCAAGATGCAAGGCCGGGCGGAGGCGGAAATCGCCGACACCGTGAGAGAGATGCTGCGGCTGGTGCAACTGGACCATCTGGCCGAACGCAAGGTGGCGCAACTGTCCGGCGGCCAGCAGCAGCGCGTGGCGCTGGCGCGGGCGCTGGCACCGCGTCCCAAAGTGCTGCTGCTCGACGAACCGCTCTCGGCACTCGACCTCAAGCTGCGCCAGGCCATGCAGATCGAGCTCAAGCGGCTGCAGCGGGAACTGGGCATCAGCTTCGTCTTCGTCACCCACGACCAGGAGGAAGCGCTGACGATGTCGGACCGCATCGCGGTCATGAGCGAGGGAAGGCTTCTGCAGGTCGGCAGCCCGGAAGACATCTATGAGCGGCCGGTCAACCGCTTTGTGGCCGATTTCATCGGCGAGACCAATTTCATCGAGGGCACGCTCGACAAGACCGGATCGGTCTTCACCACCAGGACCGGCGCGAAGCTGCGGGTCGGCAAGCAGGGTGACGCCGATGCCGGCGAAGCGACGCTGGCAATCCGCCCCGAGCAGCTGCATCTCGTCAAATCCGCCAAGCAGAACACCCTTCCCGGCGCGATCGAGAGCGTGGTCTATTTCGGCACCGACAGCCATGTCTATGTGCGCTGCGACGGCGGGCTGAACCTGGTGGTGCGCGAACAGAACAGCCGCGGCGGCGTCAGTGCATTGCGGGAGGGCCAGCCGATCCATGTCGAGGTCCCCGCCGACACGTCCCGCATCCTGAAAGGCTGACCCGATGGCCGCGCATTCCGACATCGTCCGACAGGACCTCAAGACCCAGCGCCGCCTGACACTGCCTTCGGTGGCGGTCATTTTCCTCTTCGGCCTGGTGCCGCTCCTGATCGTGATGGCCTATTCCTTCATGAAGCCCGCCGTCTATGGCGGGGTGGAGCCGGAACTCTCGCTCGAGGCCTATGTCTCCTTCCTGTTCCAGCGCGACCTCTTCGACGACACGCTGGTGTTTTCGGCGGACTACCTGCTGATCTTCCTGCGAACGGCCCTCTTCGCCATGGTCGCCACCCTGACCTGCCTGCTGATCGGCTTTCCCACCGCCTACTACATGGCGACCCGGCCCGAGTCGCAGCGCAACCGCTGGGTGCTGCTGATCACCATTCCGTTCTGGTCGAACCTCCTGGTGCGCACCATCGCGATCCTGTTCATCATCCGCGACGACGGGCCGATCAATGCCGGACTGATGGCGCTCGGCATAATCGACGCGCCGCTGCCGATCCTGTTTTCCAATACCGCCATCGTGGCCGGCCTGTTCTACAGCTTCCTGCCCTTCATGATCCTGCCGATCTATTCCTCGATCGAGCGCTTCGATTTTCAGTTGGTGGAGGCAGGCTACGACCTCTACGCCAGGCGCTGGCAGGTGTTGCGCCACATCATCCTGCCGATTGCAAAGCCGGGGATCATCACCGGCTCGGTTCTGGTCTTCATCCCCGCCTTCGGCGCTTATGTGACGCCGCTGATTCTCGGCGGCGGCAACCATATGATGATCGGCGACCTGATCGCCCTGCAGTTCCGCGCCGCGCGCAACTGGCCGCTGGGCGCCGCCTTCTCCATGATCCTGATGGCGTTCGTGCTGATCCTCCTCATCCTCCAGATTCGCAAGAACCCCAGGGAGGCGCTCCATGGCTGATCTCGCCCAGCGCAAGCCCATCGACGTGCGACGGCAGGCCGGCTTCGGCACCATCGCGATCGCCTGCGTCGCCGTCCTCTACCTGCCGATCGTGGTGATCATTCTTTATTCCTTCAATTCGGCGAGCTCGCTCGGCGCGAATTTCAAGGGGCTGACGCTGGAATGGTACCGGCTGGTCTTTGCCGATGCCGCCTTCTTCGAGGCGACCTGGATGTCGCTGGTCATCGCCACCTGCGCCACCGGCATCGCCACGGTGCTCGCCACCATGGCCGCCCTCGGCACGACCCGCAAACGGGAATGGACGGGCCAGCGGGCGGCCTTCATCATGATCAATTCGCCGCTGATGGTGCCCGAGATCATCACCGCCATCTCTCTCCTGGTGTTCTTTTCCTCGCTCAGCACCTATACCGGGATAGAATTCGGCATCGGCAAGCTGATCCTCTCGCACACGGTCTTCTGCATCCCCTTCGCCTATCTGCCGATCCGCGCCCGGCTGGAGGGCATGGGCCTCGATCTGGAACAGGCGGCGGCCGATCTCTATGCCCGTCCGCGCGATACCTTCCGATACGTTACCCTGCCGCTGCTGGCGCCCGGCATCGGCTCCGGCGCGGCGCTGGCCTTCATCGTTTCCTTCGATGATTTCACGATTTCGCAATTCGTCGCCGGCCCGGGTGAGACCACCCTGCCGCTCTATATCTGGTCCCGTATCCGCCGAACCCTGACGCCCGAACTGAACGCGATGTGCACCCTCATCCTGCTGGTCTCCATCGCGCTGATCGTCGTCGGCTTCGTGATCGCCAACCGCCGGAAATCGGAGAAGTAATCCGGGGCGTTCACACCACCCCGAAACTGCAAACACCACAGAGGAGAACCCACATGAAACGCATCTTGATCGCAGCGGCCGCCATCGCGCTGGCTCCGCTCGCCGCCCATGCCGAGGGAAAGCTGAACATCTTCAACTGGGGGGAATACACCAACCCCGAACTGCTGAAGCGCTTTTCCGAGACCTACGATGTGGAAGTGGCGATCGACACCTATGATTCCAACGAAACCATGCTTGCCAAGGTCCAGGCCGGTGCCTCGGGATACGACATCGTGGTGCCTTCCGACTACATGGTCGCCATCATGATCGAGGAAGGCCTGCTGGCGCAGGTCGAGCCCAACACGATGGAGAACTTCAAGAACGTGAAGGAAGGACTGGTCGATCTCTACTTCGATCCCGGCCGGCACTACACCGTGCCGTGGCAGGTCGGCAATACCGGCTTTGCGGTCAATTCCAAGGCCTATGACGGCAATATCAACACCTGGTCGATCCTGTTCGACACCCCGGAGGCGCTGAAGGGGCGGATCAATGTGCTCGACGACATGACCGCCGTCATCAACGCCGCGGCACGCTATCTCAACATTCCCCGCTGCACCTCCGACCGTGAGCAACTGCGCCAGATTTCCGACCTTCTGGTCGCTGCCAAGCCGAACTGGCGCTCCTTCAGCTATGACGGGCTGACGCTGCTGTCCACCGGTTCGGTCGATGTCTCCATGCTGTGGAACGGCGCGACCTACAAGGCCCGCACCGAGGATGTGGACAGCCTGGTCTATGCCTATCCCGCCGAAGGGCTTGAGGGCTTCGTCGACAATGTGGCGATCCTGAAGGATGCGCAGAACGTGGACAATGCCAAACTGTTCATGAACTTCATCATGGCGCCGGAGAATGCCGCGCTGATTTCGGAATTTGCGAAATACGAAAGCGGCATCAAGGGTGTCGACGCCTATCTGCCTGCGGATTTCGCGGCAGCGCCGGAACTGAACACGCCTGCCGGGGTCACGCCTGAATTCGTCCCGCCCTGTTCGCAGGAGGTGACGGCGATGTACAACAAGATCTGGACCAACCTGCGCCGCTGATCGACGGAACCTGAAGCGCGTTCGGCCTCGCCGGGGCTGGACGCGCGAGAGGAAAGACATGACCTTCTTTGCTGACATCATCATCGAAAACGGCGCCGTGCTGACCATGGATGCGGCACGCCCGCAGGCGCAGGCCGTCGCCATCGGCGGCAACCGGATCATCCGGGTCGGGAGCGTCGCGGACTGCGCCGCCCTGCGCGGACCCGACACCCGGATCATAGACGCCGCGGGCGCGACCGTCCTGCCGGGCTTCAACGAGGCGCATCTGCATATCTTTGGCGGCGGCGTCAGCCTGTCCCAGATGTCGGTTGCCGGCGTCAAGGGGATCGAGCCGCTGCGCGCCAGGCTGGCGGCCTATCGCGAGGCGAATCCGCAGGCAGCCTTCATCGTCGCGGGCTCGGCCAATTACGATCTGATCACCGGGGAGCGCTCGCCGCTGGTCGGCGATCTGGACGAAGTCTGCCCGGACGTTCCGCTGCTGGTCTATGCCGCCGACCATCACACCGCCTGGGCCAACAGCGCCGCGCTCAAGGCCGCGGGCATCGAGAACGGCGCCGATGTGGGGCCGGGCAGCGAAGTGGTGGTGGACGGCAATGGCCGCGCCACCGGCGAACTGCGCGAGGCGCCGGCGATCAACCTCGTCAACAGCCTGTCGTCATCCGGCGGCCGCGACGTGCTCGGCGCGATCACCACCGCCGAGGAATGCGGCATCACCGCCGAACAGCGCGCGCAGGACATGGAGAAAATCCGCGAAGCTCTGCAGTATTGCGTCCAGTTCGGCATCACCTCGATCCAGAACATGGACGGCAACTACTACCAGCTGGACATGCTGCGCGAGCTCGCATCCCGTGGCGATCTGCCGATACGGGTGCGCATGCCCTATCTGCACAGCCCCGGCAAAGACGTCACCGAACTGCGCAAGGCGGCGGCGTGGCGCCAGGAATTCGAGAGCAGCTTCCTTACCAGCGATTTCGTCAAGATCTTCGCCGACGGGGTGGTGGAATCGGGAACCGCCTATCTGGTCGGCAGCTACGCCGACGCGCCGGGGGAGAACGGCCCGCCGCTGTTTTCCGACACGGACATGACGGACGCCATCGTGCTGGCCGACAGCCTCGGCCTGCAGGTGGCGGTGCATGCGATCGGCGACGGCGCCGTGCGCCAGGTGCTCAACGCCTACGAGGCCGCCAAGGCCCATAGCGGCCGCAGCGATGCGCGCCACCGGATCGAACATGTGGAACTGCTGACCGACGAGGATTTCCCGCGCTTTGCCGAACTGGGCGTGGTCGCCTCCATGCAGCCCGCCCATCCGCCCGGCGCGATGGACTTCCCCGCGGAAACCTATCTGCCCCGCATCGGCCCGGAACGCGAACACACCGCCTTCCGCACCCGCGAACTGCTCGACAGCGGCACTGCGCTGGTCTTTTCTTCCGACTGGCCGGTAGCCCGGCTGGCGCCGCTCGACAGTATCGCCGCCGCGGTCAACCGCAAGCCCTGCGGTACGCGCGGCAGGGATCAGTCGGTGACGCTGATGCAGGCGCTGTCGGCCTATACCGCGGCCGGCGCCTGGGTCGAGTTCAAGGAGAACCAGAAGGGCCGCCTGGCGCCGGGCTTCCTGGCCGATATCGTGATCCTCAAGGCCGACATCACCGCATTGCCGACCGAGGAACTGCCGCATGCGGGCATCCGCATGACGCTATGCGACGGCAAGGTGATCTACGGGTAGAAGCCTTCTCCCTGCGCGATATTTCGGAAAGCCCGCCCTCCGGCGGGCTTTTTGCTGGAGCGGCGTCTGGAGCGCGTCATGCTCACTGTCCGGCGACCGGATAGCTTTCATACGGCCCCTCGCAGGGCGCGCCATTGGTGGCGAAAAGCACCCGGTTGGTCAGGTCCAGGGCGACCGAGGTGATGGTCTTGTACCGGCGCTCCTCCGGCTGCCGGTCGTCGGGATGCATGCAGACCGATTGCGGATGGGAGAAATGGTCGGACATGATCTGCCGGATATCGTCGATGCCTACGGGTTCCTGCTTGCCCGCCAGATGGCGGCGAACGCGCTCGGCGCGGAACAGGGTGCTGGGCGACAGGCGCTCCATCTGGGATGCCACCCGCCTTTCCTGCGCGAGGTTGTTGGAATGGGTGATCACGCCGTTCTGCGGAAAGGTATAGGCGCACAGATTGGAGGTCGCCTCCACATTGATGATTTCCCCGTCGCCATGGCCGAGCAGGAAGTTCGTCGAGCAGGTCCGGTCCGAATGCACGATGGGAAGCAGCGCATCGCTGAACCGCCAGGCATCGAGAACTTCCGCGCACCGCACATGCATCGGCTTGCGCATGCCGTTGCGGCCGTCGCCATCGCTCACCAGCCCCGCGATGCAAAGGCCGATCCCCGCCTGGTTGATGCCGATCTTGCAGCCCACGATTCCCGCCTCCGAGAAACCGACGAAAGAAGGCGGACCCTGATCGGGCCGATCGCCACGGCTGACCCGCTTGATGAAGCAATGGCCCGAAACACCGGCCAGCCAGTCCCAGTTCTGGCCGATCATGCAGGAGCCGTTTTCCGTCCGCTCCGGCATCAGGCCGAACAGGGTGCAACCTTCCTGCTCGATAAGGTGGCCGCTTTCCCGCGCCTGAGCCGCTTCGAGCGCATAGACTTCGTAGGTGATTTCATAGCGCGCATTCAGCAGCGTAACCTCGACCTCCGACATCCCGGCACCGTCGGCAATGCCGGCCATCTCTTCGGCATAGCCGGGATTGTCCTTGCGAATATACTCAAGCCATCTTTCGGCGGCACCCAGGGCGTCGGCGGGCGAAACCCCCACCAGGCCGAAACGGGCGAGATAGGTGCTCACATTGGACCGCACGCTGCCGGACAGGGCCCTGCCCTGAACCTGTCCCCGCTCATGCGGATCCGCGCCCAGATTGAGAACGGGGAGTTTCGACATCGCTTTTCCTTCATGCTGGGCAGCGCGGATGCACTGCCGGGACGGTTTGGCTGCCCTACCCGCCCCCGGGCCGGGAGCGGTCAGGCCGCCTGGACGTTACGGTCCATCGGGAACTTCACCTTAGAACGTGTCTTGCTTAGATGGAATCGTTTGAACACCAGGAGTTTGGTCTTCGGCCCCAAAACCATAGGGGAGGGAAAAGCGACACGGTGTGAACACCGTTAGCTCTTCGCAACCCAAAGACCACCCATGGCGTAAGGCCAAAGAACCCAGTTCAGGCGATTGCAGAAAAGGCAAGGTTTTCAAACGCTTGAACTCCCTGCTTTGGTATCTTTTCCGCCCTGACGTCGTCGAAATCCTCAACCGATGCGAAGGCATCGTTCTGCGGTATTCTCCCAAGGGTTTCATGGGTCAGAGACGAAAAATCCATCCATTCAAACTGCTTCCAGCTAAACAAGACTCGCTCTAAGCAATTGCCTGGCCCTGCGGCAAGCACCGCAATTGGCGGATACGGGAGCCGGCGTTGTTCGCGGGGGGGGGGGGTGGCGGGATTTATGCCTGTCCGGGAGCTGCGAGTTTCCTCTCGATCCGGAACCGGATGCGGCCGCCGGCAACTTGCCGGAAGGCCAGTTGCCAACGCTTTGCGCCGATCCTGGAGCCGGCCGCGGTTACATAGGGATCCACTGCCAGTTGCCATCGACCCTCCGCCCCGCCGCTCAGGAAACCGCCGGTCATCACACCGTCCGCAAAGGCGATCCGGCTTCTCAGATCTTGCGCCGGTGCGAGCGGTAACGGCATATCGCCGTCCAGCCATCCCTCGTGTCCCGGATAGAAATGGCTATGCTCCGCCTCCAGCACGACATCCATCAAAATCCATCCAGCGCCTGACGCACGATGGCGAAAGTCGCCTCGATGTGCTCGCGCGCCAGTCGCTCTGCCGCATCGCAATCGCCGGCTTCCACGGCAGCCAGGATGGCCTTGTGCTGCTCGTTGGAGTTCAGCGTCTGCTCCTTGTTGAAGAGCACCGGCAGTCGCAGGTTCCAGTAGTGGAACTGCGTACGCTCATGCATCTCGACGAAGATCGGATTGCCGGACATGGCGACGAGCATTTCGTGAAACCGGCGGTCGAGACGGTTCAACTCGGAACGGCTGATCGAATCGAGGTCGTCCATCCTGGCGACCAGCTTGCGCAGGGTTTCAATGGACTTCGCATCGCCCCGCTTCGCCGTCACGCGGGTGGCATAGCTCTCCACGCTGATGCGGGCTTCGAAAATATAGCGCGCATTGGCGGGATCCGTCGCCTCGATGATCCAGCCGCGCCGTTCGCGACTGACGAGGCCTTCGCCTTCGAGCCTGAGCAGCGCCTCGCGGACCGGTGTGCGCCCGACGCCGATCTCCCGGGAAATATCATCTTCGACGAGCCGGGAGCCGGCCTTGTATTCGAGACTGACGATCTTGGCCCGCAGAGCGCGATGAACGTCGGCCGCCAGGAGGGCCGTTCCAATCCGTTTTGTACTGTTGTCGGCCCGCTGATCCATTGTCTTCTCCTCGATTAGGTGTGCCGCGCCAGGAACTGACGACTGCGTTCATGCTGCGGCGAGGAGAAGAATTCCGGCGCAGCCGCATCCTCCACAAGTTCACCGCCAACCATGAATAGTACACGATCGGCGCATCCTTGCGCGATAGCCATTTCATGCGTCGCGATCAGCATGGTCTGCCCCTCTTCGGCAAGTGTCTTTATCGCGGCCACCACTTCCTGCGAAAGCTCCGGATCGAGCGCGCTTGTCGGCTCATCGAACAAGATCACCTTGGGATCCATCGCAAGCGCCCGGGCAATCGCTATCCGCTGCTGCTGCCCGCCCGAAAGCTCGGTGGGATAGGAATGCGCCTTGTCGGCAAGGCCGACCTTGTCGAGCAGTTCGCGCGCCCGCCTTTCCGCCGCGGCGCGGGGCGCCTTGAGCACGAAGACCGGGCCGGACATGATGTTCTGGAGCGCCGTCATGTGACGGAAGAGATTGAAGCTCTGGAACACCATGCCGATGGAACGGCGCTGCGCGCTGATCGCGGCATCGCTCATCTCGTGAAGGTCACCGCCGCGCTGCTGGTAGCCGATAAGCTGCCCATGCACATAGACACGGCCGCCATCGATGACCTCCAGGCGGTTGATGCAGCGCAGCAGCGTCGACTTGCCGGAACCGGAGGGACCGAGCAATGCGATCACCTCGCCATTGCGCACGTTGAACGAGACGTCCTTGAGCGCCCTGAAGCCCGCAAAAGCCTTCTGCACGCTTTCAACGCGGATCGCCTCTTCGCCGGAGTCGGTATTGGATGCGTTCATCGGACCGGAAACACCTTTTCGAGCAAGGTCTGGATCGCGGTGACGATCGCCGCCATGGCGAGATACCAGAAGGCCGCGACGGCGAGCAGTTCGACGACCCGGAAGTTGGCCGAGTAGATGCCCTGCGTGATCCGCAGCAGTTCGAGAAACCCGATCACCGAGGCGAGCGAGGTCGACTTCAGCAGCATGATATATTGATTGCCGGTCGCCGGAATGATGATCCGCGCCGCCTGGGGGATGACCACGCGCCCGTAGATTTGGCTCTGTGTCATGCCCAGCGCGCGGGCCGCCGCCTGCTGGCCTTTGTCGACGGCGAGGATGCCGCCGCGGATGATCTCGCTCATATAGGCCCCCTCGGCCAGTCCAAGACCGGCCACCGCGGCAACAAAGGGGGTGATGACCAGCGGCATGCGCTCGCTGACCACAACGATGTCGGTAAACGGAATTGCGATATGGAGATAGGGAAACATCGTCGGGAACGCGTTGTACCAGAACAGGATCTGGATCAGCATCGGCGTGCCGCGGAAGAAATAGACATAGGTCGCTGAGACCGATGACAGGATGGGATTGCCCGACAGGCGCATCAGAGCGGCGACGAGTCCGCCTGTCAGCGCCACCGCCATCGACACCGTGCCGACCAGGATGGCGCTCCACGCCCCGAGTAGAATTTCGCCGCTGGTAAGGTAGTGGAAGAAAACGTCGACATCGATGATGCGTGCCCGCGCGCCCGCGACGACGATGATCGCAATTGCCAGAAGCACGACGGCACCAAGGAGCCATGCTCCCCAGCGACGGCGGCGAATGATTCGAACCTCCACGGGTCCCGCAGCCATATCGATCGACAAGCGGTTAGAACCTTTCATGGTTGGACTGCATCGTCCGGGCACCGCCCTCCTGTGCCCCGACAAGGAGCGGTAAGCGACCTGGCACGAGGACGGCCGGCTTTCCGCAACGCTGTTCGAAACGCAAAGGAACGGGCTCAGACGATTGCAAATTCGGCGGGCTTTTCAAGGCCTTCACCCTTTGAAGCATGAACGGCCCTAATTCCTCTTGCTTGCCGGAAGGTTGAGGGTGATCTCCGGCAGTGCGCCGCCATCGAGCCCCCAGTCCCCCAGCAGCTTCACATAGGTACCGTCTTCGAGCATCTCCTGCGTCACCTTCTGCACCGCATCGCGAAGCTCGGCATTGTCCTTGGCGAAGGCCCAGGAGGTGATATAGGGCGTCAGGATATAGTTTCCGCCCGCGACCGCATAGGCGCCCGGTGCGTTGCTGACGAAATAGACGAGCGCCGGGAAGTCGCCGAGATAGCCGTCCACACGGCCGAGATCGAGCTGAGCCTTGGCATCCGGCGCGGAAGGAAGCTGTTCCACCGTGAACTTGGACTTGCCCGCCGCCTCGCATTCCGCGTTGGCCTTGTCGAGCGCGGCCAGGATGGTGTTGGACCCAAGCAGCATGGCGACCGTGCCGCCGCAGAAATCGGCGATCGTCTTGTATTTGTCATTGTCAGCGGCGCGCACGAGGATGCTCCCGCCCGACATCATGTAGTTCACGAAATCGACCTTCTGTTCCCGCTCCTCGGTATCGCTGATACCACCGGAGGCCATGTCGAAGCGCTTGGATTCGAGACCCGGAATGAGCGAGGCATATTCGCCGTGAATGTATTCCAGTTCGAGGCCGAGCCGCTTGGCGATTTCATGCAGCAGAGAGGCGCTCGCACCGCTGACGACCGCCTCGTCCGGCTTCTTGAACTCGACCGGCGGGAAGGTCTGCTGCGAACCGACCGTCAGCGTGCCGCGGTCGCGGATTTCCTGCGGAACCATCTGCGCCGCATCCGAGGTCTGGGCCGCCGCGCTCGCAGCGAAGGCCGCAAGGATGCCGGCTGCCAGCGCGGCCGTCATACCATTCTTAGTTCCCCTTGAAGTCCTCATGTCGTATCTCCCATTGTGGACCGTGATTGGAATTCGGTTCCAGGCCGCGCGCCGCCCTGTCCTTGCGGCGGCGCATCCTAAATCTGCCGGCTGGCCAAATCCGCCGGCTGGCGCGGGTCTAGCGCGTCGCCGCGGACTTGCCCGGAATCCTGGACGGGTTGGGCCGGTCGGCATTCGGACATTCCGCTGCCGCCTCATAGGTGTCGAGAACGGACTGGACATAGTCCTCCGGAAAGCCGTGGTCTCTCATGCCCTTGGGGATGTGATCCCAGTAATAATGCGGCGGGCGCATGGGAATCCCCGGCGCTGTCAGGCGATAGGTCCAGCAGTCATAGGTCTTGCCGTCATCGCCGAGGACAGTGACCGTGCACCGCTCGAAATCGTCGTAGTCATCCTTGAAGTGGATGTTCTCATGCTCGAAGACGACGCCACGGCACATCGTGCCCCAGGCATCCGTGCAGGTATTGTTGAAATGGCACCAGCCGCGATCGGTGCGGTCGGCCGCCGCATGGAAGGTCAGCCGGTGGTTCGGCGCGACGGCCTGCGTGACCTCCTTCGCCTTGGGCATGAAGCGGCGCAGCTCCGCGTCGTCGAGCCAGGTGCAATAGCCAAAATAATACATCGTCTTTCCTTCTGAAGATCGGCTCGCCGCCTGTCGCCGCAAGCCATGGCCGATATGGGGTTTCGATCATCCGTCCCATTTCATATACGAACCCATATATGAAATGGGACGAAATGCAAGCCCTATCGCGCGCGTTCGGCCGCATGGCCCATTGCCTCTTGAGATTGCGGGGTTTTACGGATTTCGAGAACGACGCCCGCGCCCGGCCGTGTGTCGAAATAGCAGAAGCCGGAATGGTCCTCGCGCCTGCCGCGCGCCACGACCTTCAGACCGAGCGCACGGCCTTCCGCCTCCGCCGCATCGCGGTCCGCCACCTCGAAACCGATATGGTAGACACCTTCGCCGTGGCCCTCGAGAAAGCGGCGCTGCGGGGAGTCCTGCGGACCCGGCTGGCAGAGCTGAATCTCCAGATTGTCGAGCTGGACACATTTGTACCGCATTGCATCCGACGCGGCCTTGTTGGGGACGTCGAACTCCAGATAGCGCCCGCCCTTGGGATAATCGAACCATGGCCCGATGCCGATCGACTGGTAGTAGGCCAGCGACTTCTCCAGGTCGTGGACGACGATGCAAAGGTGATGAACATGCGTGAAAAGCGACAAGGCTGCTCCTTTCATTTTCAGATGCGACATTCGGGATCAATCGGCTCTCCCGTATCAATTCATATATATTTTCATATATGAAAACATCTACGATGACAATGCGATCGCAATCCGACGGGCGCACTGGCAAGCCGGGTAAGCCGGTCGTGGATGACCGGGTGGCGAACGGCCCTATGACGGGATCACCAGCCCTCTACCGACAGCCCGGTTCGACGAGCGCCCGCATTCGGCGCCGCTCGGGTCTGGATCAGGCGGGGTATGCATGAAGGTCGGCGCGCTGCCCCCAAAAGCATCCTCTGCGGACGCAGTTCGGTCATCCTTGAATTCCCGCTCGCCGGTCTCGGGCCACAGGCTCACGACCCGCGCCATCTCCGAGGTGGCCGCCTCGGGCACCGGCATCTCTTCGCGCGCCGCTACCGGGTGCCGCTGCGGCCCTGAAAGGCTTCAGAAGGCGGCCCGGTAGATATCGAGAATGTCTTCAACCGTCAGATTGACGGGATTCCAGTCGAGAAGCCGCCGGATGGCATGGGCCTCTCCGGCCATTCTAGGCAGATCGTCTTCCGGCACGCCATGACTGGCAAGACGCATATCGAGGCCGAGGCTTTCGCAGAATGCCCTTGCCGCCCGGCGCACGCCTTCCCTGCCACTGGCCGGCTGTCCCAGCGCATCGCAAATCGCCTCCGTCTTCTGTGGCACGGCGCCTGCATTGGCAGCGAGCGTGTGCGGGAAAATCAGCGCATTGGCGATGCCGTGCGGCAGCTTGTGGCGCGTTCCGAGCGGATAGGCGACGGCATGGCCGGCTGTAGTGTTGACCGGGCCAAGGCAGACCCCGCCATAGAAGGCGGCTAGGCAAAGACCGGCACGGGCTTCCAGATCATGGCCGTCATCGACGGCGCGCTTGAGATACTTCCCGACGAGCTGAATGCCCTGCAGGGCATAGGCATCGACGATCGGATGCGAGCGCCTGGAAGTATAGGCCTCCACGCAGTGGGCCATGGCATCAACACCCGTGGCCGCGGTCACGAATGGCGGCACGGTGACGGTCAGGGATGGATCGATGATGGCGATGTCGGCCAGCATGTGCAAGCTTTCCGTCGCCACCTTGGCCAGCGTTTGCGGATCGGTGACCAGGGCGCGCGTACCGACTTCGGAGCCCGTTCCTGCCGTGGTCGGAATCTGCACCAGCCCGACCTTGCGTTCGGGCGCACGGTTGGGGCCGGAAATTTCGGAGAACGTCTTGCCGGAATGCGCAAGCACGGCAACCAGTTTGGCGAGATCCATCGCAGACCCTCCGCCGAAACCGATAACGACATCGGCGGAACCTGCGGCCGCGACCGCCTCCTCCAGATTAGGCAGATCCGGCTCCGGCACAACCTTGCCGAAGACCGCGGGCGCGCTGATGCCCAGCAAATCAAGCCGCGCCGCATTGACCGGATCGGCAACGATGAAAGGCCGGCTGTAGTGTTTCCCGGCAAGCCACGCCGGCAGGTTTTTCAAGCATCCGACCCCGAACTGCACCTCCGGCGGCCGCTGCATTTCGAGGGTTGCATCAAGCGAGCGCATATCTTTCTCCACCGGAATCCTATCCAGAAGCCGCTGCCAAACGGGGCGATCTTCCGCG
The DNA here is from genome assembly GCA_020441665.1 of Nitratireductor sp. GTDB lineage: Bacteria > Pseudomonadota > Alphaproteobacteria > Rhizobiales > Rhizobiaceae > Salaquimonas. The sequence goes on from JAGRLT010000021.1 coordinate 22,095, forward strand.
TAGTTTTACTTATTTGTAAAACGAATTGTCAAATTGAATATGCGGGGAAATGTTTCCAGAGGTGAAAATTTTCAGAGCTCTAAAAATCCGATATTCCAACTAAAATATTGTTTTTAAACATTATTTTATACCTTCGCCCCTCCCTGTTTCCGGATAGGTACCCTGACAGAAGGTTCCGAAGACCAGTTCATCTCCATAAGAATCGATATTCTTGTTGACAAGTTTTCAAGTTGTCACCATTTTCAGGCCAATTTCGACGGAGGCGTTGGGAGCGATCGTGGCAAGCGTGGGGAGAAGCAAGTCGGATATGTGGATTGGCGCGGGCCTGCTGGCCTTTTGCGCCTTTGCCGCCTGGCGAACCCTTGAAATTCGGCAGGTTGTCAGCACGACGGTTGCCGGCCCGTCCTTCGTTCCATGGCTCATGATCGGCGGCACCGCGCTTCTGTCATGCGCCCTGATCCTTCGCAGCCTGAAGAATCTTCACGCAAACGGGGAAGTGGCGGAAGTATCTCTTCCCGACAAGGCGACTTTCAAGAAGATCGCCGCTTTCGTCGCGCTCCTGATTGCCTACGCGGCGGCCTATTTCCCCATCGGCTACATTCCCGCAACGCTCGTCGCCTTTATTGCCGGCCTCTGGTTGGTCGGCGAACGCAACATATGGGTTCTCATCGGATTTCCGGTTGCAATGACCCTTGTTGTCTATTTCGCCTTCACGGAACTGCTGTCCGTCTGGCTGCCCTAAGTTTTGAAATTCCATCGGAGGAAAATCATGTCCAAGACAACACTCATGGCACTTGCCGCCACGCTCGCCCTCGCGTCGCCGGCGCTCGCGGATTTTCCCGAGCGGCCGATCCAGATCATCGTTCCATACTCCGCCGGCGGCTCCACCGATCTCGGTCTGCGGGTTGTCGCCGATGCGATTGAAAGGAAATTCGACGGCGTGACCGTGGTGATCCGCAACCAACCGGGTGGTGGTGGCGGCATCGGTACGTCTGCTGCGGTTCACGCGCGCCCCGATGGCTATACGCTCGGAGCCGGCGCTCAGGGCCCGATCGCGATCCTGCCGCATGTCGGCGGCGCCGACTACACCATCGATGATGTCGAATTCATCGGCCTGTTCGCCCGTTCGCTTCAACTGATGGTCGCCTGCAAGGATGCGCCGTTCACCGACTACGACAGCTTCATTGCCTATTCCAGGGACAAGGCTCCTCAGATCGGCAATTCCGGCGCCGGCGGCGCAAACCATGTTTCAGCTGAAGCCTTTGGCAAGGCTGCCGGCATCAAGATCGAATCGATTCCCTTCGGCGGTTCGTCCGAGGCGCGCACGGCCTGTATCGGCGGCCATATCCAGGCCATGGTGGCGTCGCCCGCCGAAGCCAAGGCCGCATCCGACTCCGGCCAGATGACCCCGCTTTTCGTGATGGAAGACGAGCGGATCGACCTCTTCCCCGATACGCCGACCGCGGTTGAAAAGGGCGTCGACTTCACCTGGTCCTCCTACAAGGGCCTGATCGGCCCGAAGGGAATTGCGGAACCCGATCTTGCCTGGCTTCGCGAAGCCGTAAAACAGATCGCCGAAGATCCCGACTTCATCGCCAAGATGACGGAAGCCGGTGAATTCGTCACCTATGAAGACGGTGCGGCGTTTGAAAAGCGCGCCAGGAAAGACAGTGACATGGCCCATGCCGTACTGGAGGAGCTTGGCCTTCTCGGCATGAACAAGTGAGGCATCACATAACCCGATAGGTCGGGAAAGGGCGGTTTCAGCCCTCTCCCGATCGTCCCGCACTCGGCGCAGCCCGGAAAGTCTGCCTTGCAATGGAATCTCTATCTTATCTCGCCCCGCTGTTTCAGCTCGACGTTATCTGGACCATTGCTCTCGGTACGCTCGGCGGCCTCATCATAGGCGCCCTGCCGGGACTGACCGCCACGATGGGCGTGGCACTGCTGATTCCGCTAACCTTCGGAATGCCCCCGGTGATGGGGCTGAACATGCTGATCGGCATCTATATCGGCGGCATCTATGGCGGCTGCGTTTCCTCCATTCTGCTGCGAACGCCCGGGACACCCGCATCGGCGGCCACCGTCCTCGACGGCTATCCGATGGCGCAGCGCGGCGAGGCCGGCAAGGCTCTGGGCATGGCGACGATCGCCTCGACGATCGGCGGCTTGTTTGCCGCTGTCATTCTGGCGTCTCTGGCACCGCAACTCGCCGGCATCGCGTTGGAATTCGGTGCGCCGGAATACTTCGCCCTCGCGCTCTTCGGACTGACCATCATCGCGTCGCTTTCCGGCGATGTTCTCAAGGGTGCCATCTCCGGCGCCCTGGGCATCCTGATTGCCTGTGTCGGCGCGGACCCGATTTCGGGGATTACGCGTTACACTTTCGGCATCAGCGGCTTTGCGTCCGGCTTTGCCTTCACTCCGGCACTGATCGGCCTTTTCGCCCTCTCGGAGGTCTTTACCCAGATCGAGCGCCTCGCGTCGAACGATCCGCCGATCTCGCTGGTCAAGAACCCCTGGCCAAGCCGAAGCGACATGAAGGAAAGCACCAACGCGCTGGTGCGCGGCTCCATCATCGGAACGATTATCGGCGTCATTCCCGGCACAGGATCGGGCACGGCTTCCTGGATTTCCTACAACGAGGCCCGCCGCACCTCAAAGACGCCGGAGAAATTCGGCACCGGCTATATGCCCGGCATCGCTGCGACCGAAAGCGCCAACAATGCCGTATGCGCCGCGGCCCTGATTCCGCTTCTGGCGCTCGGCATTCCGGGCGATGTGGTCACCGCCGTCCTGATGGGCGGACTGATGATCCAGGGACTGGCACCGGGGCCGATGCTTTTCCAGACCAATCCGGACGTGGTCGTCGGCATTTTCGGCGGCACCTTCATGGCGACGATCTTCATGTTCATTTTCGGCATGGCGCTCATCCCGGTCTTTTCCAAAATTCTGATGATCCCGCGCCGGCTGCTCGCCATGTCGATCGTGATCTTCTGCTTCATCGGTTCCTTCTCGATCAACCTGAACCCGGTGGACCTGTACACCATGGTCGGCTTCGGCGTGCTCGGCTGGGGAATGCACAAGTTCGGCTTCTCGCAGGCCGCCCTTTGTATCGCGCTCATTCTCGGCCCGATGCTGGAATCGAATTTGCGCCGCGGCCTGCTGCAGTCCGGCGACAATGTCGTCGAGTTCCTGTCCGGGCCGATCACCCTGCTGTTTCTGGCGCTCACCGTGTTGTCTCTCGGCTGGCCGATGATCGCGCGCCTACTCGCCCGCAAGGGCGGAGTGCATTCAAATATCGTGGAGTAAAGCATGACAAGAAATGCCCATGTCGCCCTGGTAACCTGCTTCAACGAGGACGAGACGGTCAACTACGGCGCCACACGCGCCCAGGCACGCCGTCAGGTGGCTGCCGGCAACGATCTCATGGTCTGCGGCACCAATGGCGACTTTTCCGCGCTGACGCATGAGGAGAAGATCCGCCTCACAAGGGAAGTGATGGACGAGGTTGCCGGTCGTGTGAAGGTCATCGTCAATGTCGGCTGTCCTTCCACCTTCGAAACCCTGCAACTTGCCAAAGCCGTCGACGGGCTCGGCCTGCATGGCATCGCGGTCATTACGCCCTACTTCATCGCCTGCACCCAGGACGGGCTGATCCGCCACTTCACGACCATCGCCGATGCGGTGAACACCCCGATCTATCTTTACGACATCCCGGCGCGCACGCAGAACCACATCGAACCGGCAACCGCCAAAATTCTGGCGCGGCACAAGAACATTGCAGGCATCAAGGATTCGGGCGGTTCGACCGAAACGGTTGTGGAATACCTTGAGGTCGCGAGGGAGGTCGGCGATTTCGAAGTTTATTGCGCACCGGACCATCTCGTTCTCTGGGGGCTGGAGCAGGGTTGCGCCGGCGTCGTTTCCGGTCTCGGCAATGTGGCGCCCGAACTGCTGGCGCAGATCATCGCGGGCTTCAATGCCGGCGACATCGAAAGCGCACGGGCCGCGCAGGAAAACTTCGCCGGACTGCGCAAGGATCTCTACGCGCTCGGGTTTCCGCCGGCCCTGGTCAAGCGCGCGCTCTACATGAACGACAACTCAGTCGGCCTGTCGCGCCAGCCGGCCCTCCTGCCCGACGCGGAGCAGGACGCCAAGATCGTCGAAATCCTCAAGGCCCGGAACCTCTACAGATGACCGTCGTCGTCACCACATCGCCGGGTTTCGGCAAGCATGGTCGCGTGCCGGATCTGATTGCCGAAAAAGGCTGGGAGTTTATCCGCTGCAACGATAGCGGCCTGGTCGACGGCGGTGTGTCGAAGCATATAGCCAGGGCTGATTTCCTGGTCGTCGGGCTGATCCCGGTAACCGCTGAAACGCTGCAGGGAGCGGACAGGCTGAAAGCGGTGATCAAGCACGGCGTCGGTGTCGACAACATCGACATGGCCGCCTGCACAGCCGCCGGATTGCCGGTGTGCAACACGCCCGCGGCCAATGCCGATGCGGTGGCGGAACTGGCTGTGGGGCTGATGTTCTCGATGGCGCGTTTCATTCCTCAAGGCCATGGCTCGGTCACTTCGGGCGGCTGGGAGCGTCGCATCGGGTCGCAGCTGGGCGGCAAGACGCTCGGCATTGTCGGACTGGGCAATATTGGAAAGCGCCTGGCGAGGCTGGCGATCGGTCTCGGCATGAAGGTGGTCGCCAGCGACAAATACCCCGACGAGGCCTTTGCCAAAGCGCATGGCATTGCCTTCCTGCCGTTCGAGGAGCTGCTGAAACGCGCCGATTACGTCTCGCTGCACGTTACCGGCGGCAAGGACAATGCGGCGCTGATCGATGCCGCGACGCTGGCGTCGATGAAGTTCGGCGCGCACCTGATCAATCTGGCGCGTGGCGAGGTCGTCGATCTCGACGCCGTGGCCGAGGCGCTGGAAAGCGGCCGGCTCGGCGGGGTCGCTGTTGATGCCTATGTGCAGGAGCCTCCCGCCATCGATCATCCGGTCTTTTCGCATCCCAACGCCGTCTTCACGCCGCATTCCGGCGCGGACACGCTGGAAGCGCTCGAAAATGTCGGACTTATGGTGATTGAAGATATCCAGACCCTCCTCGATGGCGGAAGGCCCGCGCGCTGCCTGAACGCCGACAAACTTTGAACCGCCACGACCCATGACCTGCGGGGCAGGCAAATTCAGGTGACCCAGATGAGCCAGAAACCGATCGCAATCACCATGGGCGACCCTTCCGGGGTCGGGGCCGAGGTCACCGTCAAGGCCATGGCTTCGCTGGCGCCCGCTGCCCGGAGCCGCTACGCCGTGATTGGCGACCGGCCCACGCTCGAACGGGCGCTAGCGGCTTGCGGGCTGGACATGCCGCTGTCTGATTTCGGAACGCAAGCCAGCGACGGCGCGCTTGTCGTGGTTCATGTTCCGGTTGCCGGGCTTCCCGGCAAGTTCGGCGTCCTGTCCCCTGCCTGCGGCGAGGCGTCGTTCCGCTACATCGAAAGGGCCGTCGAGATGACGACATCGGGCACCGCCGCCGGCATCGTGACCGCGCCGATCAACAAGGAGGCGCTGAACGCCGCCGGTCACCACTATGATGGCCATACCGGCATGCTGGCACATCTTACCGGCTCGAAATCAAGCTGGATGCTTCTCGCATCGCCGACGCTGAACGTGCTGCATGTTTCCACTCATGTCTCCCTGAAGGACGCGATCGGGCGGGCGCAGCCGGAGCGCGTGCTGGAAACCATCCGCACCGGCGACCGGCATCTCAGGCGCATGGGGATCGAAAATCCACGCATCGCCGTTGCCGGCATCAATCCCCATTGCGGCGAAAACGGTCTGTTCGGACGCGAGGACGACGAGCAGATCGCACCCGGTGTGAGGATGGCGCAGGACGAGGGCATCAATGTTCAGGGACCGATCTCGGCGGATACGGTATACCACCGCGCCAACAACGGCGCTTTCGATCTGGTGATCGCTCAGTATCACGATCAGGGCCATATCCCGATCAAGCTGATAGCCTTTGACACGGCCGTAAACGTGTCGCTCGGCCTGCCGATTGACCGTTGCTCCGTGGACCACGGCACGGCCTTCGACATTGCCGGTACGGGAAAGGCCAATCATGTAAACATGCTTGCGGCTCTCGACTATGCCGGCAAGCTCGCCAACGGGAAATCCTGATCACCGGCAGGCGGCGGGGAAAACAGCCTCAGTCCTTCATTCGCAGATCGAGCAGGCCGCTGCCGAAGAGCCTGTCCTGAGAATGTTCCAGATGGGCGCGCATCCGGCTTTCCGCGCTTTCCGCGTTCTGGTCGCGGATCGCTTCGTAAATGTCGGAATGCTCCTGAAGGACCAGCTCCAGCGCCTTGATTCCGTCGGTCATGAGCGACTGGCCATGCATTTTCATGCCGACATAGATGTGTTCGCGCAGCGCCCGTATGGCCGTCTCGTAATACTGGTTGTTGGCTGCCTTCGTGATCGCCAGGTGAAACGTGAAATCGGCGTCCTCGCGATGCTGATGGCTGCCGGTTGCCGCGCGCATCAGGTCGAGCGCTTCGCGGATTTCATTGAGCGCCGCCTTGTCCCGGCGGGCAGCCGCAAAGCGCGCCGCAGCCGATTCGATGATGATGCGAAACTCGTAGCAGCGCTGGACGTCCGCAAGCGTCTGCACCCGGGCAAACCCCACCGGGTTCGACGTCACCGGACGAACATAGTTGCCTGCACCCTGCCGAGAATAAAGGACCCCCTCCATCCTGAGCCTCTCGAGCGCCGTACGCAGAACGGGACGGGAAACGCCGAACTCTTCCGCCAGCGCATGTTCCGAAGGCAGCTTTTCGTTCAGAGGATATTCGCCGGTGGTGATCCGGCTGAACAGGGAATGATAGACACGATCCGCCAGGGTCAGGCGGGGCTTTTCGCGGGTTGATTTGGTCGGCGCGGATTTCAATATCTTAGGCCTCTTCGGTGTGTTCGACGGCGCGGGCTACAAGCCTGTCAGCGAGCCCCAACAGGATTTCGGGAGGTCCGAAACCGCCTGATTTGGTGATGAGGTTGAGTCCCGGCAATCCGTCCAGCATCTGTGACATGGGGAGCCCCGGCGAAACCTCCCCCTTTACCAGCAGCAGGCCGCAGCCCACACCACGCATGATGGCCGCCGCCGTCTCGCCGCCGCAGGCAAGAAGCAATGCCGGTTGCCTGCGATGGAGCAGCTTGCAGATTCCAGAGGCAAATTTCTCGCCTGCCTCCAACGGGTCGACGTGCCCGCCATCGGCCGTCATCTGGACGACCTGCAACCTGTCATGACCTGTCGGCAGATTGGCCGGGACATTGCCATTGGGTGCGCGAACGGTCGCCAGACCGCCAAGCTGCGCCAGCGTGACGGGATCGCGCGACCCGATCGCGAAGAGAGCAGGCGCCGGCAGGTCGCCGATCTCTCTCGGGCTGGGGCTTGCCGCATGCTTTCGGGCAAGCGCCTCGGCAAGACCGGCCGCGCCGATGAAGAGCGTCCCTGGCGGACAGTCGCGCACGGCGGCATCGAGGTCCGCATCGCTCAGCGCATCCGGAATGTCGGCGGACGAACAGCCGGTGCGCTCGGCGATTGCGATGGGAACAGCCACCCCGGCGCCGCAGACCGCTCCGTTTCTTACAAACCGCCCGAGCTTTGGAACAGCCGGACAGATCAGGGTTCTCCCGCTGCCGGCCGCAAGGTCCACGATTTCCGCAGCCACATGCCCCTTGAGCCGACTGTCGACCTTCTTGAAGATCAGCGCATCGCCATAGGCGTTGTGGGCGCCAATCACGGACAGGACCCGCGCCATCCTGCGAACCGCTTCCGCTTCAGACAGTTCGCGGCTGTTCGTCGACACCGAAACCACATCCGGCCCGCGTTCCAGCGCCTCGTTCAAAAGCCTGGGGGATGTGGCGCAAAGGACCGTTAATCCATGCGTGGCAAACACGCCGGAGCTGTCAAGCGCGCCGGTAAGATCATCGGCAATGATCAGGAATTTCATCGAGTCGCCATCTCAAGACAAGGTCGGCGAATATTACAAATTATGAACTTGTTGAACAAGTCGATCATCGCACCGCCTCGAATATGCGCCGGATGGTGGCAATACGCCGGCGCAATCAGGAAGAGAGATTTCAAAGAATACAATTTTTCATAGAATCTCCTGATTGTGGTTTTGATCGTGGGCAAGGCGTCATGATAGCGTCACGGAAGGTGATTCGTTCCGTCACCCGACAATCAAGGGCTGGGGCAGACGAGGAACTTTACCCCGGAGCAAACGTCCACATGAATGCGGCAATCCACAAACTACGGTCTCTTGAGGAAAGAGGGCCCGCAGGCGATCCTGCGCCCGGACTGCGCGACCCCCGCGCGGTCGCGAACTATTTCATCGGCAAGTTCATGGCCAACCGGCCTCCCTCCCCGCAGCAGGAGCGGGTAACGCCGCTCAGCCTTCAAAAGCTGGTGTTCATCGCGCACGCGCTCTCGCTTCTCGATCTGGGCAAGCCTCTCCTCAGCGAACAGCCCAGGATAGGCGACTACGATCCCTATTTTCCCACGCTGCGCGAGGCGCTCGACTATTTCGGCGGCAGCACGGTTTCGCGCCTGATCACGGAAGGCAGCGGCGAGGACGTGTTCGATCCCAAGCCCGATGCCGAGGTGGTGCGGGCGGAATTCGATACCGATGAACGCGACATCCTGGATGCGGTTTGGAAGATGTTTCGCGAAGTCCGCTTCGACTGCACGAAACTGACCTACTTGACGGGAGGAAGCCGCACGGAATTCGTGGATATGAAGAAGAAATTTGGGTTGGGGAACGAAATACCCGATGGGTACATAATTGAGATAACCTCAAAGAGACTTTGGAATTCCAATCCTCCGAGCGATCACAATAATAATGGGAAACGCGCAGCTTAGCCATCTGAGCTGCTCGCTGGGGGACCATGGCGGCAGGACAGCGAAAGAAGAATACCGAGCGCGCGCTGGAGGTGTTGAAGCAACAGCCGCCGGTCGATGTTCCACGCGACAGCGATCATCTGGCGGACAGCGCCAGGAAGGGAGAGCGAAAACGGGTCGAGCGGGAACTCCAGCACCGTGAAAGGATGGAGGAGATCGCGAGCAATGAGCGGCTGGAGAAAGCTCGGATCAACACTGTAAGGCTTCGCTACCTGCTTTTCCTAATCCTGGCCATCGTTGCTGCTATTTTCAAGCTCAAGGGTGTCGAGTTGACTGAAATTCTAGATTGGAGCATTTTCAAAAACTTCTTCGGCGGAAAATAGGTCGATCCTTTTCATTTCTGGCTTGAGTTTCCATATGATGCCCGTCGCCGGCTTGTTTCCGACCTGGAAAAGCCCCATCAAATGGTCCTTTTCTGCCTTCTCTCTGGTTTCAGCTGAAACCAGATGTTCCGACAGTGTCCAGAAGCCGATATCCCCGTAAGGCGCGAACCTCACCTTGTCGCAGATCTCCTTCACGACCGAGATATCCAGCTCGTTCGTGATCCCCTTGAGATGATAGCTGAAGTTTAGCTTCCGGACGGAAAGGTTCTTGCGGGTCCGGTCGTTTTGAAACGCCTTCCATCGGGACAGGATCTTGCCGGCCAGGCCGTTCGCCTCGGTTCGAACGCTTGCGGGAACCGCGACGGCCGCGGTCCATGTTTCACCGGAACGAAAATCAATTACCTCTGCCATGCCCGCAAGTATCGGGCAAAAGGGTTAACCCCCCCTTAAGCGGATACGGCAGGGCGACATCGAAAATTCTAAAAAGAATATATATTTCAAAAGGATATAGAAAATTTTGGTCGCCATGACCGATTGGAGCACGCTATGGCATCCCCTGCCTCGCGCACCTGCAGCCAGCCGGTTTGACCGTTCTGCCCGGCGTCCTGGCGCCGGAGGCCATTGGGCAAGGCGCCGGCTTCGATCCGGCGCCTTCAATCTTCCGCATGACCCCCTGCGGGATCAGCTCGCGTCGGCTCTCGTCACGCCGATGCCGTGCAGGATGCCGGCGGCGGCACCGCCCAGAAGCGGCGCCAGGATGAACAGCCAGAGCTGGCCGATCGCCCCACCGCCCGCAAACAGCGCCGGTCCGATCGAGCGGGCCGGGTTCACCGAAACCCCGGTCACGTTGATGCCGACCAGGTGGATGCCCATCAGGGTGAAGCCGATGGCGAGCCCCGCAAAGCCGGGCACGCTGCCGGGGCCGGTGGCGCCGAGGATCACGGTGACGAAGACGAAGGTCGCCACAAGCTCGAACAGGAAAGCCGAGCCGAGGCCGTATTCCCCGAGATAGCCCGGGCCCCATCCGTTCTGGCCCAGCCCGTCGGCCGCCAGATCGTATCCGGCACGGCCGCTGGCGATGAGATAGACGACCAGCGCGCCGAGGATCGCCCCGGCCAGCTGCGCGACGACGTGGGAAATGAACTGCGCCAGCGGCATCTGCCCCGAGACCAGGAAGCCGAGAGAGACCGCCGGGTTCAGATGGGCGCCCGAAATTGCACCGATGCCGTAGGCTGCCGCGATGATCGAGATGCCGAAAGCGGCGGCAATCCCGTGCATGCCGATCTCACCGCCCATCAGGACGGCGGAGCCCACACCGAAAAAGACAAGAATGAAGGTGCCGATGAGTTCGGCGGTAAACTTTTTGGACATGATGAAGACCTGATATGTGACTGGTTCGCCATGAGATTATCAGGACATCCGGTGCCCCGCCAACAGGAAACGCGTCCTGGCGGGCGCAACCGGATGCCGCGCTCCTCCGACTGTTCTCTGGCCGCCTTGTGGCAATCCTCCGGAGGGTTAGCGATGCGGCGAGAATCGCAGCGAAAGGCACGACATGCCGCCATCCAGTTTCGCAGCCTCGGTATTGCCGATCTTGCATACCTTGTAGCCCTGCCCGCGAAGCAGTTCTTCGGTTTTCGGGAAACCGTCGGGCATCACGACCAGATCGTTGAACCGGATCGAGTTGGCGCAGGGCTCTTCGCCCTCGGCGACCAGCAGCACCCGGTAGCCCTCGAAACAGCCCGAATCCGCGAGGCGCCGGGTGGACAGGATGGTCTCCTCGTCGAGCAGCGAACAATCGGTCTTGAAATGCAGCACCCCCTTGGGCGTCTGCAGTTCGCGCACGGAATACCCGAAGCGGGAAACCAGCTTGCGCAGTTCTTCGACGCCGGCGGCGTCCGTCCTTGCGGACGTGCCCACGAGAATCTCGCGCTCGGTGGTCAGGATATCGCCGCCATCGATGAAACCGGGGCCTTCGATCGCCAGAACTTCGCCATAGATGCCCGCCAGCGTCTCGGCCATGACGACGGCCTCGCCCAGACGGGAGGGCGTGCCCGGCCGCATGGCGATGGCGCATTCCTGAAGACAGAGTGCCGCGTCCTCGACAAAGACCGAATCGGGAAACGCCTCCAGCGGCTCCAGCGTGATGACCTCCGCGCCGGTCGATTTCAGCGCCTCCACATAGGCCGCATGATGCTGTTCGAAGACCGCCAGGTCGGGCGCCCCGGTATCGACCGCGCGCAGGCCCTGAACCACCGTCGCACTGGGTTTGCGCGTGACGGCATGGGTGAAGGTGTAGGAACGGGCAGACAAGTTTCTCTCCATCGTTTGGCCGCGCGGGCCGGGTTGGAAATTGGTGTTGACTTAATCTTTATACAAGCGCATAAATTTATACAAGTGCATAAATTCATCCGGATGAACAAAATGACCTGGCGCGGCGCGGGCGGCGGCTTCTCCTTACGGAAGCCGGGGCCGTATCGCCCCGCAGCCGTTCCGGCGCGCGGATCGACCGCATGCCGGCAGACTGGAAACAAACGCCCATCACGAGGACAACCATGAAGAAGCGAAGTGTTCAGGCGCCTTCCGCCGCGGTGATGATCCGCCCGCATTGCTTTCGCCCGAACCCCGAAACCGAGGCCGACAACGCCTTTCAGACGGCGCCCGACGCCGGCGCCGCCGACGGCGTGGCCGCCCGCGCCCATGCCGAGGTCTCGGCCGCCGCCGAAACCCTGCGGGAAAACGGCGTGCGCATCGACCTGTTCGAGGACGAGGGCCCGGACACCCCGGACTCGGTCTTCCCCAACAACTGGTTTTCAACCCATCCGGGCGGGCATGTGGCGATCTATTCCATGTTCGCCAAGAGCCGGCGCGCCGAACGGCGGATGGATGTGATCGAGCTTCTCAAACGCGATTTCCGGGTACAGGACGTCATCGACTATTCCGGCCTCGAGCCCGACGGCCTGTTTCTGGAAGGGACCGGCGCCATGGTGCTCGACCATCTGGATCGCGTCGCCTACGTCATCCGCTCCAACCGCGCCAACCCGGTTCTGCTGGAACGCTTCTGCACCCATTTCAACTACGAGCCGATGGTTTTCGACGCGGTCGACCGGAATGGAACGCCGGTCTACCACACCAATGTGCTGATGTGCATCGCGACCGACTACGCCCTGATCGGCACCTGCATGATCCCCGATGCGGCACGCGCCGGAGAGATCGCCACGCGCCTGAGCGAATCCGGCAAGGAGGTGATCGACCTTTCGATCGAGCAGATCGAGCGGTTTGCCGGCAACGCGATCGAGCTCCAGGGCCGCGACGGGCGCCTTCTCGCGCTGTCGCAGACCGCCTTTGACAGCCTGACTCCCGATCAGCGGGCAAAGATCGGCGAGAGCACGAAGCTGATCCCGCTGAACATCCCGACCATCGAAATGGCAGGCGGCTCGGTGCGCTGCATGATCGCCGGCAATCACCTGGCCGAACGCGGCTGAAGGCCAATGCAGGACGAACATACGAATATCCGAAAAGAGAATACCGATGCCCGCCGGGCCGAGCTGATCGCGGCGACGCTGCAGGTGATCGCCCGGGACGGCGTGAAGGCGGCCACGGTCCGGGCGATCGCCAGCGAGGGCAAAGTCACCCAGGGGCTGATCCGCTATTATTTCCGTTCCAAGGACGACCTCATCGCGGCGGCCTATGAACTGCACATGTCGGAACTCATCGACGCGGCGGACCGGGCTTCCAGCGGCCGGGAATCGGCAAGGAAGCGCCTTGCCCGGTTCATCCAGGTATCGCTGGAACCCCCCGTCACCAGCCGCGAGGCGGTGGCGATCTGGGCCGGCTTCTTTGAAATCCTGCTGCATGACGACGCCATGAATGCCAGCCACAAGCGCAGCTATGACAGGCTTCGCCTGCGTCTCAGGGCGCTGATCGCGGATGTGTTCGGGGAGGCCGGCACCCCGGCGAGTGACAGCAGGCTGCGCGGTCTGAGCATCGCCGGCAACGCCATTCTGGACGGGTTGTGGCTGGAAGGCGGCGCCTTGCCCGAGGCCTTCGAGAAAGGCGAGTTGGCCCGCATCGGGCTGGAAAGTTTCAGCGCCCTGCTCGGTACCGATCTGTGCAGCCTGACCGGGCCGGACGTCCAATCGGCACGCCCGCAATCGCCTCCCTCGAAATAGGCCCGACGCCATCCGTTCCGGCCCAGCCCTCGGCCGCCGGATCGGCGCGCATTCCCGCCGATTGACACGACCCCTTCAAAAAATGCATCAGGCACGTTGGAAGGGATAAGACCATGCAAACGATCCTCGGCGCTTCGGGGCAGATCGGACAGGAACTGGCTCGGTATCTGAGGGAAGATTTCGATGCTGAAATTCGGCTCGTGAGTCGAAACCCCCGGAAGGTGAATGCGACGGACCACCTGCGGGCCGCAAACCTCCTCGACGCCCAGCAGGCGCGACACGCCGTCGAAGGCTCGGACATCGTCTATCTGACCGCCGGGCTGCCGATGGATACGCAGATGTGGGTCGCGCAATGGCCCGTGATCATGAACAATGTGATCGATGCCTGCGCGGCCGGGAACGCACGGCTCGTCTTCTTCGACAACACCTATATGTATCCGCAGACCGCAGCCCCCCAGACGGAAGCAACGCCGTTTCGGCCCAATGGCGCCAAGGGCCGCGTTCGCGCGGAAATCGCCGAGGAGCTGCTCAGTGCCATGGCGCGCGGCCGCGTCGATGCAATGATCTGCCGGGCGCCCGAATTCTACGGGCCGGGCAAGACCCAAAGCATTACCAACACCTCCATCATCGACCCGCTGGCACAAGGCAGGGCGGCGCGTGTCCTGCTGCGCGACGACACCCTGCGCAGCCTGATCTATACGCCGGATGCCAGCCGGGCGATGGCCTTGCTCGGCAACACGCCGGACGCCTATGGCGAGACCTGGCACCTGCCCTGCGACGACGATCGCCTGACCTATCGAGCGTTCATCGAGCTCGCCGCCGAACGATTCGGCACAAGGCCGAGCTACCGGGTATTGAAACGCTGGCAGCTGAGGCTGGCGGGCCTCTTCAGCCGCACGGTTCGTGATGCGTCGGAACTGCTGCCACGCTACGAAGCCGACAACATCTTCGTGTCGGAAAAGTTCAAGACGCGGTTTCCGGACTTCCAGGTGACCCGTTTCCGGGAGGGGCTGGAGGCCATCCACAGGGAGCGCTGCTCGCCGACGGAATAGGCAGTAGCCTGGTTTTGCGACGGGGGAAATTCACTTGATGCTTTTACCGCACCAACATGGCTAGCGGGAATTCTGGATGCAGTGTTATCATCGGTTTCGATGGTGGAACGGCGCACAAGGTAGTCGAATGCAGAAAGCAGTTTTCGCGGCGGTTCTCGGTCTGGGCGTCTGCGCCTTGGCCACGCCGGCGGCGGCCGACGGGCCGCTGTTGACCGAGATCGTCGTGGTCGAAGCCACCCCCCAGGCTCAGGACTACTCCCTGACCGGCGAGGTGCGCGCCCGCGACAGCGTCAGCGCGGCCTTTCCGGTTGCGGGGCGCGTTGTCGAGATCTTTGCCGATGAGGGCGAGACGGTGGCGGCAGGTCAAGTGCTGGCGCGGCTCGATGCGGTGCAGCAGCAGCAGGCGCTGCGCGCTGCCGAAGCCGGGCTGACCACCGCCGAGGCCGATCAGCGGCAGGCGGCGGACGATCTGGCGCGCGAGGAAGAACTGCTGGCGCGCGGAGCGACGACCCGCGCGGCGCGCAATACCGCCAGCGACAAGCTTCACATCGCGGACGGCACGCTGGGCCAGGCCCGCGCCGAACTGGATCGCGCGCAAAAGGCACTGGCCGACACCGAACTGACCGCTCCCGCGGCCGCGACGGTGACGGCAAGGATGGCCGAGGCGGGTCAGGTCGTCGGCGCCGCTCAGCCGGTGATGGATCTGGCCCTTTCGACCGGCCTCGAGGCGGTGTTTCAAGTTCCCGAGGTCCTGTTGACCGGCGAGGCGCCGCCCGCCGACATCCGCCTGACCCGGCTCGCCGATCCGGCGACGGCGTTTTCCGGCACGATCAGCGAGATAGCACCCCTGGTGGACGAGAGGACCGGCACGGTTGAGATCACGGTGCGCATCGACAATCCGCCTCCGGGACTGACCTATGGCGAGGCGGTGCGAGGAACGGCGACCGTCACCGAGCCCGGACAGATCGTGCTGCCCTACACCGTCCTGTCGGCCAGTGGCGACGCTCCCGCGGTCTGGACGGTCGATCCCGAGACCAGGGCCGTGACGCTGACGCCGATCGAGGTGGAGCGCTATCTTACCGGCCGGATCGTCGTCGCCTCGGGCCTTGGCGCGGGCGATCTGGTCGTGGCGCGGGGGGCGCAGTTCCTGTTTCCCGGCCGCGTGGTGCAGGCCGTGGGAGAAGCACAATGATCCGCTGGCTCGCCTTCACGCTGTGCATGGCGCTGCCGGCCGCCGCTGCCGCCGCCGAGACGCCACGCCCGGTGGTATCGCAGATCGTCGACCTTACCGACGCGCTGGCCGCCAACTATGTCGGCACGGTCTCGGCCCGCATCGAGGCCGATCTCGGCTTTCCGATGATCGGCACCATCGCCGAACGGCCGGCCTCGCAGGGGGATCTGGTGGCGAAGGGCGACGTGCTGGCCAGGCTCGATCCCGAGGATCTCGATGCCAGCGTCCGCTCGGCCGAGTCCGGCGTGGCGGTGGCCGAGGCGCAGGCAGCCTCGACACGCGATGCCCGCGACAGGGCGAGCGAACTGGCCGCGCGGGGCGCCGGGGCACAGACCCGGCTGGACTCTGCCGAGCGCGCGCTGATCGCAGCCGACGCGCAGGTCGAACAGGCCCGGGCCGCATTGGTCCGCGCGCGCGACATTCGCGCTTTGGCCACGCTCACCGCCCCGCAGGACGGGATCATCACCACGGTATACGAGGAGCCGGGAGCAACGGTTGCCGCCGGTGCCCCGGTGCTGCGTCTGTCGGGCACCGGCGAGCGCGAGATCGTGATCGACCTGAGCGAACGCGATACCGCCGCCCTGCGGCCGGGAACCGAGTTCATCGCCAGCCTGATCGCCAATCCCGAGGTCACGGCGCGCGCCCGGCTTGACCGGATCGACCCGGTGGCCGAACGCAGCACTCGCACCCGCAGGGCGCATCTGCGCCTCAACGCGCCGCCCGAGGCCTTCCGGCTGGGCGCACTCGCCCATGCCCGGCTCGCCACCGGCCCCGAGGCCGCCGTGGTGATTCCTAGCACCGCGCTGCTCGACCCCGACACCGACCCGATGGTCTGGGTGGTCGACCGCACCGACAACACCGTGCACCGGCGTGCCGTGACCGTGGGCGCAACGCTCGAAGCGTTCACCGTCATCGCAGCCGGCCTTTCCGAGGGCGACGAGATCGTCACGCGCGGCATCCACTCCCTGACCGACGGCCAGACCGTCGGCGCGCAGGTATCGCGATGAACGGCTTCAACCTTTCGGACTGGGCGCTCAAGCACCGGTCCTTCGTCTGGTTCCTGATGATCGTGTCGCTGCTGGCGGGCGCGATGGCCTATTTCACGATCGGCCGGGAAGAGGACCCGAATTTCTCGATCAAGACGATGATCGTCTCCGCCGCGCTTCCAGGGGCGAATGTCGAGGAAACGCTGACCCAGGTCACCGACCGCATCGAGAAGAAGCTAGAGGATATCGACGCGCTGGATTTCACCCGCTCGGTCACGCGACCCGGCCAGTCGATCGTCTTCATCGAGCTTCTGCCCACCACCAGAGCGGCGGAACTGCCCCGCATCTGGCAGCAGGTCCGCAACATGATGGCCGACATCCGGCCCGAATTTCCCGCCGAATTCGCCGGCTTCACCTTCAACGACAGTTTCGGCGACGTGTTCGGCAACATCTTCGCCTTCACATCCGACGGGTTTTCCCCGCGCGAGGTGCGCGACCACGTCGAGGAGGTGAAGCGCGCCGTGCAGTCCCTGCCCGATGCCGGCAAGGTGGAGATCTTCGGCACCCGCGACGAAGTCATCTACATGGAGTTCTCGACCGAGCAGCTCGCCGCCCTGGGGCTCAACCAGCAGGCGGTGCAGGCCACGCTGGCGGCACAGAACGCCATCGTCTCCTCGGGCGTGATCGAGGCCGGGCCGGAACGGGTTCTGGTGCGCGTCGGCGGCCAGTTCTCCAATGCGCAAAGCCTTGCGGACATAAACCTTCGTGTCGGCGACCGTTTCTTCCGGCTTGCCGACGTCGCCACCATCCGGCGCGGCTATGAGGATCCGCCCTCGGAACTCTTCCGCTACAACGGGCAGGAGGCGGTCGGCCTTGCCGTCGGCATGCGGCAGGGCGCCAACATCGTCGATTTCGGCACCGAACTGGAACAGGTCATGACCGAGGTCGAGGCAGGCCTGCCCATCGGCATCGAGATTCACCAGGTCGCCGACCAGCCCCATGTCGTGGAAGAGGCGGTGGGGCATTTCCTCCAGGCCCTTCTCGAAGCCGTGCTGATCGTTCTGGCGGTCAGCTTCATCTCTCTCGGCCTGCGCGCCGGATTGGTGGTGACGCTGACCATCCCGCTGGTGCTGGCGATCACCTTCGTCGTGATGCAGCAGACCGGCTTCACCCTGCAACGGATCTCGCTCGGCGCGCTCATCATCGCTCTCGGCCTGCTGGTGGACGATGCGATGATCGCGATCGAAACCATGATCTCGCGCCTGGAAAAGGGCGAGAGCCTGACCAGGTCCGCTTCCTATGCCTGGAGCTCGATCGCCTTTCCGATGCTGTCGGGAACGCTGGTGACGGTTACGGGCTTCATTCCCATCGGGCTCAATTCCTCGGCCGCGGGCGAGTTCACCTTCTCGCTTTTCGTGGTGATCGCGGTGTCGCTGATCGTGTCGTGGATCGTCGCCGTGCTGTTCGCGCCGCTGATCGGCGTGACGATGCTGCCGAAGTCGATGAAGCATCACAGCGGCGAACCCGGGCGGCTGCGCAAGGCCTTTCACCGGGCACTCCTGGCGGCGATGCGCTACCGCTGGGTGACCATCGGCGCGACCGTTGCCGTCTTCGCCCTGTCGATCTTCGGGATGCGTTTCGTCGAGCAGCAGTTCTTTCCCAATTCCGACCGGCCTGAACTGATCGTCGATTTCGACCTGCCGCAGAATGCCTCGATCTCCGAAACGCGGGCCCAGATCGAGCGGATGGAAACCTTCCTGACGGACGACGACAACGTGCTGTTCTGGTCGTCCTATGTCGGGCGCGGCGCACCACGTTTCCTTCTCTCCTATGATGTCGCCACGCCCTCGCCCAGCACCGGCCAGATCGTCATCCAGACGCCGTCGGTGGAAGCACGGGACGCCCTGCGCGAGAAGTTGCGCGGGATCGCCGAAACCCGGTTTCCGGGCATCGACATCTTCGTCAAACTGCTCGAAATCGGCCCGCCGGTGGGTCGCCCCGTTCAATACCGCATGTCGGGCCCGGACATCGAGACGCTGCGCGACAAGGCGCGCGAGCTGACGGCCGTCGTCGCCAGCGATCCCCGCCTTGCCTACATCGTCATGAACTGGAACGAGCCGGCGCGCATGCTGCGGGTCGAAATCCTGCAGGACAAGGCGCGGCAGCTCGGCATCAGCCAGCGCGACATCGCGGCGGCGCTGAATACGATCTATGACGGCACCCCCATCACCCAGCTGCGCGACGATGCTTATCTCATCGACATCATCGCCCGTGGCGACGCCCGCTCGCGCGCTGTCGTCGAAGCCCTGCCCGAGCTTCAGCTTTCGGCCGGCGACGGGCGGGCGATCCCGCTGCGCTCGGTGGCGACCTTCAGCTATCAGACCGAACAGCCGGTGATCCATCAACGCGACCGGAAGCCGACCATCACCATCGAGGCGGCGATTTCGACCAAGGATCAGCCGGCGACCATCGTTTCGGATCTGGCGGGCAAGGTCGCCGCCTTCGACGCCGCTCTGCCGCCGGGTTACAGGGTCGAGGTCGGCGGCACCGTCGAAAGCTCCGCCGACAGCCAGGCGCCGATCGCGGCGGTGGTGCC
>JAGRLT010000022.1 GCA_020441665.1 Nitratireductor sp.
GGCGCTGACCAAAAGCCCGCTGCCCCGACCGGCGTAGGACCACGACACTCATCTCAGCCAATCCAAAACCAAACGCCCGATACGAAAAACCCCGCCGAAATTCGACGGGGTTCGTCAGCAATCTGAAGGCGGCCCGCGGCCGCCTTCTTGTCATCTCCACCGGCCGGATCAGACGAATTTCACCGCCAGGATTTCATAATCCCGCGCCCCGCCGGGGGCGGCAACCTCGATCGAATCCCCCTCGCCCTTGCCGATCATGGCGCGCGCGATCGGCGACAGGATCGAGATCTTGCCGGATTTCACATCCGCTTCCTGCTCGCCGACGATCTGATAGGTCTTCTCCTCCTCGGTCTCTTCGTCGATCAGGGTGACCGTGGCGCCGAACTTGACGGTCGAGCCCGAGAGCTTCTTCACATCGATCACCTCGGCCCGCGACAGCAGATCCTCAAGCTCGCTGACCCGGCCCTCATTGTGGCTCTGCTGTTCCTTGGCGGCATGGTATTCGGCGTTTTCCGACAGGTCGCCATGGGCGCGCGCCTCGGCAATCGCGGCAATGATCGCCGGACGCTCTTCCGACTGGCGCCGCTTCAGTTCGGCCTGCAGCATGTCATAGCCGCCTTGCGTCATGGGTACTTTTTCCATGCATCCTCACTTTGAAAACCGGCGGGAAAGCTGCCGGGAAAGCCGTCAGTGGCTCCCGCCGGATTTCATCTTCAAATCGACAAAAAGAAAACGACCCCCAGATGGAAATCTCAGGGCCGCTCGATACCTGTTGGCAGCAATATAGCAGGTTGTTCGGCATTTTCACGCTTTTTTTCTCGCCCCGCCGGGACTATGGAAGCGGCTTTGCACCTGTCCCGCACCTCTCCCGATAGCGCTCATGTCCGGCCCGATCTCGCTTGCCAATCCCGTCCGTTTTTCCGCCCCCCTGCCACAGGCAACCGATATCGTCATCATCGGCGGCGGCGTCATCGGCATTTGCGCCGCGCTCTATCTGATCCGCGCTGGAAAACGGGTAACCCTCGTCGAGAAAGGCCGCATCGCCGGCGAACAGTCCTCGCGCAACTGGGGCTGGATCCGCCAGCTTGGCCGCGACCGCGAGGAACTGCCGGTCATGGTTGAAGCCAGTCGGCTATGGCAGGAACTCGACCGCGATACGGGCAGGCGGACCGGCTTTCGCCGCGAAGGCATTTTCTACCTGCGCAACGATGACCACGGCGAGGCCAAACATGCCGCCTATCTCGAAGACGCAAGGGCCTGCCAGGTCGAGGTAAGACAACTCACGACGGAAGAAATCGCTGCCAGGATTGATACCGGCGCCGGCGGCAGGCGCTGGAAGGGCGGCCTCTACTGCCCGTCCGACGCCCGCGGCGAACCCTGGCAGGCGGTTCCAGCACTCGCCGAACTGGCGCAATCGCAAGGCGTCGTCATCCGTGAAAACTGCGCCGCCCGGGCGCTCGAAGTCACCAACCGTTCGGTGCGCGGCGTCCATACCGAGGCAGGCTATGTCGCATGCGCACAGGTCGTTGTCGCGGCGGGCGCCTGGTCATCGCTCTTCCTGCGTCGCCATGACGTGTCGATACCGCAGCTCTCCGTCCGCTCAACGGCGGCGCGCACGGCACCGCTTCCCGCCGTCTTCGAGGGCTGCGCGGCGGATGAGGAAATCGCCTTCCGCCGGCGCGAGGACGGCGGCTATACCATGTCGGCAGCCGATGCCCATGACCTCTATATCGGTCCCGACGCCTTCCGCCATCTGATCAAGTACCTGCCGACCGCACGGCAATCCCTGGGCCAGACCCGGTTTCATCCCTGGGCCCAGCAGCCGGGCTTTCCCGATGGCTGGACGACCAGCCGCCACTGGGCCGAGGATGGCGAAACGCCGTTCGAGCGCTGCCGTGTGCTCGATCCCGCAGCCGACGCCGCAAGGACGCAAAAGGTCCGGCAGCGCTTTGCCGCGCGCTTTCCCGGCCTCGGCCTGCCGCAGATCACCCATGCCTGGGCCGGCATGATCGATACCATGCCGGACGTGGTGCCGATCGTCGACCGCGTGCCGCAGATCGCCGGTCTGATCCTCGCGACCGGCATGAGCGGCCACGGTTTCGGCATCGGCCCGGGCTTCGGCAGGTGCATCGCCAATATCGCCCTCGAACGGCCGACCGGCCACGACCTCACCCGCTTCCGCTTTTCGCGCTTTACAGATGGCAGCCCGATCCGGCCGGGCCCGGGCATGTGAGATCAAATTCCGGTAAACAGCAGATCGAGCGCCATCACGATCTTGTCGTGTTCTGCGGCAAGATTTTCCACCGGTCTGCCAAGCCCCCGCTCGGGCACCGCGGAAATGAAATCGGTCATCAGAACGCAGTTCCGGCCACCAATTTGCAAATCGGGATTAAGCCTCG
Source organism: Nitratireductor sp. (assembly GCA_020441665.1). Classification (GTDB taxonomy): domain Bacteria; phylum Pseudomonadota; class Alphaproteobacteria; order Rhizobiales; family Rhizobiaceae; genus Salaquimonas. The sequence continues at coordinate 2,400 of JAGRLT010000022.1, forward strand.
CTATCTGCTTCGGCGCTTTCTCGAAGGGGTAAGCCGGGATCACGACCCGGCTTGACAGTCCACCGATAAGGTCCGATTGCACATCAATGAGATAGCAGTCCCGCTCGGGGCTCCAATAGGCATCATATCGTGCCAAGCTAAAACAGCCGGTATTTTGCAAGCGGCAGGCCGTGTTCCCGCACATATTGGTTGTGTGCTTCGATCGCCTCGCGATTTTGCTCTTTCCAGCGCTTTTCACGCTCGGCCTTGACCGCTTGCTCAAGGCCCTCCTCGGCAATCCGCGACAGATTGAGGCCAAGTTCGCGCGCCTCGGCAACAAGAGTGCTATCGAGCGAAAGATTGGTCGCTCGACGCCCGATCTTGCGGTCGGATTTCATACGGATGGCGCGCAACCGCTGGTTCATGCGCACAAACTATGCGCATGAACCTTAAGCGTCAAGAATGCCCGCCCGCAGGCAGGCTTCATGGACGGCGATGTTATTTCTTCATCATGCCGGCAAGGATGCCGCCGATCCCGGTCAGCCCGCCGCCGCCGATCGCGCCGCCGGCGATCTGGGCGATGATATTGCCCATATCGAGCCCGCTACCGGCATCGCCCGCCATGGCGCCGACAAGCCCGCCCAGCGGACCGGCGCCGCTGACGACCCCGCCACCGATAATGCCGCCGACGGCACCGACCACCAGCCGGGTGATCGTCTGCATGCCGACGGTCTTGATGAGCGTGCCGACAATGCCGCCACCCGCTGCGCCCGCAATCGCCTGAATAATCAGGGACACAATCATTTCCATTCAGTTTTCCCCTTTTCGATGGGCCAGCCGTTCAGCCGGCCGCTTTGCCGGAATCGATGTCCGGCCAACGCCCCGAGACCAGACTATACTTGCCGTTGGGGAAAGGAAAGCGGTTAGAGCGTGTCTTGCTCAAAAGCAAATGCCGCCCGAGGGGCCCGGGCGGCATGGTTCAAGATGCCGGACAGGCCTCTCACGCCGCCTTGGCGTCGAGCTTGCCGCGCACCAGCGCATCGTAATCGGCGATCAGGTTCCTGCAGATTTCGCCAGGCGTGAAGCGGTATTGCGCGATTTCGGAAACCGGCGTCACTTCCGCCGCCGTGCCGGTCAGGAAGCATTCGGAGAAATCGCTCATTTCCTCGGGCTGGATAGCCCGTTCGACCACCTCATAGCCCCGCGCCTTGGCAAGATCGATGACCGAGCGACGGGTGATCCCGTCGAGGAAGCAATCGGGCTTCGGCGTATGGATCACGCCATCCTGGATGAAGAAGACGTTCGCGCCCGTCGCCTCCGCCACCTGGCCGCGATAGTCGAGCATCAGCGCATCGGCATAGCCCTTGGCTTCGGCGGCATGTTTCGACAGGGTGCAGATCATGTAGAGGCCGGCCGCCTTGGCAAAGGAGGGGGCTGTCTTCGGATCGGGCCGCTGCCACTTGGCGAGATCGAGCCGGATGCCCTTGAGCTTTTCCTCGGGCGCGAAATAGCTCGGCCATTCCCAGACGGCGATGGCGACATTGATCCGGTTCTTCTGGGCCGAAACCCCCATCATCTCGCTGCCGCGCCAGGCAACCGGCCGCACATAGGCATCGCGCAGCCCCTGTTTTTCCAGTGTCGCGATCGATGCGCGGTCGATCTCCTCGACCGTGTACGGCAGGGTCATGCCCAGCGTTTCGGCCGAATAGAACAGCCGCTCGGTATGTTCGCGCAATTTGAAGATCGTGCCCTCATAGGCCCGCTCGCCCTCGAACACGCAGCTTGCATAGTGCAGGCCATGGGTCAGAACATGCACCTTGGCATCGCCCCATTCGACGAATTCGCCATTGAACCAGATATGGCCACCCATTTGATCGTAAGGAACGCCAGCCATGATTTGCCTCCCGAAAAAACTGCTCTCGCGACAGGATAATGCCTTTTGGGGCGAAATTGAAACGCCGATCGGCCGAATTCCGCGGCCACGACGTAAAACGGCGCGACCTAAGCAGGACTGGATTTTATGTCAATAGTACTGACATAATCAATCGGCCCCTTGTCACGGGGCCTGCTTGCACAAAGGTGCGATCCATGATTATCCCGGCATACTTTTCCGCATCGGCAGACCGCATGACCGCTTTTGAGAACGCCCCGAAAAACGCCATCACCGTTCCGCTTGGCGATGGCGAGATCGAGGAAATCGAACTGATCGAACTCCTGTTCTTCGCCTATCGCGATTTCGTCGGCGATCCGGACCGCATTCTGGAGGCCCAGGGCTTCGGCCGCGCCCACCACCGGGTGCTTTATTTCGTCAACCGCAGCCCGTCGATGAGCGTCGCCGAACTGCTCGACATTCTCGCCATCACCAAGCAGAGCCTCGCCCGGGTTTTGAAACAGCTCATTGAATCGGGCTATATTGTGCAGAAGACCGGTGAGCACGATCGCAGGCAGCGTTTGCTGTTTCCCACCGAGGCGGGTCGCGCGCTCATCCGCAAGCTTTCCGCGCCACAGTCCCGCCGCATCAGCTCGGCATTGAGGGAGTTGAAGGCGGGCGACCGGCGCGCGATCGCCGAGTTCCTGAGCGGCATGCGGAGCGGCTCGCGCTAGGGTTCCTTTGGAGGCAAGGCCGATGGACAACATGGCAAACGAAAGCCCTGCATCGCGGCGCCCCATAGCGCTCGACGACGATGCGCCGCATCTGCTCGTGGTCGATGACGACCGGCGGATTCGCGACCTCACCAAGCGCTATCTGCGCGAACGCGGCTTCCGCATCACCATGGCGGCCGATGCCGCGGAAGCGCGCCGCCAGCTCGAGGGCCTCGAATTCGACCTGCTGATCCTCGACGTGATGATGCCGGGCGAGAGCGGCATCGCGCTGACCCGGTCGCTGAAGGAAACCCGCGACGTTCCGATCCTGATGCTGACCGCGCTGGCCGAAACCGGCGACCGCATCGACGGGCTTGAAGCCGGCGCCGACGACTATCTGCCCAAGCCTTTCGATCCGCGCGAACTGGTCCTGCGCATCAACAACATCCTCAAGCGCGCCGCCAAGCCCGATGCGCTCGCCGTCGAGCACGTCACCTTCGGCCCGTTCCAGTTTTCCGTCGCCAAGCGGGAATTGAAGCGCGATGGCGAGATCATCCGGCTTACCGACCGCGAACAGGACATCATGGTGATCTTCGCAAGCCGCATGGGCGAGACCGTCGCCCGCCATGAACTGCTGCCCGATCAGGGCGATGCGGGCGAACGCAAGATCGATGTCCAGATCAACCGCCTGCGCCGCAAGATCGAGGTCGATCCCGGCGACCCCAAATGGCTGCAGACCGTGCGCGGCGTCGGCTACAAGCTGTTTCCCGGCTGACGTCACCGCAACTGGCGCTGGCATTTTGCAATTTTGCCCTTACTTTACCCGCCAGTGCAGCGGCCCGGCGGTCAGCCCGGGCGGCAATCTATACCGCAGGGACCTGAGCGAGCTTGTCAGTCTTTCAACCCAATTCGCGCTATCGCGCCTGGCGGCAAAGCCTGCCCGCCCGCGGGCTGCGCTGGATTGGCCGCAAGATGCCGCGCGGCCTCTATGCCCGCTCGATCCTGATCATCATCACGCCGATGGTGATCCTGCAGATCGTCATCGCCTATGTCTTCATGGAGCGCCACTGGCAGACGGTCACCCAGCGCCTGTCGACGGCGGTGACCGCCGACATCGCCAGCATCATCGACATCATCGAGACCTATCCCCAGGACGCCGATTATGAGGAGATCACCCGCATCGCCCGCGAGCGGCTGCGCCTCAACATCGCCATCCTGCCGCCCGATCCCTTCCCGCCGCCCACCGCCAAGCCGTTCTTCTCGATCCTCGACGACGTGTTGCAGGAAGAGGTCACCCGCCAGATCGGCCGCCCGTTCTGGATCGATACGGTGGGCGATTCGAACCTGGTCGAAATCCGCGTCCGGCTCGAACAGCCGGAAAAGGTGCTGCGCGTCTATGCCCGCCGCAGCCAGGCCTATGCCTCCAACTCGCACATCTTCCTGCTGTGGATGGTCGGCGCGTCGCTTTTCCTGATCGTCGTTTCGATCCTCTTCCTCCGAAACCAGATCCGGCCGATCCAGAACCTTGCCCGCGCCGCCGAACTCTATGGCAAGGGCCGCGACCTGCCGATCGACTTCCACATTCGCGGCGCCCGAGAAGTGCGCCAGGCGGGCCTCGCCTTCCTGCAGATGCGCGAGCGCATCGACCGCCAGATCCAGCAGCGCACCGCCATGCTGACCGGCGTTTCCCACGACCTGCGGACCATTCTCACCCGCTTCAAGCTTCAGGTCGCGCTCCTGGGCGACTCGCACGAGACCGAGGAATTGCAGCGCGACATCGACGAGATGCAGCGCATGCTGCAGGGCTATCTCGATTTCGCCAAGGGTGAGGCCGGAGAGCAGATCGGCGTCGTGCGCATTGCCGACCTGTTCGAGCGCCATCGCAACGAGGCATCGCTCAAGAACTGCAAATACACGGTTTCGAGCCCCAAGGGCCTGTCGATCCGCGGCCGGCCCAACGCGCTCGCCCGCATGGTCGGCAACATCGTCACCAATGCCTTTCGCCATGCCAGCAAGGTGAAGGCGACCGCCGTCGACGACGGCCAGGACATCGTCCTGTGGGTCGACGACAACGGTTCGGGCATCCCGCCCGGCAAGCGCGAGGAGGTCTTCAAGCCCTTCATCCGGCTCGACGAGGCGCGCAACCAGGACGAGAGCGGCACCGGGCTCGGCCTGTCGATCGCCAAGGACATCGCCCGGCTGCATGGCGGCGACATCAAGCTCGAGGATTCGCCCATGGGCGGCCTGCGCGCCACGGTGCGCCTGCCGCATTAACCCTTGTCGAGTTCAGTGCATCCGCGCGCCGTTGGGTACTTTCCTGCCCGGATGGGCAAGCACCACAGCGCCCGCCTCATCCATGAAACCGAGCGTCAGCACTTCGGACATGAAGGGGCCGATCTGGCGCGGCGGAAAATTGACCACAGCCATCACCTGCCGCCCGACCAGTTCCTCCGGCTGGTAATGCGCGGTGATCTGCGCCGAGGATTTCCGCACACCGATCGCCTCGCCGAAATCGATGCGCAATTTGTAGGCCGGCTTGCGCGCCTCGGCGAAGATTTCGGCTTCAACGACCGTGCCGACCCTGATATCGACCTTCAGGAAATCATCGACCGTGATGTTTGGGGTGATCTCGCCTTTCCCGCTCATGGCCTCATCCCGACAATTCTTCCGACCGCATGCGGGCGGCATGAATGGCCCGGGCAAAGAGTTTCGCCATCGCTTCATCCTCCGTCAGCTTCTCAAGCGCCGCCTGGGTCGTGCCGTTGGGCGACGTGACATTGCTGCGCAACTCGGCCGCACTTTCCGGCAGCTGCGACAGCATTTCCCCGGCACCCGCAATGGTTTCTCGCGCCAGCGCATTGGCCAGCGCTTCCGGCAGGCCTTCCACCATGCCGGCTGCCGCCATGCATTCGGCAAGGTGAAAGACATAGGCCGGCCCACTGCCCGACACGGCGGTCACCGCGTCGATCAGTCTTTCATCGTCCACCCATTCGGTCTTGCCGATCGCCCTGAGCAGGGTATCGACCCGCTCGCGCATCGCCGTGCTGACGCGCCCATTGGGACAGCAGGCGGTGATCCCGCGCCGCAGCAGCGCCGGCGTATTGGGCATGCAGCGCACGATCGGCACATCGCCGAGATGGCCGGCGATCCGGGCGATCGTCGTGCCTGCGGCAACGCTGACACATACCGTTTCACCCGACGTCACCGCCGCCAGGCCCGGCAATACCACCTCCATGAGCTGCGGCTTGACGGCGATCATCAGCACATCGGCGCGATAGCCCTCGGGCGCGGAAGTCGCATGGCGGATGCCGCTGGCGGCAATCAGTTCCGCCATGGCGCCGCGCGGCCCCGGATCGATCACCGTGACGCGCTCCGCCGGAAAGCCGCTTTCAAGCCATCCCGCCAGCATGGCGCCGCCCATATTGCCGGCGCCGCAAAGGCAGAGATCGAACGAACCAGCCATGGTGAACCTCCTCCTGTTTCGTACGCATACCTGCCATGCCGCCGCCCGCGCTTCAAGGTGGCGCGGCCTCGTGAAGCCGCTCATTCTCCGGCAGTCCCGAAACGGCTGGAGCCAATGCGCCCGCCTATTGCCGCTGGACAGAAGCACCCCGTTTCTCCTTACTTTCCTCGCAACCGCCAATGGCAGGACCAGCACAGGAGCAGAGCCATGAAATTCGATCGCGAACTGATTTCGAACGGCAATCCGATGGAGGCGATCGTCGGCTTCAGCCGCGCCGTGCGCGTCGGTCCCTTCATCTCCATCGGCGGCACGGCGCCGGTCGGCGCCGATGGCAAGACGGTGGGTATCGGCGATGTCGCCGCCCAGAGCCGGCAATGCATCGAGATCATCAAGGCGGCTCTCGAACAGGCCGGCTCCGGGCTTCACGACGTCGTGCGCACCCGGGTGATCCTGACCGATATCGACAATTGGAAAGCCGCCATCGACGTGCGCAAGGAATATTTCAGGGAGGTCCGGCCTGTCGACACGATCATGGCAATCGACCGCTTCGTCAATCCCGAATGGCTGGTGGAATTCGAGGCCGATGCGATCATCGCCGACTAGGGAGAATGCTGGGGAGAATGAGGCGAAAGGCTACGCCGTGCCCATCGTCTCAAACAGCACCGAATCGAGCGCGTCCTTGCTGCCCTTGCCGGCCCAGACCACATACTGGAAGGCCTGGAAATAGCGCTCACAGGCTTCGAGCGCGCTGGTCAGAAGGCATTCGAGCTGTTCGGCCGTCGGCTCGGCGCCGCCATTGAGCAGCAGCGTCTGGCGGAACATCACCGCGCCGTCCTCGCGCCACAGATCGAAATGGCCGATCAGCAATTGCTCGTTGATCATCGAGATCAGCCGGATCGTCTCGTTGATCCGGTTTTCGGGAATCTTGAGATCGAAGGCGCAGGCCAGATGCAGTGCCTCGAAATCCTCCATCCAGGACAGCGACACGTCATAGGCCGCCCACACGCCGTCGACCGACATGCTGATTTCGTCGTCAATGCGCTCGAACTGCCATTCATTGACCGAAGCCACCTGCTCCAGCAGGTCGACCGGATTGATCTCCCGTTCCACTTCGACTTCAAAAAGGGCCATGCCCGGATGCTCCTTGACTTCACTTGCCCGTGCCCGCCTGGCTGCCGGCACGCGCATTCCTCGAAAAGCAGGCAGGCAACAGAAACCGTCAGTCCCACAGTGCCTGCCTGCTCCACATGGACAACCGGGAGGAAGAGAGTTGCCCAGGTCCGCCGCGAATCAAACCCTGATTTCAGTGTATTCAGGAAACGCCCATTCGCCAGCACCGAACGCCGGGCGACGGGGCGAATCTGTGGAGAAGAGCGGAATCAAGCTCTGCAGAAGGCGTGCTAACAGATTCTTCCGACTCCGCTTTTTCGCACCGGCGGCCTGTGGAAAACGTGGCGAAAAAAATTCCGCGATCAGCCATCGGACAATGCCTGCCCCGCTCTCGGCCGAAGCCTCCGGCGGCGACCTGGGTCATGAACCCGCCTATTTGCCCTTTTCGAGCGCGGCGAGCCGCGCCTCAAGGGCCGCGATCTGTTCAGCCAGCCGGTCATTTTCTTCCCGCGCCCTGACCGCCATTTCCTTCACCGCTTCGAAGTCGTCGCGCTTGACGAGATCGAGATTGTTGAGCATCCGCTCCGCCTGGTGGCGGAACACGCCCTCCGCCTCCTTGCGCATGCCCTGGGCAACGCCCGCCGCATCCGTCATCAGCTTGGCGAATTCATCGAAAATCCGGTTCGGTCCATCGGTGTTCATGGCGGTATCCTGTCCTTGGGCGGGTTGTTTCTCCCAACAGATAAGACCGGCGGACCGGCAAATCAACGCGGCAGCAGAACGCAGCCGGCGCGCCTTCGCCCCACCTTGCCGCCCCACCTTGCCACCCCACCTTGCCGCAGCGTTGGGGCTGGGATAGGGAACGGTTCATCCCTCAATGCGGGCGTCCAGGACATGTTTGCTCATCCGATGGCGGCGATCGCCTTCCCCGATATCGATCCGGTGCTGATCAGCCTCGGCCCGCTTTCCGTTCACTGGTATGGCATCGGCTATGTGGCCGGCATCCTGTTCGGCTGGTGGTATGCCAAGCGCCTGGTATCCGATCCTCGCCTCTGGCCGTCCTCCGCGCCGGACCGCCTGCCGATCCAGCCGGTCGACATCGACGATTTCGTCGTCTGGGCGGTGCTCGGCATTATCCTCGGCGGCCGGCTCGGTTACGTCCTGTTCTATGATCTCGCGGTCTATCTCGACGACCCGATGCGCATCTTCGCCCTGCAACAGGGCGGCATGAGCTTTCATGGCGGGCTAACCGGCATCGTCATCGCGATGATCGTCTTCGCCCGCCGCCGCGGCTTTTCGGTCTTTTCTCTGTTCGACATGATCGCCGCTTCCTGCGGCATCGGCATTTTTCTCGTCCGCGTCGCCAACTTCATCAATCAGGAACTCTACGGCAAGCCGACCGAATTCGCCCTCGGCGTGATCTTCCCGGTAACGGGCGACGGCGTACCGCGCCATCCAAGCCAGCTCTATGAGGGCCTGCTCGAAGGCCTGGTTCTGTTTGGCCTGATGCGCCTGCTCACCCATCGCTTTCTCAAGCTGGCTGATCCCGGATTTGTTGGCGGCGCCTATCTCTTCGGCTACGCCATCGCCCGCATCGCGGTCGAGTTCGTCCGCCTGCCCGATCCACAGATCGGCTATCTTGCCGGCGGCTGGCTGACCATGGGCATGGTTCTGTCGGTTCCCGTCCTGCTGGCCGGATTGTGGGCGATGGTCAGCGCGCCGGGCCGACGCCCGGCGACCCGGGGCTGACCGGCATGGCGCGGTTTTCATCGCTCGCCGAAAAACTGCGCTTCCAGATCGGGCGCGACGGCCCGCTGCCGCTCGCAACCTACATGCAGCGCTGCCTCGCCGATCCGGAGTTCGGCTATTACACCACCCGGCAGGCAATCGGCCGCAGGGGCGACTTCATCACCGCGCCCGAGATCAGCCAGATGTTCGGCGAACTGATTGGCGTGTGGTGTGTCGGCGCGTGGGAGGCCCTGGACAGGCCGGACCGCTTCTGCCTCGCCGAAGCCGGCCCCGGTCATGGCACGCTGATGGCCGATCTCCTGCGCGTCCTTGCCGCCCGGCCCGACATGATGCGCGCCATGGAAGTCGTGCTGATCGAATTGAGCCCCGCCATGCGCGCGGCACAGGCGGAAAGGCTCGAAGCTTTCGCGACAGCCGGTTCAACGGTCGGTGGCGCGATCCGTTGGGTCGATGCGCTCGCCGACCTGCCGGACCTGCCGACCCTGCTCATCGCCAACGAGTTTCTCGACGCCCTGCCGTTCCGCCAATACGTCAAGGCGGCAGGCGGCTGGCGCGAGACCGGCATTGGCCTGAATGAAACCGGTAAACTCGCCCGCCTTCTGCTGCCGGTGCTGGCCGATCCGGCGATCCTGCCGCAGGGTGCGGACCGGGAAGCGGAAGGCTCCGTCTTCGAACATGCGTCCGCCCGCGAAGCGGTGATCGAGACGGTGGCGGCCCATCTGGCGAAAAACACCGGCGCGGCACTGTTCATCGATTACGGACACGCGGCATCGGGCTTTGGCGACACGTTTCAGGCCGTCGGCGATCACCGATACCGCGACCCGCTTGCCGAGCCGGGCCGGCACGACCTGACCTCCCATGTGGATTTCGAGCGCCTTGCCGCCGCCGCCCGCGCGTCCAGCATCGCCATGCCGCGCCTCGCCACCCAGGGGGCCTTCCTGCTCGCGCTCGGATTGCTGGAGCGCGCCGGCGCTCTCGGCTCGGCCAAGTCGGCGGACGTGCAGGACGGCATCCGCGCCGATGTCGAGCGCCTCGCCGGTCCCGCCGCCATGGGCGACCTTTTCAAGGTGCTGCAACTGACATCGCCGGACCTGCCCCTGGCGGGACATTCCTAGGCAAGCTTGACACGGCTTCGCCGTCTCCCCAATCATCGCCCGGATATCCATTCGGCACGATTCATGAGCAACGACTCGCCCAATCCCGTCATCGCCCCGCAACTCGCCCTGTCAGGCATCGGCCACGGTTTCTTCACCCGCGAGGGCGGCGTTTCGACCGGGCTCTATCGCGGCCTCAATACCGGTATCGGCTCCAACGACGATCCCCGCCACGTGATGGAAAACCGCGCCCGGGTCGCCCGGTATTTCGGCCTGCCGCCGCAAGGCCTCGCCACGCTGTATCAGATCCACTCGCCGGATGCGGTCATCCTTGCCGGACCGATCGCCGGCGAACGCCCGAAGGCCGACGGCATGGCCACCGCCACGCCCGGCATCGTGCTTGGTGTCCAGACCGCCGATTGCGGCCCGGTGCTCTTCGCCGACGCGGATGCCGGCGTCGTCGGCGCCTGCCATGCCGGCTGGAAGGGGGCGACGGGCGGTGTGATGGAGAGCACGGTCGAGGCGATGGAACAGCTCGGCGCAACCAGGGCCGGGATACGCGCTGTTCTGGGACCCACGATCAGCGGCAGGAGCTACGAGGTCGGCCCGGAATTTTCCGAACGCCTCATCGCACTCGATCCCGGCAATACGCGCTGGCTCGCCCCTTCCCAAAACCCCGGCCATGCCATGTTCGATCTACCCGGCTATATCGTCAACCGGCTACGATCCGCCGGTATTGAGGCTGCCTCGACCGGCCAATGCACCTATGAAGACGAGGCGCGGTTCTTTTCCTACCGCCGCACCACCCATCGCAAGGAAGCCGACTACGGCCGCCAGATCTCCGCCATCTGTCTGACCGCCTGAGCGCCGGCCGATTTTGAGGTTTCTTTCATGGCCCTGCATTTTACCCGCGCCGAATACGCCGCCCGCCTCGACCGCCTGAAAGCGGAACTGAACAAGGACGGGCTCGACGGCATCCTGCTCTTCGCCCAGGAGAGCATGTACTGGCTCACCGGCTACGATACCTTCGGCTATTGCTTCTTCCAGTGCATGATCGTCTCGGCCGGGGGCGACATCACCCTGCTGACCCGGGCGCCGGACCTGCGCCAGGCTCAGCACACGTCGATCGTCGAGGACATCCGCATCTGGCGCGATCACGGCAGGGCGCGGCCGGAACAGGATCTTAAAGCAGTACTTGAAGACCTTGGCCACAAGGGCAAGACCTTCGGCATCGAGCGCAAGACCGTGGGTCTGCAGGCCTTTTACGGCGAAGCGGTGAAGTCTTCCCTGCGCGGCACGCTCAGGCTGGAGGATGCATCATTGCTGGTCGACACGCTGCGCATGGTGAAATCTGCCGCCGAGATCAAATACATCCGCAAGGCCGGTGAACTCGCCGACGACGCGCTCGATGCGGCCATCGCCACGACCCGCGCCGGGGCAGACGAGGGCGTCATCCTCGCCGCCATGCACTCGGCGATCTTTTCGCGCGGCGGCGACTATGCCGGCAACGAATTCATCATCGGTTCGGGCGACGATGCGCTGCTCTGCCGCTACAAGTCCGGCCGCCGCAAACTGTCGAGGAACGACCAGTTGACGCTCGAATGGGCCGGCGCCTACCGCCACTATCACGCCGCCATGATGCGCACCATCATCGTCGGCAAGCCGAAGAAGCGCCATCTCGAACTCTATGAAGCCTGCCGCGACGCGCTCGGCGCGGTCGCCGACGCCATGCGGATCGGCAACACTTTCGGCGACATGTTCGACGCCCATGCGAGAACCCTCGACGCGGCCGGCCTGCGCGAGCACCGGCTCAATGCCTGCGGCTATTCCATGGGCGCGTCGTTCACCCCCTGCTGGATGGACCCGCCGATGATCTATGAGGGCAATCCCACGGTGATCGCTGAAAACATGGTGCTGTTCCACCACATGATCATCGCCGACAGCGACAGCCGGACCGCCATGACGCTCGGCCGCAGCTATGTCGCCACGCCCAGGGGCGCGAAATCGGTCTCGCGCCACGAAATTGACCTGATCCGCTGTTAGCGGCAAAAAGGGACATGCGGGTTCGGGTGATTCTTGTTTGCGGCGGGATACCGGAGCCGGAAAGCCTGATGGCTTTCGCCGCCGCATGAGCGAGTGATCCACGAACGAATGATCCATTGGGCGGGATGACGGGGATGTTGCAGCGCGTTTTCGACAAGACCAGTTTTCGGCAGGCGGGACTATTGCGGACGATCGCGCTTATATTCCTGCTGCTGCTTCCAGCGCTCGCGCTGACCGCCTGCCAGACCGGCTCGCTGACCGACGGCCTGCAAAGTGCGGCCAATCCGCAGCCGGCCCAGCCCGTGGGTGGTGGACAGCAGGCCCTGCCCGGCGGCACGGCGACGCTCGATCCCTCGATCGGCGCCGATCCCAACGGGCCTCCGCCACAACCGGGCGGGTCGCAGGTCGCTTCCCTGCCCAACAGCAAGGCGGTGACCTTCCTGCCGGTGTCCAACGCGCCGCAATCGGCGGTCACCCAGCTTGCCAAGTCCATCCGCAACGAAGCGGGCCGCAGCGGCGTTCCCGTTGTCGGCTCGGTGCAGCAGGGCGCGGCCTACCAGGTGAAGGGCTATTTTTCCGCCCTCGAGGACGGTTCCGGCACGCTGCTGGTCTATGTCTGGGACATTCTCGATCGCAACAACAAGCGCGTCTATCGGATCAACGGCCAGGAACAGGCTTCCGGCCGCTCCGCCGATCCCTGGGGTTCCGTGACGCCGCAAATGCTCGACCGGGTCGCCCAATCCACCGTTTCGCAGCTCAAGAGCTGGCTCTCCACGCGCTGACATCCCTGCCTGACGCGCTGTCGCGGCGGACGGACGGGCGAGTTTTCTACAAATAATTCGCCTCAGCCCGGCAAAGCCTGGCCAAGGCGCATTGAAGCCTGCTTTCGCTTCCCCTATAGACGGCCTGCATACGGGGCATGGCCCCTTCCCGCAGGGGCAAACCGGACTGGCGATATGAAACTTTTCGCAGGCAATTCAAACCGCCAGCTTGCATCGGCAATCTGCAACTATCTTGACCTGTCGCTCGGCAAGGCGAATGTGCGCCGCTTCGCCGATCAGGAAATCTTCGTCGAGATCCTGGAGAATGTGCGCGGCGAGGACTGTTTCGTCCTGCAGTCGACCTCCTATCCGGCCAACGATCACCTGATGGAACTGCTGATCATGATCGATGCGCTGAAGCGCGCCTCGGCCCGCCGCATCACCGCCGTCCTGCCCTATTTCGGCTATGCGAGACAGGACAGGAAGCCCGGCCCGCGCACGCCGATCTCCGCCAAGGTGGTCGCCAATCTGATCACCACCGCCGGCGCCGACCGGGTATTGACGCTTGATCTGCATGCCGCTCAGATTCAGGGCTTTTTCGACATTCCGACCGACAATCTGTTCGCCGTGCCGGTGCTTGCCCGCGACGTGAAGGAAAACTACGCGCTTGAAAACGTCATGGTTGTCTCGCCCGATGTCGGCGGCGTGGTGCGCGCCCGCGCGCTGGCCAAGCGGCTCGATTCCCTGCTCGCCATCGTCGACAAGCGCCGCGACCGGCCGGGCGAATCGGAAGTGATGAACGTCATCGGCGATGTTTCCGGCCGCGACTGCCTGCTGATCGACGACATCATCGATTCGGGCGGCACGCTGTGCAATGCCGCCGAGGCCCTGCTCGCCAAGGGTGCGGAAAGCGTCACCGCCTACATCACCCACGGTGTGCTGTCGGGCGGCGCGGTCTCGCGCATCACCTCTTCCAAGCTGAAGGAACTGGTGATCACCGATTCGATCGAGCCGACGGACGCCGTGCGCAATGCCCGCAACATCCGCGTCGTCTCGGTCGCCGAACTCGTCGGCGAGGCGGTCCAGCGCACCGCGCTCGAAAAATCGGTTTCAAGCCTGTTTGATTGATCCCGCATCCCTTGCAGCACCGTCAAATGAGCTTATCTTCCCGGTGAGCCGATTTGCCGCAAGCCCATGGGAGAACCGGGACCAACAATGATGCCGCCAACCCGTCGCACCCTGAGACATGCCGCCGCCGCCTGCGTGCTGGCAACCTCGACCGCCCTGGCGGCACCCGGTCCGGCCCGCGCCGAGGCCGAGCGCATCGGCACGCTCGATTGCTATGTTGCCGGCGGCAGCGGCTATGTGGTGGGCTCCTCCAAGGACATAAGCTGCGTCTTCTATGACGCCGACGGCGCGCCAAGGGAGCATTATGTCGGCGAATTGAAGAAATACGGGCTCGACATCGGCTTTACCGATGAAGCGCTGATGCAGTGGGACGTTTTCATCGCCACCGGCAAGACCTACCAGCCGGGCTCGCTTGAGGGCACCTTTGCCGGTGCTTCGGCCAGTGCGAGCCTCAGCTTCGGCCTCGGCGCCACGGTGCTGATCGGCGGCCTGGCGGAAGACTTCGCCCTCCAGCCGGTGCGCATCGGAACCCAGGACGGCGTCAACATCGCCATCGCCATCACCCGCATGACGCTCGCCCTGGTCGGCAGCGCCGATCCTGAACCGGATGCGCCGGAACAACCCGCCCAATAGGCGGCGAGCCGCCGATTGCGCAACGACAATGGCTTGAAATCCGCGCCGCTTGCCGTCATTGCTGAAGCCTCTGAGGCAAACCCATGACGCAGTCCGACGGCCCCGACAACGATACCGCCCGCCAGCGCGCCTATCTCGCCCTGCGGCTGAAAAAGGCCGGCCGCAGGGCATTGCAGGATTTGGCCCCGCCGGTGCTCTGGCGCGCGCTCGGCGGCACCAGACGCGTCAAGGCCAGCCATGACAATCTGATGCACGCCGCCGATGGCGATCCCTTCGCCGTGCCGCCGGAAGGGCCGCACCGCTTTCGCTTTCTGGCCGGAAATCCGCTGATCGAAGTGCCCGTCAGCCGCATGCGCTATGCCGGCGGCCTGCGTTTTACCGCTGATGAGCATCACTTCGTGCGGTATCTGAGCCACGGCATTGCCGCGCTTGAGGCCTTCTACCGCAACCATTGCCCGCGCGACGTGCTGGAAAAGCACTTCCTGCCCTTTTCCGGCCGCGCAGATACGCCGCTCAAGGGCCTGCCCTGGATCGAATATCAGGACGGCGAATTCGACCGCAACGTGCCGTCGGAAAAAGGCCTTGCCGCCAGCCACGGCCATCAGCATCACGGCCCGGCAAGCCCGCAGAAGATCGACCTCGAAGCCTCCCATCTCGACCGGCTGCGCGCCTCGTTCGAAAAGCACGGGCTGCGCGACACCGGCGAATATCCCACCGGCCATTTCATCGCCGATGCCGATGGCGACTGGGCCTTCTACGTCAAGGACGGCCAGCACCGCCTCGCCGTCATGGCCCATATGGGCTACGAGACGGCGCGGGTGACGCTGACCGGCGGCCTGCGCGTTGCCGATGAGGCGTCTGCCGGCCACTTCCCCATGGTGCACCATCGCCTGCTGAGCCGGGAGGAGGCGATCGCGGTGCTGCGCGCCTATACCAAACCACGCGACAAGGCCGGGCTCTTCGCCTGAATTGCAAGCGCGGCGGCCGCACTCTCAAGCCTTGCCAGCGGGGCAGCTTTGCCCTATAAGCCGCCTGCCCGTGCAGACACCCTTGGAGGCAGCGCGGGTTTGTTGTTTTCAGGGGCTGCGACAATCCTCCGGAAACGGCAATTCCCGGCAAGCCGGGAACCTCACTTGACACGCGAAAGGAACTTCCATGAGCACAACCCATGAGCTCAAGGCACAGGTGCGTGAACGGGTCGGCAAGGGGGCCGCTCGTGAACTGCGCCGCAATTCAATGGTGCCTGCCGTTATCTACGGCGACAACAAGGATCCCCTGACAATCGCCGTTCCCTACAAGGAACTGTCGATGCTGATCAATGCAGGCGGCTTCTCCAACACCATCCTCGAAGTCGAGGTTGACGGAACGAAGCACCGCGTATTGCCGAAGGACTATCAGCGCGAACCGGTCCGCGACTTCTTCACCCATGTCGATTTCCTGCGCATCGGCAGGAACACCAGGGTGACCGTGGAAATTCCCGTTCACTACATCAACGAGGACGATTGCCCGGGCATCCGCAAGGGCGGCGTACTCAACGTGGTGCGCCACCATCTCGAAGTCACCTGTTCGGCCAATGCCATTCCCGAATATTTCGAGATCGACCTGACCGGTCTCGGCATCGAGGATGTGGTCCACGCCTCCAGGATCGCCCTGCCGGAGGGCGTCAAGCTCACCGTTACCGACCGCGACCCGACCATGTGCTCGATCGCACCGCCGACGGTAAGCACGGCCGCCGGCGACGCGGAAGAAGCACCGGCTGCCGACGAGGTGCCGGTGGCGGGCGACGAGGAAGCGGAAGAAGGCGGCGAGTAACCGCCGTCTTCAGCACCGGGAGCGACAGGCCATGCACATTCTTGCCGGGCTTGGCAATCCGGGTACGAAATACCAGGACAACCGGCACAATGTCGGTTTCATGGCGGCGGATGCGATATTCCGCCGCCATTCCTTTTCGCCCTGGCGCAGGAAGTTCAGGGCGGAGATCGCCGAGGGCATGCTCGGCGGCGAGAAGATCCTGTTGATCAAGCCCCAGACCTACATGAACCTGTCGGGCGAGGCGGTCGGCGAAGCGATGCGCTTCTACAAGCTGACGCCGGCCGACATCACCGTCCTCTATGACGAGCTCGATCTGGCGCCGGGCAGGATCCGCATCAAGCGCGGCGGCGGCGCCGGCGGCCATAACGGCATCAGGTCGCTCGACGCCCATTGCGGCAAGGACTACCGTCGCGTGCGCATCGGCATCGGCCATCCGGGCGACAAGGCGCGGGTCCAGGCCCATGTGCTGGGCGATTTCGCCAAGGCCGACGGCGTCTGGCTGACACCCATGCTCGATGCCATCGCGGAGCATGCCGACCTGCTGATCTCGGGCGATGACTCGACCTTCATGAACCGGGTGGCACTCGCCACCGGCACCGCCACAGGTGCCGGCAGGGAGGACCGGGCGGCAAAGCCCGCCGGCGGCAAGCCCGCTGCGAAGTCCCAGAGCCACATCCATCAGGCGCGCAACACCTCGCCCAAGCCCGAAGTGCCGAAATCCGGCCCCATGGCCGACATGCTCAAGAAGCTGCTCGGCAAGGAATAGCGCCCTTCAGGCCCTATCGCGGCTTTCCCCTTCGCAGCCCAGCGCGCATCCGGCGATCAGCATCGCCACCCCGGCCAGGCGGATCACGGGCGTCGGCAGGCCGGTCTCGATCCAGCCCACAAGCCATTGCGGGCCGAGGGCAAGGGTTATCCCGTCAAGCAGATCGAAGAGGCCCGTCGCCGCGAAGGAAGCGACATCCCCGCCGCCAAACAGGTGCGGAAAGAGCGCCAGGACGGCGCCCGCCAGTGCCAGCAGCCAGCCGGCCATGGTTCTCACGCCGCCCGCTCGCCGCCGGCGGCAACTCCGGCGGACCGCCCCGCCGCATCCATGGCGGCGACCGCATTGCGATCCGGCTTTCCCGTCGCGTTCCTGGGAATGCCATCGACCACGACGATGCCGCGCAGCCGCTTGTAGCGGATCACCTGGTCGTTGACCCAGTCCATGATTTCATACGGGTCGATCGGCTCGGCAAGCACCACATAGGCAATCGGAGCCTCGCCGCAATACCGGCTCGGGCGCCCGGTAACGACGCTTTCGGCGACCGCCCGGTGGGCATGGAGCAGCATTTCCAGTTCCGCCGGCGCCACCTGGGCCGAATGCACCTTGATCATTTCCTTGATCCGCCCGGTGAGCAGCAGCCGGCCATCCTCGCGCAGCCTGCCGATATCGCCGGTGCGCAGCCAGCCATCCTCGGTAAAGGCTGCCCGCGTTGCTTCCTCAAGGCCGAGATAGCCGCCGAAGATGTTGGGGCCTTCGAGCTGGACTTCCCCCGCCTCGCCCAGCGGAAGGATTTCGCCGGTTCGAGGATCGGCGAACCGCATCTTCATGTTCGGCGCGATCCGCCCGCACGTCGCCGCATCCACATCTTCCGGCGCATCTGCGGTGATGATCGCCGAGGTCTCGGTCATGCCATAGACCTGCAGGATCGGGCATCCGAAGCGCTTTCTCGCGTCCTCCGCCGCCCCCGCATCGAGCGCCACGCCACCGCCGGCAACGATCTTCAGGGAGGAGAAGTCCCTGCCCTCGCCCGCCGGATGGCGCGCCAGCACTTTGAGGATCGGCACCAATAGCGGCATGTGCGTGACGCGGTGCTTCTCGACCGCATCGAAGATGAACGCCGGATCGAGCCTGCCGACCACGACGATCGCCGCCTCGCCCTGCAGGGCGCTCGGAAAAAGATGCGGCCCGACGATATGAAACAGCGGCGCGAGGCCAAGCAGCCGGTCGCCGGCGCGGATTTTCAGCCGGTGGGGTATCTGCACCCCGCCGCAGATCAGGTTGCGATGGGAGATGATCGCAGCCTTCGGCAGGCCCGACGAGCCGCTGGAGAACGGCAGCAGGGCGGCATCTTCCGCGCGCGGGGTCACGGCGGGAAGCGCCGGCCCGTCAAGGTCGTCGATGCAGTCCGCCGCCCCGCCCGGCTCGACCGACAGGACGATCGGGATCGACAGGGCGGCGGCGATCTTGCGCGCGGCATCGAGAAGCGGGGTCGCGGCCAATATGGCCCGGGCCGGCACCTGGGCAAACTGCCGGGCGATTTCGTCCGGCGTCGCCATCGGATTGATGCCCGAGATCGAACCGCCGAGGCGATGCGCCGCAACCGCCACCACATACCACGAAACATGGTTGGGCATCAGCGTGCACAGACAATCGCCGGCGCCGAAGCCGAGACGGTGAAGGCCGCGGGCCGCCTTGAGCGATGCGTCGCGTATTTCCCGCCGCGTATGGGCGGTACCGCTCGCCGCATCGATCAGCAACAGGGCATCGGGATTTTCGGCCGCCCGGCGGTCGAGCAGTGCCGGCAGGGTCACTTCCGGGTCGAAGCGGGCATCGGGACCCAGGATCATCCGTTGAACAATCGCATGCATGGGCTTGCCTCCGCCTGTAACCAAGGTTACTTTACACATGTAAATTAACGAGGAACTTTACAAGTGTCAAGTGGCAAGATTTCAGACCTGCCCGAAAGCCATCAGCGCGTGTTGGATGCCGCCTGGCAACTGATCCTGGACAAGGGCAGCACCGCCATCTCGATGGCCGAGATCGGCCGCAGGGCCGGCGTCTCGCGCCAGGCGGTCTATCTCTTTTTCGGCAGCCGCCCCGGCCTGCTCGAAGCCATGACCCGCCGCAAGGACGAAACCTCCGGCATGCTGGCCCGCATGGCCGCCGCCCGCGCCCGCGACGATGCCTGGGAGGCGATCGAGACGGTCATGCGCACCTGGCTTGCCTATCTGCCGGAAATCGAGCCCGTTGCCTTCGCGCTGATCGCGGCAGCCGCCACCGATCCCGAGGCCAATGACGCCTGGAACAAGCGCATGGCGGGAGTGCGCGGCATCTTTCGCCTGCTGACGCGGCGCCTGGCCGGCGAGGCGAGGCTCGCGGATGGCTGGGACGAGACCTCGGCGGGCGACTTCCTGTTCTCGCTCTGCCACTTCACCCACTGGCGCACGCTGGTGCGCGAATGCGGCTGGCAGCAGCAGGCGGTGAGCGAGCGCATCGTCGAGACCGCCGGAAAGACGCTGCTTGCCGGCCACCCTTGACCTTTGCCCTGCCTTCCGGCAAAGCCTGCCGGAACTTCTCACCTCTTTCCGGGACCGGTACCCATGGGTTTCAAATGCGGTATTGTGGGTCTGCCGAATGTCGGCAAATCCACGCTTTTCAACGCGCTCACCAAGACGGCGGCGGCGCAGGCGGCCAACTACCCCTTCTGCACCATCGAGCCCAATACCGGCGAGGTCGCCGTTCCCGACAGGCGGCTGAAACAGATCGCGCAGATCGCCGGCTCGAAGGAGATCATCCCGACCCGCATCTCCTTTGTCGACATTGCCGGCCTGGTGCGCGGCGCGTCGAAGGGCGAAGGCCTCGGCAACCAGTTCCTCGCCAACATCCGCGAGGTCGACGCCATCGTCCATGTGCTCAGATGCTTCGAGGATGACGACATCACCCATGTCGAGGGTCGCGTCGATCCCGTCGACGATGCGGCGACCATCGAGACCGAATTGATGCTCGCCGACCTCGAATCCCTCGAGCGCCGCACCGACCAGACCCGCAAGCGGGCGACCGGCAAGGACAAGGAGGCGATGACCGTGCTGCCGATGATGGAGGCGGCGCAGACCCTGCTGCGCGAGGGCAGGCCCGCCCGCCTGCTGCTCGACGGCATTTCGGCGGAGGATCTCAAGATCCTCAAGGGCCTCAACCTGCTCACCTCTAAGCCCGTCCTCTATGTCTGCAACGTCGCCGAAGCCGATGCGGCGACCGGCAATGCGCACAGCGCGGCGGCGGAAAGGATGGCCGCCGAGCAAGGTGCCGAAACGGTCGTCATCTCGGCCGCGATCGAGGAGGAAATCGCCCAGATGGCGGAGGAGGAACAGCCCGAATACCTCGCCATGAACGGGCTGGAGGAGAGCGGCCTCGACAAGCTGATCGCCGCCGGATACCGCCTGCTCGACCTGATCACCTATTTTACCGCCGGGCCGAAGGAAACCCGCGCCTGGACCGTTAGGCGCGGCTCTAAAGCCCCCCAGGCCGCCGGCGTCATCCATACCGATTTCGAGCGCGGCTTCATCCGCGCCCAGACCATCGCCTTCGACGACTATGTCGCGCTCGGCGGCGAGGTCGCGGCCAAGGAAGCCGGCAAGGCCCGCGACGAAGGCAAGGAATATGTCGTGCAGGATGGCGACGTGATGCTGTTTAAGTTCAATACATAAAAGGCTCGCCGTCGGGCCGAAGGGTGATAGGATCGCCGCCATGGCATTCGACTTCATCTTCATGCTGACGGCCAATGACCGCACCATTCCCGACGCCGCGACGCGGCTCGACCAGGTGCTGGCCGGCGGCGCGCGCCATATCGGCTTCAAGGATGTCGGCCTGCCCTTCGACGAATTGAAGGCGCTCGCCGCCAGCATTCGCGCCGCCGGCGGACGGGCCTATCTGGAGGTCGTCAGCCTCGACGAGGAAAGCGAACTGCGCTCGGCGAGAGCCGCCATCGACCTGGAGGTCGACTGCCTGCTCGGCGGCACCAGGGCCGCCGCCGTCGCGCCGCTGCTGCGCGACCATCCGGTGCGCTACTATCCCTTCCCCGGAACGATCGTCGGCCACCCCAGTATCCTGTCGGGCACCATCGGGGAGATCGCCGAGAGCGCCAGACAGCTTGCCGATCTCGAAACCGTTCATGGCCTCGATCTCCTCGCCTACCGCTTCGAGGGCGACGTGCCGGCGCTGATGAAATCGGTCTGCCAGGCGACGACCAAGCCGGTCATCATGGCCGGCTCGATCGACCAGGAGGAACGCATCATGGCGGCGGCGCAGGCGGGTGCCGCCGGCTTTACCGTCGGCACGGCGGCGCTTGCCGGAAGCTTTCCCGCCGCCGGAACGGACCTCACCTCCCAGGTTCAGGCAATCCTGGCGATGACCGGACGGGCCAAGCAGCATTCCGCCGCGCCCAAGCGCATCGCGCTGGTTGCCCACAACAACCGCAAGTCCCATCTGATGGCCTGGGCCGGCCGGCACGCCGAAACCCTCAGGCGTCACCGCATCGTCAGCACCGGCGGCACCGGCACAATGCTCGGCAAGGCGCTGCCCGAACTTGCCATCCGGCGCCTGCAGCGCGGCTCCCATGGCGGCGACCAGCAATTGGGCGCCCTGGTGGCGACGGGCGAACTCGACGCGGTGATCTTCTTCGCCGATCCCGACAGTCCCGGCGCCATCGATTTCGACCTGCTGGCGCTGATCCGCCTGGCGATCCAGCACGACACGCCGATAGCCTGCAGCCCGGCGGCAGCCGACATGATCCTCACCGCGAGCCTTTAGAGCCTTTCACGCTCAGATGGAAGCAGTTTGAATGGATGTATTTTTCGCTCCTGACTAGGAGAATACCGCAGAGCGATGCCATA
>JAGRLT010000023.1 GCA_020441665.1 Nitratireductor sp.
CGGATCGGGCGACATGCCGATCACCTCGGCGCCGAGTTTCTCGAAATCCGGCAGGGCGGCGGTGAAATCGATCGCTTCCGCCGTACAGCCCGACGTGTCGTCCTTGGGATAGAAGAACAGCACGACCGGCTTTGCCAGTGCCGAGAGCCTCACCCGCCCCATGTCTGCGGCGGGGCCTGCCGCAGGAAGGTCAAAATCAGGTGCTTTATCGCCGATATCCGGATTCATTTGCTTCACTTTCCTCGTTTTCAGATAGCCTGCCGTCAGGCGCCCGGCCCCGGCGCAAACCGGTGGAACCGTCAGCCCTGCTGTCTTATAGGGCGCGGATGCGATCTTGGAAGACCGCAGGCGGGCGCCCGGCGGGTTATCGTCAGGTTTTTGACGGCCTTCCTGCGAAGCCGGTTTTGTTTGGGCCGGCGCTGCGCCTGTGGCACCATCGAAACCGGCGCGATGCCATGGACGATTCGTCCGTTGTGAACGGGCGGCAATCCGGACCGGGGGTATCAGAATGCGGGATGACCGCAGCGAGGAGAGCCGTGTTCGGCCGGCAGAGCAAAGGCGCGCAGGCAGGGGCCTGCGCCGCCTGTTGCTGTTCGGCCTGTTGCCGGTCGGTCTGCTGCTTGCGGTGCTCGTCCTGCTTGCGTTCCTGTTTCAGGGCCGCCAGTTTCATCTTGCCAGCGTCGATGCGGAAATTCGCGATACCCTGCAGCAGGCGGTGGGTGATGCCTATCAGGTTACGACCGGCAGCAGCGGGCTGGCGCTGACATCCGGTTTTCTGCTGGCGCTGGAAAGCCGGCAAGTCACCATCACGGACAGCAGGAGCGGCGCCGAGGCGCTGTTCTTCGAGCGGGTCGATGTGGGGCTCGATCTGTTTTCGCTGCTGCGCGGCGGGCCGCAATTCGACCGGCTCGAGATCCGGAACGGCCGGGCCGATGCCGGCGTGCTGGCCGGCGAAGGCGGAGCGGTCCCGGTCTCGCCCTTCGCGGCGCTCGAGCAGCTGGCCCATGCCCTGATGACGGTCGAGGAGACCTTTTCCGGCGGTGCGATCGAGGAAGTGGCGATTTCCGGTTTCACGGTCACCGCACCGCAATGGTCGCCCGTCGGCGAGGCGCCGATTGTCATCCGCGACGGGACGCTCGCCCAGAGCGATGGCCGGCTGTTGCTGCGCGCCGAGGTCGAGGCGGCCGATGAGGGTTTCCAGTTCAATGCCGAATGGCGCAACGATGCGGATGGTGGCCGGCAATTGTCGGCGGGGATCGGCGAACTGCCGCTGCATTGGTGGCTGAAGCCGGAACAGGACGCGGCCGGCGAGGGCATGAGCGTCGATCTCAAATTCCGCGCCGATGTCAGGCTTCCCTTCGATGCCGCGATGCGGGCACAGTCGCCTTTCGTGAAGATACAGGCCGGCAATGGCGAAATCGCCTTTTCGGCCGATGAGCGCTACGCGATACCCTTCGCCGTCGCCAATCTGGGCCTTGAGCGCGAAAGCGGCGACCTGACGATCGAGAATACCGAACTCAGCATTGCCGGCGGGCGCTACGAGCTCAGCGGCATCGTCGAGGGACTGTTCGGCGTGGCTGCGGCGGGCGGCGAACATGCTGCTCGATTGAGTGTTGGCCGTGTGATTGAGGCGCAGCATGCGGGCGAGGAAAGCGGCGAGCGGGTGACGATCGACCTAGCCGGACAGATTGACCTCGATGCGATACGGGCCCGTTTCGGTGCGGTGGAGGTAACGAGCGGTGCCGACCGGTTCAGCGGCACGCTTGAGGCCGGGCTTGCCGAGGGCGTCAGGTTGACGCTTGGCAGCGCGTCGACCGACATGGCGACGGTGCTGGCGCTGTGGCCCGAAATCATTGCCGGCCCGGCGCGCGCATGGGTCGGCGAGCATGTGACTGCCGGCGATATCGGCAATCTGAAGCTTGCGGTCGACTTTGCCGCCGACCGGCTCGGCGGGATCGATGCCGCGGCGCCGCTGCGCGACGGAGAACTCGATCTTGCCGCCGATTTCAGCGGCGTCACCGTCGACTACCGCGCCGGCCTGGCGCCGGTCCGCAACGCTTCCGGCAGGATATCGATCCGCGGCAACCGGATGGAGCTTGCGCTGGACAAGGCGACCATGGGCGTTGCCTCGGCCGGCACGGTTGCGCTGTCGGGTGGCGTCATGACGATCGATCCGATGCTGAGCAAACGGCCGTTCGCCGAGATTTCGGTGCGGGCGTCGGGGGAGGCGCCGGCAGCCGCCGCACTCGCCAATCAGGATCCGATCCTCGCGCTCAAGCCGCTGGGACTTGCGCCGGGCGACCTGCCGGGCAAGGCCGACCTCAAGGTCACGCTCGCCGTTCCGCTCGAACCCGGCGAGGGCAAGCTCGACTGGGGCGTTGCCGGCAAGCTCAGCGGGATCGAACCGAAGAAGAAACTGTTCGAGCGCGCGATTTCCAGGGCGGATATCGATCTTGAAGCCGGCCCGTCCAAGGTATCGGCGAGCGGAAAGGCGCGGGTCGACGGGTTTGATACCACGTTCGATGTCGTCGAGCCGCTTGGCGGCGATGGCGGCCGCAAGCGCGACATCCGCGTCAGTGCGACGACGGCTGGCCTTGCCAAGCAGGGGATCGACCTGGCGCCGGTGCTCGACGGGCCGCTCGTCGTGCGCATCCTGACCGAGGGGGCGGGGCCCGACCGATACGAGATCGATCTGACCCATACCGCCATCTCGCTTCCCTGGATCGGCTGGTCGAAGGCGGCCAGAACCGCGACGCCGGCCAGCATCGCCTTTGCGATGAGCGAGAAGGGCGGCGTGACGACGCTGGGCGATCTTGCCTTCCGCATGGAGGGCGGGCGCAAGGCGGACGGCACGGTGTCGTTCGGCGATAGCGGGCTGGTGCGCGCCGATCTCGCCGACATCTCGCTCAATCCGGGCGACCGGTTCAACGTCAACGTGTCGCGCAAGGGCAGGGGCTATCAGATAGAGGCCAGCGGCCAGTCCTTCGACAGCCGGCCGGTGCTGCAGATGATCCTGCACGGCGAGGGTCTGTCGTCGTCGGGCGGCGGGGGAACCGACGTATCGCTGTCGGCCAATTTCGGCCGGCTGAGCGGGTTCAACGACCAGGTGATGGAAAATGCCGTGCTGCGCTATGAATCGGGCGGCGGCCATCTCAACCTGCTCGATGCCAGGGGTGCCATCAACGGCCAGCTCTCGCGGGTGCAGGCAACCCGGCAGGGCGACACGACGTCGTTCAGCTTCACGTCCGACGATGCCGGTGCGATGATCGCGATAGCGGGATTTTACGACAAGATGAGCGGCGGCAAGCTGTCGGCCAGGTTGAACCGCACCGGAGAAGGGCCGTTCATCGGCAAGGTCGCGATCAAGGATTTCACCGTGGTGGGCGAGGAGCGCCTGGCGGCGCTCACGGCGGCGCCCGCGCCGGAGCGTTTCCTGCGCGCCTCGGGCCGGCTCAAGGAACTCGACCTGCGCAAGGTGCGGTTCGACGATCTCAAATCGGATATCGTCAAATCGGAAAACCGGCTGGAATTGCAGAGCGGCTGGCTGCGCAACGGCCAGATCGGCCTGACCTTCGACGGCATCGCCTTCGATGAGAGCGACCAGATGAACCTCAAGGGAACCTTCATGCCGTTCTTCATCATCAGCCGGGTGATCGGCGAAATCCCGATCATCGGCGACATCCTATCGAACGGCAAGAACAGCGGCCTGATCGGGATCACCTACCGGCTGCGCGGGGCGGCGAACAATCCCGGCATCGCCGTCAATCCGCTGTCCGTCGTGGCGCCCGGGATTTTCCGGGAGATTTTCGAATTCAAGAACTGAACCATCCGAGTGCCATGTCCGAGATCAAGCCCTGTCCCTATTGCCGCAGCGAGATCGCCGAAGCCGCGATCAAATGCCCGGTCTGCCAGTCGAGCCTGGCGAAGAAAACGCCGCTGCAAAGGCTGCTCGGCCTTCGCGACTATGTCACCTTTCCGACGGCGGTGCTGGCGCTGGTCGCCGCCGTCTACACGCCGCTGGTGGCGCCGGTGCGGGCCTTTCTCGGCCTCGACGGAGCCAATGTGGAGGCGTTCTTTCTCAGCCCGGAAATGCTCGCGGCCGACAAGCCGGACGCGGAAAGGCCGGCCATGCGCATGTCGGTGAGCAATACCGGCTCGTCAGTCGCCGTGCTGCTCAACAATTTCGTCTGTGCGGGCGACCGGTTCGAAGAAAAGAACGAGATCGTGACCTTCAGCTTCGTTGACCCCGAAAGCCTCAAGCCGCTCTATCCCGAGATCGAGGCGGGCAGTTCGAAGCAGCTTTTCGCGGAAATTGCTCACGCCGACACTTACACCGACGCGGCGTGGAACATCGCCGGCAACAACCGGTGCGACCTCGCCTGGTCCGACAAGCACGGCAGCGGCACCTACACGTTCGATTTCGACGCGCGCAGCGAGGAGGCGGTGCGCGACATCCTGAACTGAGGCTGTCTCAGGCGCGCTTCACCAGAACGTGCTTCTTCTTGCCGAAGGAGAGCTTGAGGCCGTTTTCGCCGATCCTGTCGCCGGTGATCACCAGACGATCGTCGCCGACCTGCTGATCGTCAATCCGTACCGCACCGCCCTGGATGTGGCGCCGCGCCTCGCCATTGGAGGCGGCAAGGCCCGCCTTGACCATCACGGTCAGCAGACCGACGCCGTCCGCGAGTTCGCCGTCCGCCAGGGTGATCGTCGGCAGGGTGTCGGCGGCCGCACCTTCCTCGAAAGTCTTGCGCGCCGTCTCGGCCGCCCGTTCGGCCTTGTCGCGGCCATGCACCATGGCGGTCGCCTCGGTGGCGAGCACCTTCTTCGCCTCGTTGAGTTCGGCGCCCTGGAGGGCGCCATAGCGGGCGATTTCATCCAGGGGAAGCGTGGTGAAGAGCTTCATGAAGCGGGCGATGTCGGCGTCCTCCGCATTGCGCCAGTACTGCCAGTAATCATAGGCGGGCAGGATGTCGTCCTCGAGCCAGATGGCGCCATCGGCGGTCTTGCCCATCTTGGCGCCCGAGGAGGTCGTCAGCAGCGGCGTGGTCAGGGCGAAGAGGTCCGGCGTGCCGGCGCGGCGGCCGAGATCGACACCGGAGACGATGTTGCCCCACTGGTCCGAACCGCCCATCTGCAGGCGGCAGCCATGGCGCTTGTTGAGCTCCACATAGTCATAGGCCTGGAGGATCATGTAGTTGAATTCCAGGAATGACAGGTGCTGCTCGCGCTCCAGCCGCAGCCGGACATTGTCGCGGGCGAGCATCTGGTTGACCGAGAAATGGCGGCCGTATTCGCGCAGGAAGTCGATGTATTTCAGATCGAGCAGCCAGTCGGCATTGTCGGCCATGATCGAAACGCCGCCCTGTTCCTCGAAGGTGAGGAACTTCGAGAAGATGCGGCGGATGCCGGCCTTGTTCTCGGCGATCTTCTCGACCGTCAGGATCTGGCGGCTCTCATCCTTGCCGGAGGGATCGCCGACCATGGTGGTGCCGCCGCCCATCAGCGCGATGGGCCGATGGCCGGTTTTCTCGAACCAGTAGAGCAGCATGATCTGCACCAGGCTGCCGGCGTGAAGCGAGGGCGCGGTGGCGTCGAAGCCGATATAGCAGGTGGTGCTTTCCTTCGACAGCAGGGCGTCGAGGCCGGTTTCATCGGAGATCTGATGAATGTATCCGCGCTCGGAAAGGGTCTGCAGGAAATCGGACTTGAAACCGGACATGGTGAAAGTTTCCGTCTAGGATCGGCTGGATTCGCATCGTCCGGGCGGCGGGCCCGAACGTCGCGCACCTCATAGTCGGAATTGGCGGAAATGCAAACCGCAAGCGGCAAAATCCTCACCGCCATCGGCCTGATGAGCGGCACCTCGATGGACGGGATCGATTGCGCCCTCATCCGCAGCGACGGCGTGGCCCATGTGGAGCCGATCGCGTCCGGCTTCTTCGCCTATGAGGCGGCATTCCGCGAGGCGATCGAGGCGGCGCTGGAAGACGCCGCGACGCTTGAGCGTGCCGACGAGCGGACCGATCGCCTGCGCCGTCTGGAACAGGCGATAACCCGGCGCCATGCGGCGGCGGTGAAGGCCTTTCTGAGCGAGACGGGCAGGCAGGCGGCGGACGTCGATCTCATCGGCTTTCACGGACAGACGGTGATCCACCGGCCGGACAGGGGCTTCAGCGTGCAATTGGGCGACGGCGCAATGCTGGCGCGCCAGACTGGGATTTCGACCGTCTTCGACATGCGGGCCAATGATATGGCGCATGGCGGGCAGGGGGCGCCGCTGGTGCCGGTCTATCACCGGGCGCTGGCGCAAAACCTTCCTCATGAAGTGAATCCGCAATTTCCCGTATGTTTCGTCAATATCGGTGGAATTTCCAACATCACCTGGATCGATGCCGATGCCGAGATGGCGGCTTTCGACAGCGGGCCGGGCAATGCGCTGATCGATCAGTGGATGCAGGCAAAGGCCGGCATACCCTTCGATCAGGGCGGCGCGATCGCTTCGGAGGGCGGTGTGATCGCGGCGATCGCCGAGCGCTATCTGGCCGCGCCGTTTTTCGGGCGCGCGGTGCCGAAATCGCTCGACCGGTCCGATTTCGCGCCGCTTGACACGGGCGAGGCCGAACTTGCCGACGGCGCGCGCACCCTTGCCCGGGTCAGCGCCGAGGCGATCCTGAAAGCCTGCGATCATCTGCCCGCGCCGCCGAAACTGTGGATCGTCTGTGGCGGCGGGCGGCGGAACGCGGCGATCATGGGCGATCTGACGATGCTTGCCGAGACCCGGCATGGCGCGAGGGTCATCGCCTGCGGGGAGGCGGGGTTCGATGGCGACGCGATGGAGGCGGAGGCCTGGGCCTATCTCGCCATCCGCTCGGCCGGAAACCTGCCGCTGACCTTTCCCGCGACGACCGGTTGCAGAATGCCGGTCAGCGGCGGCAGGCTGGCGAAGCCGGTCGGGTAGGGCATGGGATTGGCGGACGCGGAACGCAGTTTCCAATTGCGACATCGCCGGCGATTGGATAGGCAGGCAACAGCGCGGGCATGGCGGAACTGGTAGACGCAAGGGACTTAAAATCCCTCGGCCCTGGCCGTCCGGGTTCGAGTCCCGGTGCCCGCACCATCCGGCTCCGCGGATTTGGCGCCGCCAAATTTGCTGCGGCGAGATTGGCTTGCGCAATAGTTGCAGCCGCGCACAGATTCTTCGGGAGAAGAGAGAGGCGGATGCCTCGCCCAAACGCAGTGGAGGCGGGTTGGTTCGGCTCGCTGTTTCTTATCACGCGCAAGCGGCCTTGCCGAGCCGGCAGGCCGCCGCCTAGCCCGAGCGGATCAGCCGCACGGCCTGATCCTGTCCAAAGAGATAGAGCATGATGCGCAGCGCCTGGCCGCGGTCGCCGGCAAGCTCCGGATCGGTCGCCAGAATGTGCCGGGCGGAGGCGCGGGCGATTTCCAGCACATCGCCATGGTGTTCGGCGCTGGCCAGATTGAAGCCCGGCGCGCCGGACTGGCGCGTGCCGAGCACCTCGCCCTCGCCGCGCAGGCGCAGATCCTCCTCGGCGATGCGAAAGCCGTCATTGGTCTCGCGCAGGATGGCGAGCCGCGCCGAGGCGATTTCGCCGAGCGGCGCCTTGTAGAGCAGGATGCAGTGGGACTCCCGGTCGCTGCGGCCGACGCGGCCGCGCAACTGGTGCAATTGCGCCAGACCGAAACGCTC
The DNA here is from genome assembly GCA_020441665.1 of Nitratireductor sp. Lineage (GTDB taxonomy): Bacteria > Pseudomonadota > Alphaproteobacteria > Rhizobiales > Rhizobiaceae > Salaquimonas. The sequence continues at coordinate 7,712 of JAGRLT010000023.1, forward strand.
GGCATGCTCGATGACGATGATGGTCGCATCGGGCACGTCGACACCGACCTCGATCACCGTGGTGGCGACCAGGATGCGCGTCTCGCCGGTCTTGAATGCCTGCATCGCGGCGTCCTTTTCGCCGGCGCTCATCCTGCCGTGGACGAGGCCCGCCCTGCCGCCAAAGGCCTTTTCGAGCGCTGCATGGCGCTCCTCGGCGGAGGTCGCCTCGACCTCGTCGCTTTCCTCGACCAGCGGGCAGACCCAGTAGACTTTCTGGCCGGTTCCGATCGCGCGCGCCAGGCGGCCGACCAGTTCGTCGAGCCGGTCGAGGGGGAGCGCGCTGGTGGCGATCGGCCGGCGGCCGGCCGGCTTGTCGGTCAGTTTGGAAACCTCCATGTCACCATACCAGGTCATGACGAGGGTGCGCGGAATGGGGGTCGCCGTCATCACCAGAATATCGCTCGAGGGTGCCTTGGCGCCCAGGGCCAGGCGCTGGTGGACGCCGAAGCGGTGCTGCTCGTCGATGACGGCAAGGCCCAGATCGTGGAAGGCGACTGGCCCCTGGAACAGCGCATGGGTGCCGATCAGCAGGTCGATCTCGCCCGAGGAGAGGCCCTCCAGGACCGCTTCCCGGGTCTTGCCCTTTTCGCGGCCGGTAAGAATGGCGGCGCGGATGCCCGTGCCGGCGCAAAGCGGTTCTATGCCGGCGAAATGCTGGCGGGCGAGGATCTCTGTCGGCGCCATGATGGCGGCCTGGGCGCCGCTCTCGATGACATCGGCGGCGGCGAGCAGGGCGACGATGGTCTTGCCGGAGCCGACATCGCCCTGCAGCAGGCGCAGCATGCGCTCGGGCTTTTTCAGATCGCCGCTGATTTCCGCAATGGCGCCGATCTGGCTCGGCGTCAGCGGCCAGGGAAAATTCGCCATCACCCTTGTGGCCAGCGCGCCGGAAAACCGGCGGGCGATGCCGCCGGTCCGGCGCATGCGCTCGCGGGTGAGCGCCAGGGCCAGCTGGCCGGACAGGAATTCGTCATGGGCGAGCCGGCGCCTTGCCGGGCTTTGCGGCTCGATATCGGCGCCGTCGCGGGGAAAGTGGATGCGGTCAAGCGCATCGGCAAAGCTGGGCCAGCCCTGTTTTGCGAGCAGGGGGGGATCGGCCCATTCCGGCAGATCGGGCAGTTCGCCGAGGGCGGCGCGCACCGATTTCTGCAAGGTCTTCTGCGCCAGCCCGCCGGTATTGGGATAGACCGCCTCGACCAGCGGCAGGGTCTTGAACCCCTCCTCGTCGACGATGTGATCGGGATGGACCATGCTGGGCCTGCCGTTGAACCATTCGACCCGGCCCGAGACGTGGCGCGTCTCGCCGACCGGCAGAACCCTGGCGAGATAGTCGGTATGGGCGGAGAAGAAGACCAGCGCCATTTCGCCGGTCTCGTCATGGACGAAGACGCGATAGGGCACCCTGCGATTGCCGCGCGGCGGCGGCTGATGGCGGTCGACCCGGACCTTGAGCGTAACGGTGACGCCTTCCGGCGCGAGGGCGATGCCGGGCTGGCGCCGCCGGTCGATCACCGAATGGGGCAGGTGGAAGACGAGGTCGCGCAATGTGGCCGATGTGCCCGGCGCATTTGAAGCTCCGGGGCCGTGAAACAGCCGCGTCATCGCCTTTTCGATCTTCGGGCCGACGCCTTCCAGCTTGGAGACCGGCGCGAAAAGCGGGTTGAGGATTTCCGGGCGCATGGGCGTATGTCGCGCGGGCGTGGCGGGAATGCAACGGAAATCTCGGCTGTTTCGCCGATCATGCCGCGGCGCGATGAACCGGCATTGGAAAGCGCCGCTTTTTCGCTGGCATGTTTGCCGAAACCGCCTATGTATGGCGCCGCACATACGCGACAGCCGGGATGCAAACGGGCATCCGGGCCGCAATCCTATTGGAAAACTGGCAGGAAGACCCATGGCGGAAGACCATCGGCGCAAGCAGCTTCTCTACCGCGCCAACCATCGCGGCATCAAGGAGATGGATCTCATTCTGGGTGGCTTCGCGACGGCGCGGCTCGACGGGCTGAGCGCGGCGGAACTCGACGGTCTGGAGACGATCATGGCCGAGAACGACCGCGATCTGCTGATCTGGTTTACCGGCGAGCAGAAGGTGCCGGCGCGGCTCGACACACCGCTTTTCCACGCCATCCTCGAACAGGCGGTTGCCGCAAACCGGGACGGAAAATAATCCATGCTGTTTGCCCAGGATCCCAGCCGCCTCCTTGCGCAGGATGATCGGCCCGTGACGCTGAGCGGCGTACCCGATGGTGCGGTCGCTGCCCTGCTGGCGCAACTGGCGAAAGCGGGTGGCGCGGCGGCAAACAGCGCGCGGGGCCTTGCCTATGTTGCCGCCGACGGCCAGAAACTGCCGGAGCTTGCCGCCGGGCTCGGCTTTTTCGCGCCCTGGCTCGATGTGGTGGAACTGCCGGCCTGGGACTGCCTGCCCTATGACCGGGTGTCGCCATCGCCCGGCACTGTCGCGCGGCGGATCGCGGCGCTGGGCCGGCTTGCCGGACATCGGGCGGGCGACCGGCCGTTCCTGCTGCTGACGACGGCCAATGCGCTGGTGCAGCGTTGCGTGCCGCGCGATTTCATCCGCAACCAGGTGCGATCGCTGGCGCCCGGCCAGCAGGCCGATATGGATGGGCTGGTGCGCTGGCTCGAGACCAACGGCTTCGAGCGCGCGGCGACGGTGCGCGATACCGGCGAATATGCGGTGCGCGGCGGCATTGTCGACCTCCATGCGCCCGGTGTCGGCGAGGCCATGCGGCTCGACTTCTTCGGCGATACGCTGGAATCGATCCGCAGTTTCGATCCGGCGAGCCAGCGCACCATCGGCCAGAAGCAGGGGCTGATACTGGCGCCGGTAAGCGAGATCGTGCTCGATGCCGCCGCCGTGTCTCGCTTTCGCTCCGGCTATATCGAAACCTTCGGCGCGGCAGCGCCCGACGACGCGCTCTATGCCGCCGTCAGTGAGGGGCGGCGCTTCGCCGGAACTGAGCACTGGCTGCCGCTGTTTCACGAACGGCTCGAAACCCTTGCCGATTATCTCGACGGGATGACGATCGTCACCGACCAGGCCGCGTCGGAGGCTGCCGGCGTGCGCCTCGAACAGGTCGGCGATCACTACAAAGCACGGGAAAAGGCGCTGGGCGATCAGCTCGAACGGAAGCTCGATACCGGAACGCCCTACAAGCCGCTGGCGCCCGAACGGCTCTATCTGTCCTTAGAGGAAGCCGAAACCTGGTTCGCCGCGCAGACCCAGATCACACCCTTTGAGGCGATGGAGACCGCAAGCCGCGCGGTCGTGGGCCTTGGCGGCAGGCCGGGACGCAACTTCGCCGCCGAGCGCGCCTCGGGCGCCAACGTGTTCGATGCGCTGGCCGGCCATGTGCTGGCCGAGAAGGCGCGCGGCCAGCGCGTGCTGCTCGCCGCCTGGACGGAAGGCTCAGCCGACCGGCTGATGCGGCTGCTCGGCGATCACGGGCTCGAAATGCTGCGGCCGGTCGACAGCGAGGCTTCCCTTGCAGGGCTGAAGGCGGGGCTTGCCGGCGTCGCGGCGCTGCCCATGGAGCAGGGGTTCGAACTGCCCGGTCATACCGTCATCGCCGAACAGGATGTGCTGGGCGACCGGCTGGTGCGGCAGTCGAAACGGCGCAAGGCGAGCGATTTCATTGCCGAGGTCTCCAGCCTTTCGGAGGGCGATATCGTCGTCCATGTGGAGCACGGCATTGCGCGCTTTGCCGGGCTCAGGACCATCGAGGCGGCGGGCGCGCCGCATGCCTGTCTCGAACTTCGATATGCCGGCGACGACAAGCTCTTCCTGCCGGTCGAGAACATCGAGCTTCTGTCGCGCTATGGCGCTGCCGACAGCGAGGTGCAGCTTGACCGGCTCGGCGGTGTTGCCTGGCAGTCGCGCAAGGCGAAGCTCAAGAAGAAGCTGCTCGAGATCGCCGGCAAGCTGATCGCCATCGCCGCCGAGCGGGCGCTCAGAACAACCCAGCCGCTGACGCCGCCCGAGGGCCTGTTCGGCGAATTCAATGCGCGCTTTCCCTATGACGAGACCGAGGATCAGCTGGCGGCAATCGATGCGGTGCTAGACGATCTCTCATCGGGTTCGCCGATGGACCGGCTGATCTGTGGCGATGTCGGTTTCGGCAAGACGGAGGTCGCGCTGCGGGCGGCCTTCGTCGCAGCGCTGGCCGGCAGGCAGGTGGCGGTGGTCGTGCCGACGACGCTGCTCGCCCGCCAGCACTACAAGACCTTTTCCGATCGCTTCAACGGCCTGCCGGTGCGCGTTGCCCAGGCGTCGCGACTGGTATCGGCGACGGAGCTTGCCGCGACCCGCAAGGGCATCGCCGACGGCACGGTCGATATCGCGATCGGCACCCATGCGCTGCTCGCCGATGCGATCCGCTTCGACCGGCTGGGTCTGCTCATCATCGATGAGGAGCAGCGTTTCGGCGTCAAGCATAAGGAGAAGCTGAAGGAACTGCGCGGCGATGTCCATGTGCTGACGCTTTCGGCGACGCCCATTCCGCGCACGCTGCAACTGGCGCTGACCGGGGTCAGGGAATTGTCGCTGATCACCACGGCGCCGGTCGACCGGCTCGCCGTGCGCACCTTCGTGACGCCGTTCGACGCGCTGGTGATCCGCGAGGCGCTGCTGCGCGAGCATTATCGCGGCGGCCAGAGCTTCTATGTCTGTCCGCGTGTCGGCGATCTGGCCGAACAGGCGCAATTCCTGCGCGAGCATGTGCCGGAACTCAAGGTCGCCACCGCCCATGGCCAGATGGCGCCCGGCGAGCTCGACGACGTGATGAACGCCTTTTACGACGGCAAGTATGATGTGCTGCTGTCGACGACGATCGTCGAATCCGGCCTCGACATTCCGACCGCCAATACGCTGATCGTGCACCGCGCCGACATGTTCGGCCTCGCGCAGCTTTACCAGTTGCGCGGCCGGGTAGGGCGGTCCAAGACGCGGGCCTACGCCTTCTTCACCCTGCCGGTCAGAAAGCCGCTGACGGCTGCCGCCGAGCGGCGGCTCAAAGTGCTGCAATCGCTCGATTCCATCGGTGCGGGATTCGAGCTCGCCAGCCACGACCTCGATATCCGCGGCTCGGGCAATATTCTCGGCGAGGAGCAGTCGGGCCATATCCGCGAGGTCGGGTTCGAACTCTATCAGCAGATGCTGGAAGAGGCGGTGGCCGAGTTGAAACAGGGCGATTTCGCCGGCAGCGAGGAGCGCTGGTCGCCGCAGATTGCCGTCGGCGCGGCGGTGCTGATCCCCGACGACTATGTGCCCGACCTGCAATTGCGGCTGTCGCTCTATCGGCGGCTTGCCGATCTCGACGAGCCGGCGGAGATCGACGCCTTCGGGGCCGAACTGATCGACCGGTTCGGGCCGCTGCCCGATGCCGTCGACCATCTGCTGAAAGTGGTGTTCATCAAGGCGCTTTGCCGCAAGGCGAACATCGCCAAGCTCGATGCCGGGCCGAAGGGGCTGGTGGTGCAGTTCCGCGATGGCGAGTTTTCCAACCCGGCGGCGCTGCTGAAGTGGATCGGCGAGCAATCCTCGCTTGCCAAGGTGCGGCCCGATCAGTCGCTGTTCCTGTCGCGCGACTGGGAGACGGCCGAAAAGCGGATCAAGGGAACGGCGGTGATCGCCTCGAAACTGTCGGCGATGGCGGATGCCGCGTAGTTATCTTTTTTCGCCGGCCAGTTCGTCGAGCAGGCGCTGCATGTCGTCGTCGGTGTTTGCCGGCGATGCATCGCTTTCAACAGAGGGGGCAACCGAGGCGGCGTTGTCGCCGGCCTCGCTTGCCAGTTCGGAACGAAGCTCGGCCGACAGCGCCGGAGCGCTATCCGCTGCCTTCTCCATTATCGGCTCTGCTGCCTGCTCCACTGCCTGAGGCATGGCGGGGCTGGAGGCGCTCGCAGGCGCGGCGCTTGGCGGCTCTTCCCGCATCAGGCGATCGCCTGCTTCGGAGGCGACGGCGGCAACTGGCGCTGCCACCGATGAAGCGGCGGCGGCAATCGCCACCGGGGCGGGTCTTGCAACCGGCTCGGGCTGCCGGGCCGCCACAGGCTCCGGTCTTTGTGCGGCGGGCTCCGCCCGTTGTGCCACGGGCTCTGCCCGCATCGGCGCCGTCGGGGCGGGTTGTGCCGGCACCGGCTGAATTGCGGGTTGGGCAGCCGGTTGAAGCGGGCGGGCTCCGATCCCCGATTCCACCACCACATCGCTCGGGCCGCCGATCATCAGCAGATGTTCGACATGGTCGCGGCGCACCAGAACCAGGCGCCGCGTGTCGTCGACGATGGCGGCCTCGATCACGCCGATGCGCGCCTTGCGGTTGCGCGACGGGCGCGGGCCGGCGGATCTGAAAACCGAGCGGAACAGCCAGAAGACGATGAACAGTGCGATGATCAGGCCGACGAAAAGAATGGCCAGTTGCATGGTTTGGGACAGTTCCGTCCCAAAGGCGTCGTTGATCCAGTTCAAACCAGTTCTCCCCGTCTATGCCGCACTCTGTGCTGTCCGCTATGCCGTTCGGGCACTCCGGCGCCCGTTTTTCCGATCCGGTAATGGACCATTGCATCTTTGACTGCAACCGTGCCGCGATCAAGCCCCGCCGGGCCCGGTTTGGACCCGCAAGGCGGTGCAAAGTGCGCCGGTTGTGCTTTCCTGTCCCTGCAGAATGTGATTCAAGGGAAGCTGCGATTCCCAAAGGCGGTATTCGGCAACTCCCGATGGCGGCCGATCGGGCGTGGCGTTTTGCAGGCGGGGCAGAACTGGATGGGCGATCATTTGACGGAAACTCCGGTCCGATCATCACGCGATGGCGGCAGCGATGCGGTTTCTGCCGGTGCAAACCACGATGCCGTCGCAAGCACTGCGGCGGGGCGGCTGCCGGGCGGCGGGCAGACGCCGGTCATCGACCGCTACGGCAAGCCGCGCAAGATCGCGGCGCTGTTTCTGCTCGGGGTCGCCTTCGTCATCGCCGCGGCGGCGGCTTCCTGGTACTGGCGCGATGCCATCGGCGAACCGGTGCTGCTTGCGGGCGCCGGCGCGCTGGCGGGTGTCGGCATTTTCTTTCTCTTCCTGCTGGCGCTGGGTTTCGTGCATCTGTCGGCCAACCGGCGTGGCGATGCGTTCTACAGCGTGCTGGTCAACAGCATGGAATCGGGCCTGCTTGTCAGCGACGAGCAGGGCCGGATCGTCTATGCCAACCGGGCCTATGCCGACATTACCGGCGCGAAGGACGCGCTCGAGGTTTCCGGCGTCGAGACGGTCTTCTCCCAGGATGCGGCGGCGACCGAGACCATCTATCGGCTTTCCCGCCAGGCCAGCGAGGAGCAGGGCGCCTCGGCCGAGATCCGGTTGCCCGCCGGGCTGTCGAAAGGGCGCGAGGGCGCGCGCTGGTTTCGCCTGCGCAACCGGCACATGTCGCACAGCGACTATCCCAAGGGGCTTGCGGTCTGGCAATTGTCGGACATCACCGACGACCGCCGCTCGCAGGAGCGCGCCTTTCAGGAATTGCAGCACGCGATCAACTATCTCGATCACGCGCCGGCTGGCTTCTTCTCCTCCGGCCCGGACGGGTCGGTCGCCTATCTCAACGCGACCCTTGCCGGCTGGCTTGGCGTCGATCTGGCGCTGTTCAGGCCCGGCAGCCTGAAACTCCGGGACTTCATTTCCGATCACGGGCTCGACCTGATCGCCGCCGCCAACGATGCGGCGGGGGAGAACGGCATCTCCATTCTCGACGTCGATATCAGCGTCGACGGGTCGGGGAGCGGGTCCGCGCGGCTGCCGGTGCGGCTCTATCACAAGGTGGCGATCAATGGCGATGGCGCGCCGGGCTCGTCGCGCACCCTGGTGATCAACCGGATGGCCGAGGAAGAAAGCGACAGCGCGCTTCTGGAAGCCGAACTGCGCTTTACCCGCTTCTTCAACAATACGCCGATCGCCATTGCCGCGATCGCGCCGTCGGGCAAGACCGTGCGCACCAATGCGCCCTTCATGCGGATGTTCAAGGACCGGTTGGGCGGACGGGCCGGCGGCGAGGGGGTCGAGCTTGCCAGCCTGGTGCAGGAGCAGGACCGGGCGGCGGTGGGTGATGCGATCAGCGAGGTGATCAACGGCGGAACCCGAACCCGCATGGTGGACGCGGCGATGACCGGCGACGGCGAGCGCTTCCTGCGGCTGTTCCTGAGCCCTGTTCTCGACGGCCCGCCCGACGACGACAGCGATGAGCGGGTGATCGTCTACGCGCTCGAGACGACCGAGCACCGAAAGCTCGAGGAGCAGTTCGCGCAGAGCCAGAAGATGCAGGCGGTCGGCCAGCTTGCCGGCGGCATCGCGCATGACTTCAACAACGTCCTGACGGCGATCATCGGGTTTTCCGATCTCCTGCTCGCCAATCACCGGCCTTCGGACCCCTCCTTCCAGGACATCATCAACATCAAGCAGAACGCCAATCGCGCGGCGAGCCTGGTCCGGCAATTGCTGGCCTATTCGCGGCGCCAGACCCTACGGCCGCAAGTGCTGCAGCTTGGCGAGGTGCTGTCCGATCTGCGCATGCTGCTGGAACGCCTGCTGGGCGACAAGGCGACGCTGAAACTGGTTCACGGCCGCGATTTGTGGCCGGTGCGCGCCGACCTGTCACAACTCGAACAGGTGGTGGTCAATCTGTGCGTCAATGGCCGCGACGCGATGCCCGATGGCGGAGAGATGACGATCCGCACGGCGAACCTGTCGGCCGCCGATGTCGTGTCCGCCTATTCCGGCTTCAAGGAAATGCCGGCGGCCGACTACGTTCTGCTCGAAGTGCAGGACGAGGGCACCGGCATGACGCCGGAGATCATGGAGAAGATCTTCGAGCCGTTCTTCTCGACCAAGGAAATCGGCATGGGCACCGGGCTCGGCCTGTCGACGGTCTACGGCATCGTCAAGCAGACCGGCGGTTTCATCTATCCTGAATCGACTCCGGGCGAAGGCACGACCTTCCGGGTCTTCCTGCCGCGCCATGTGCCGAAGGAAAGCGATGCGGCGGTGCCGAGCGAAAAGGCGCGCGAAAGCGGCAAGGACCTGACCGGCAATGCGACCATCCTGCTGGTCGAGGACGAGGATGCGGTGCGCGCATTCGGGTCGCGGGCGCTCGCCCAGCGCGGCTATACCGTGCATGAGGCTTCGAGCGGTATCGAGGCGCTGGAGGTGCTCGAGGAATATGGCGATACGATCGATCTGATCGTATCCGACGTGGTGATGCCGGAAATGGACGGGCCGACCCTGCTCGGCGAGGTGCGCAAGCACTATCCCGATCTCAAGTTCATTTTCGTGTCGGGCTATGCCGAGGACGCGTTTGCGCGCAACCTGCCGGAAGAGGAGCGCGAGCGTTTCGGCTTCCTGGCGAAACCCTTCTCGCTGAAACAGTTGGCGATGGCGGTTTCGGAAATGCTCGACGGCTGAGTGCCGCTCTAACCGCGATCGGTCCACCCATACCAGGCATAGGCGGCGCGCAGATAGTTCCGCCTGAGCGCCGGGAAGGGAAAGCGGCGCGGCGGCTGGCGCATGATGACGGGAATGGCATCCGGCGCCCTTCGACCGGAAATCATCCGGCCCGCGAGCCTGCCGCAATGGCTGCCCATGGAGACGCCATTGCCGTGATAGGCAACGGAAAGCCAGGCATTCGCCATGCCGGGAACGGGCCCGGTATAGCTCGTCAGATCGCGGGTGAGGCAGACCAGGCCCGACCAGAAGAAGGGCGTTTCAACACTGCGCCAGGCCGGGAAGAAGGTTTCGAAATCCCGCCGGATCATCCGGTGCATGGCAGAATGGCTTGCCGCGCTCGCCGAGGTGCCGCCGCGCATGCCGAACAGCATGCGCGGGCCGTCCTCGCCGGGCCGGGCGGGAATGAGGCGCAGATAGTGCAGCAGGTTGCGGCTGTCGAAGACCATCTGGTGCGAGGTCCAGCCCTGATCGGCCAGTTCGGCCTCGCTGAGCGGCCGGCTCAGCACGATGTTGGATAGAACCGGCAGGAGGCGGCCGCCGAGCCAGCGCGGCAGGTCGTCCGAGGAATAGCCATTGGTGGCGATGACGAGGTTTCTGGCGCTGATGGCCGCTCCCGGCGTTTCGATGCGGTAGCGGCCGCCGGCGCTCCGGTAGCCGGTCATCGGGCTGCCGCCGAAGCAGCTTATTCCGGCAGCGAGTGCCGCCCGTGCCAGGCCCGTCACATAGCGCATCGGGTTGAGCGCGAAACCGTGCCCGGTCTCGAGCGCGCCGAAAACCGTTGGTGACGCGAGGCCTTCGGCCACGGTCTCGGCTTTCGAGAGGATGCGCGCCTCGCTGTCGAAAAGTGATTTCATCCGTGCCGCTTCCGCGGCAAAGCCGTCGGCGTCCTTCTGGCGGTGCGCCAGTTCGGTCTCGCCCCTGGAATGGGTCTCGGCATCGATGGCATAGCGTACAAGGTTGTCGCGCACCGTTTCGATCGCCGCCTTCTGTTCCTCGAAATAGCGTCTCGTTTCAGCTTCGCCGAAGCGGGCGATCTGTTTTGCGACCGGCAGTTTCGAGCCGCCAATACCGCAAAAGCCGCCATTGCGGCCCGAGGCGCCCCAACCCGGCTGCATCGCCTCCACGATCACGATCGAGGCGGGGTCGTGGCCGGTCTCGGCCAGTTCGAGCGCGCAGTTGAGCCCGGTAAAGCCGCCGCCGATGATGACGGTCTCGGCGGAAATCTCGCCGGCCGCTTCGGGCCAGAGGGGCGGGGTGGCGGTCGTTTCCCAATAGGAGTTGACCGTTTTGACATAGGCTTCGGGCTCGTAGATGCGGTCCATGGTTCGAATTCGCGCCGATTGGGGGAAATGGTCTGCCTGCAATGCCATGGCCGTGCGCCCTGCGGCGGCAAAAGGCAACACAATAATGGCGTTTCGTCGAGGCCGGCGGCCTTCGGGGTAGCGGATCGCCGCCGCGCGCACCTTGCCAAGGTCCCTGCGCTCTCGTATTGGCGAGGCAAGTTCTCCCAGCAAGCGAGTAGTCATGGCGCCGCGATTTACCGATCACATCAAGAGCCTGCCCGCCTTCGTGCCCTTTGTCGGGCCGGAAGCCATGGAGCGGATGAGCGGAAGACCCTTCCGGGCGCGGATCGGCGCCAATGAAAGCGTCTTCGGCCCGTCGCCGAAAGCGGTCGCGGCGATGAATCGGGCGGCGGAAGAGGTATGGAAATATGCCGATCCGGAAAATCATGACCTGCGCCTGGCGCTGGCCGAATTCCTGCCGGTTAACGCCGATGAAGTGGTGGTGGGCGAGGGGATTGACGGCCTGCTGGGGCTTGCCGTCCGGCTTTTCGTCGAGAAGGGCGTCAAGGTGGTCATGCCGCAGGGCGCCTATCCGACCTTCGCCTATCATGTCGACGGGGCGGCGGGCAGCCTCGTGCGCGTTCCCTATGTCGACGACCGAGAGCCGATCGCCGAACTGCTCGCCGCGGCGCGCGAGCATGACGCGGCGATCATCTATCTTTCCAATCCGGACAATCCGATGGGCACTTGGTGGGATGGCGATGCCGTCAACCGGATGATCGGCGAACTGCCGGAGGGCTGCATGCTGTTTCTCGACGAGGCCTATGGCGAGTTCGCGCCGCGGGGCGTGCTTCCGGCGATCGATACGGCCAATCCGATGGTGCTGCGCTTCCGCACCTTCTCCAAGGCCTATGGCATGGCGGGGGCGCGGATCGGTTATGCGATCGGCGGTCGCGCGGTGATCGCGGCGATCAACAAGATCCGCAACCATTACGGCGTCAACAATGTCGGCCAGGCCGGCGCGCTGGCCGCGCTGCGGGACCAGGAATGGCTTGAACAGGTCCGCGCCCGGGTGGCGCGGGGCCGCGAGCGCATCTACGCGATCGCCGAGGCCAACGGCCTTGCCGCCATTCCCTCGGCAACCAATTTCGTCACGCTGGACTGCGGCGGGGATTTCGCGCGGGCCAAGGGCGTTCTCGATGCGCTGATCGCCGACGGGATTTTCGTGCGCATGCCGTTCGCCGCTCCCGGCAATCGCTGCATCCGCATCGGCGTCGGCACGGATGCGGAACTCGACCTGTTCGCCGAAGCGCTGCCCAGGGCGCTGGCGACGACTGAGTAGTCCGTTCGCGGTCACTGAAAAACCCGGAACGCCTGTGCGCTCCGGGTTCTTTTTGCGGCGACACCGAAGACGGAAGGCTGAGCCCGCCGCCCCAGAGAGGGCCGCCGCCGGATTGCCGCGGGGCGTTCTGCCCCGCGCCGCCTACAGCGAATAGTACATGTCGTATTCGATCGGATGCGGCGTGTGCTCGTAGCGGATGTTTTCCTGTTCCTTAAGCTCGATATAGGCCTCGATCTGGTCCATGTCGAACACGCCGCCCTCGAGCAGGTACTTGTTGTCCTTGCGCAGGGCCTCGAGGGCTTCGCGCAGGCTGCCGCAGACGGTCGGGATTTTCTTCAGTTCCTTCGGCGGCAGGTCGTACAGATCCTTGTCCATCGGCTGGCCGGGATGGATCTTGTTCTTGATGCCGTCCAGGCCCGCCATCATCATCGCCGCGAACGACAGATAGGGGTTGGCGAGCGGATCGGGGAAGCGGATTTCGACGCGCTTCGACTTCGGCGAGGTGCCGAAGGGAATGCGGCAGGATGCCGAGCGGTTGCGCGCCGAATAGGCGAGCAGGACCGGCGCCTCGAAGCCCGGAACCAGGCGCTTGTAGGAGTTGGTGCCCGGATTGGTGAAAGCGTTGAGCGATTTGGCGTGCTTGATGATGCCGCCGATATAGTAGAGGCAGGATTCCGACAGGCCGGCATATTCATTGCCGGCGAAGGTCGGCTTGCCGTCCTTCCAGATCGACTGGTGGACATGCATGCCGGTACCGTTGTCGCCATAGACCGGCTTGGGCATGAAGGTCGCCGTCTTGCCATAGGCATGCGCCACGTTGTGGACGGAGTACTTGTAGAGCTGCACTTCGTCGGCCTTGCGGGTCATCGTGTTGAAGATCATCGACAATTCGTGCTGGGCGGCTGCCACCTCATGGTGGTGCTTTTCGATCTTCACGCCCATCTCGCCCAGAACCGAAAGCATTTCGGAACGGATGTCCTGGCAGGAATCGACCGGGTTTACCGGGAAATAGCCGCCCTTGGTGCGCGGGCGGTGGCCCATATTGCCGCCTTCATATTCGGTGTCCATGTTGGTCGGCAGTTCGCTCGAATCGACGCGGAACCCGGTATTGTAGGGATCGGAGGCGAAGCGCACGTCGTCGAAGATGAAGAATTCCGGCTCCGGGCCGAAAAAGGCGGTGTCGCCGATGCCGGTCGACTTCAGATAGGCCTCGGCCTTCTTCGCCGTGCCGCGCGGGTCGCGATTGTAGGGTTCGCCCGAAACCGGATCGAGAATGTCGCAGAAGATCGCCATGGTGGACTGGGCGTAGAAGGGGTCCATGTAGGACGTTTCGAGATCCGGCATCAGCACCATGTCGGACTCGTTGATCGCCTTCCAGCCGGCAATCGACGAGCCGTCGAACATGCAGCCATCGGCGAACAGGTCCTCGTCGACGATGTCGGTATGAAGTGTTACGTGCTGCATCTTGCCGAGCGGATCGGTGAAACGCAGGTCAAGATAACTGATGTCCTCATCCTTGAGGCGTTTCATTAGGTCAGCTGCTGTGGTCATGATTACCCTCTCTGTTTAGCGCTGGGTTTTTTCCGGTTTTGCCGCTTGCCCCGGAATTGGACCGGGGTGCGGGAAAATCGTAAATCGGTTGGCGGTCAGATCGCTTCCTCGCCGGTCTCGCCGGTGCGGATGCGGATGACCTGTTCGACGGAGGTGACGAAAATCTTGCCGTCGCCGATGCGGCCGGTCTGGGCCGCGTTGCGGATGGCATCGACGGCGGCCTCCACCTGGCCGTCGGAGACGACGACCTCGATCTTCACCTTGGGCAGGAAGTCGACGACATATTCGGCGCCGCGATAGAGTTCGGTATGGCCCTTCTGGCGGCCGAAACCCTTGGCCTCGGTCACGGTAATGCCCTGAAGGCCCGCCTCCTGAAGCGCTTCCTTCACCTCGTCGAGCTTGAACGGTTTGATGATCGCCTCGATCTTCTTCATCTGCCTCTCCGGTTTTTGCCGCCGATCAATTTGCGGCCGCATTCTGCTGCGGGGGCGTGGCGCCGTCGCGCCGCCGCCTGCCCGTCGCGAGCCACAAAGCAGGTTCTGTGCCAATTGGAGAAAAAGCAACCGAAATGGTCGGATTTTTTGCCGCATCGCGCTGGCGGGAGGCCGAAATGGCGCGTGGCGAGGGGAAACGGCCGCATTTTCGCGCCAAACCGGCCGATTTTCCCGAAAAAGCCGAAGGCGCGATTTTTCGGCTTCTGTCATGCTTTCGCCGTGCCGCCCCGCCCCTTGTCGCAAGCAGGCCACCGGCTGCTGAAAATTTCACCGGTTTGGCCGATCGAGCCTGCCTAAATATTAGGCGATCTGGCGCGAAAACGGGCAGTTCCCGTCCGGGTGCACAGCCATTGCCCGCTCAGACTCAATACTTCCTGACCAGGCCGGCCAGCTTGCCCTGGATCTTCACCCGGTCGGCGGGCAGGATCCGCGTTTCATAGTCCGGGTTGCAGGCCTCCAGCGCGATCTTGCCGTCCTGCTTCCTGAAGCGCTTCAAGGTCGCCTCCTCGTCATCGACCAGCGCGACGACGATATCGCCCAGCTCGGCCGAGGGCGTTTCCCGGATGATCACCGTATCGCCGTCGAGAATGCCGGCCTCGATCATCGAATCGCCCTGAACCTCCAGGGCGAAATGCCTGCCCATGCCGATCATCGAGGGCGGCACGGCGAGCGTGTGGGAGATCTGCTGGATGGCGGCGATCGGCACGCCGGCGGCGATGCGGCCCATGACGGGAATCTCGAACCCGCCGCCGGCCGGACCGGAGGCAGCCGGTGCCGTATCACCTGCCGCATTGCCCGCCGCGCTGCCCGACTGGCGAAAGCGGGCGG
Organism: Nitratireductor sp.; assembly: GCA_020441665.1. GTDB lineage: Bacteria > Pseudomonadota > Alphaproteobacteria > Rhizobiales > Rhizobiaceae > Salaquimonas. The sequence goes on from JAGRLT010000023.1 coordinate 22,748, forward strand.
CGATCCCGCCGCGCTTCTGGCCGAAATCGACCGCGGTCACATTGCCGCCGGCGCCGCCCTCGATCACGTCGGGGGTAAAGCCGCGCACGGCGCCCGCGCCGGATGAACCCGCCTGAGGACCCGCCTGAGAACCCATTTGGCGCGCCGGATCATAGCCATCCGGCAGCTTGATCACCTCCAGCGCCCGCGCCCGGTTGGGCAGGCGGCGGATGAAGCCGCGCTCCTCCAGCGCCGTGATCAGGCGGTGAATGCCCGATTTCGATTTCAGTTCCAGCGCATCCTTCATCTCGTCGAAGGAGGGCGGAATGCCCTCTTCCTGCAGGCGGGCATGGATGAGCATCAGCAATTCGTGCTGCTTGCGGGTGAGCATGGACGAGCCTCCTGTGGCGCATTTCCCGTCCCATCCATAACATGTTCTACGGATGTTCCGCAAGTGTTCGCGCAGTTCTTTCGCCGTATGGCGCAATTTGACCGGTCCCGTTAAGGGGGCGTCAGGGGAGGTTGCCGCTTGGCCTTCGCGTCGGCGAGCCTTGCTCGCGGCGCTGGTTTCGGGGTGGGGGCATCGACCCCAGCGCCAAGCGAATCCGGCGGCGGTTCCGCAAAACTGGTTCAAGCGGATATAGGCGGGCAACATGCGCCTATATCCCCTTGCGACAAGTAGGCAGATATGCTATAAGAATCGCATGGAAAAGATGACACTCACTCAATTCATGAACCGCTTCCCGAATGACAATGCTTGCTTGGAGCATCTGAAACAGGTTCGCTACGGGGAAACCCACAAATGCGCCAAGTGCGGCAGGCAAGCGAAGTACTATCGCGCCAAGCAGCGCCGGTCCTATGCCTGTGAGCATTGCGGGCATCAGGTCTACCCTCAGGCCGGTACGCCCTTCGAAAACACCCGAACCCCGCTTACCGATTGGTTCATGGTGATGTTCATGTTCACTGTGTCCCGCAATGGCGTCTCTGCGAAGGAAGTCCAGCGCACTATCGGGGTCACGTACAAGACAGCTTGGCGCATGTGCAATCTCATTCGCCAGTACATGGGCTATGTGGATGGCGATGCGCCCCTGGGCGGCCCCGGTCGCGGTGTTGTCGAGGCCGACAAGGCTTTCATCGGCGGTAAAGACGAACGCGGCAAAGACGATAAGGCAATTGTGCTTGGCATGGTCGAACGCGGCGGCGATCTGGTCACCCGCGTTATTCCTCACCGTGGCTCAAACGCCGTCATGCCCGCGATCTATCAGACGGTGCGCCCCTACACCCGCCTTGCTACAGACGAAGCCAGAGCGTTCTTGGAAGCCCGCGAAACCTATCGACATGGCACTGTTAATCACGCGAAAAAGGAATGGGTTGCTGGACAGGGTAACGAGGTCCACACCAACACCATTGAAGGCATCTGGGGCAGCTTCAAGAGGGGCGTCGAGGGGACTTATATTTTCGTTTCGAAGAAGTGGCTCCAGACTTACCTTTGGGAGTTCGAGTTCCGCTATAACCATCGGAAGCGCCCGCACCAGATGTTTGACGCTCTGGTTTCGAGTTTTCCAATGGCGGCTTAGTCAGCATCGCCTTTAGAAGTTGGTCGAACCTGTTCATTACCTTCCTCGTCCAAAGCAGCCTTTGTTCTATCAGCGTAATATCCAATTGGTGGGAAAAGCACGTCCATCAAGGGCGGGAGGCCATCTTTGAACATTAGCACGTGCCCGTAAATTCCCAAACTGTATGACCCGACCAACTGCGCATTGTGACCAAATGTGTTCACTTCCGGCCTTTCATATTCAACGGGCACGGGGAATGCGCAGGATATTGTATCAACTCGAAATACGCGGACAGTGCCGCCATTTTTTGGATCAACAGGGGTTGTTTCGAAATTCGCTATCGTTTGCTGCCACACAACATTCTGAGTGAGTTCTTCTATAGCTGTTCCATCACCTGCAAGCCTTATTCTAAACCTCGTTAAAGGCCGCGTGATTTCTGATTTGATCCACCAGCCAATCAAACGTAGGGCGGCCCACTTAACGCACGAAAATAGAATGTAGAAAGCCCCCAACAGCATCAAGAGAATGACAGGGTAAACAATTAAACCCTCTTGAGCTGCTAGGTATTGCACATGTCGCCACCATGGAAGCAGCGGGGAGCCAACTGTAAAAGCCGCACTCACCACCGGAACCCCATATCGAAGCAAGTACTCCAGAAATGTGGCGTATGAGCCCGTTCGCTCAATCGCCCTATCAGTTTTTCCAAAAAGCCCCATACCCAACTCCAATACAAAGATTCATGCATCATATCATGAACCCTTGTACTTGTCTGTAGGGTATATAGGCGGCAACGTGCGATTGGAACGTCTGCGGAACAAATTTAAAATATCATATAGTTTCAAGGGATTATGTGGATTGACAAAATGAGAACAAAAATGGTACATTCCCGCTCAGGTTGGATACCCGTTCGATCCTGATGCCCGAGGTGAACGCCAGAGGATTTCAGTCTGCAGGCATGCGTCTGCGGGCAGGGGATCGGTTTGTCCTGAATTTGCGGGACCTCCGCGGTTTGCAGCGCCGCCATCGGTGGTTTGCGGAGCGCTGGCAGGTTGCGGCAAATCGGAAGGATGGGGATTTGACGGCAGGTATCTATGCGGCAAACGGGAAGGATGTTACCCCATGGCTCAGAATTCGTTGCGTCTGGTTGAGGACAATACCGTGGACAAGAGCAAGGCACTCGATGCAGCGCTGAGCCAGATCGAGCGCGCCTTCGGCAAGGGCTCGATCATGAAGCTCGGCAAGAACGAGCAGGTGGTCGAGATCGAAACGGTTTCGACGGGCTCGCTCGGCCTCGATATCGCGCTCGGCATTGGCGGCCTGCCCAAGGGGCGGATCGTCGAGATTTACGGGCCGGAATCCTCCGGCAAGACGACGATGACGCTGCATGTCATCGCCGAGGCGCAGAAAAAGGGCGGCATCTGCGCCTTTATCGATGCCGAGCATGCGCTCGATCCCGTCTATGCCCGCAAGCTGGGCGTCAGTCTGGAAGACCTGCTGATTTCCCAACCCGATACCGGCGAGCAGGCGCTGGAAATCGCCGATACGCTGGTGCGTTCTGGCGCCGTCGACGTGCTGGTGATCGATTCGGTGGCGGCGCTCACGCCGCGTGCGGAGATCGAGGGCGAAATGGGCGATTCGCTGCCGGGGCTTCAGGCGCGGCTGATGAGCCAGGCGCTGAGAAAGCTCACCGCCTCGATTTCGCGCTCCAATACCATGGTTGTC
>JAGRLT010000024.1 GCA_020441665.1 Nitratireductor sp.
AAGAAGGGTCAGGTGTTCTCGACGGCCGAGGACAATCAGACGGCCGTGACGATCCGGGTATTCCAGGGCGAGCGCGAAATGGCCGCCGACAACAAGCTGCTCGGCCAGTTCGATCTCGTCGGCATTCCGCCGGCGCCGCGCGGTGTGCCCCAGATCGAGGTGACCTTCGACATCGACGCCAACGGCATCGTCAACGTCACCGCCAAGGACAAGGGCACCGGCAAGGAACAGGCGATCTCGATCAAGGCTTCGGGCGGCCTGTCCGATGACGAGATCGACCAGATGGTGAAGGACGCCGAGGCCAATGCCGACGCCGACAAGGCCAAGCGTGCGGCGGTCGAGGCGAAGAACCAGGCGGAAGCCATGATCCATTCGGCCGAGCAGTCGCTGTCCGAGCATGGCGACAAGGTTTCGGCCGACGACAAGGCGGCGATCGAGGCGGCCATCGCCGAACTGCGTTCGTCGGTCGAGGCGGGCGATGCCGAGGACATCAAGGCGAAGTCTGAAGCCCTTGCCACGGCCAGCATGAAAATGGGCCAGGCGATCTACGAGGCCCAGCAGGCGGAAGCCGCCGAGGCCGACGCCAAGGCCGATGCAGCCAAGGACGACGAGGATGTCGTCGACGCCGATTTCGAGGAAATCGACGACGAGGACGAGAAGAAGTCCGCCTGAGCAGATTGCGCGAGGGGCATGGAGTGATTTCCATGCCCCTTTTATTTTGAGTTTAGGCAATTATAACGAGAATCATACATAAAAGGGTAAACTTGCAAGAATGGACCGGATCTCCAACCCCTTTGCGCCTGGTGCGGGCAACCCTCCGCCCGAACTGGCGGGGCGGTCTCATCTGCTTGAAGAAGCGCATATCGCGCTTGCCCGCATCAAATCGGGAAAACCTGCCCAGGGCATAATCCTGACCGGCCTGCGTGGCGTGGGAAAGACCGTTCTCCTCACCGAGATCGGCCATATCGCCCAGCAGCAGGGCTATGAAGCCATTTCGCTGGAGGCGCATGAGGCCAAGCCGCTTGCCGAACTGCTGGTGCCCTCGTTGCGGGAACTGCTCTACCAGTTGAGCAGGATCGAAGGCGCCAAGCAGCTTGCGGCAAGGGGATTGCGGGTCCTGCGCGGGTTCCTGTCCTCCATTACCATCAATATCGAAGGCGTTACCTTTGGCCTTGGCGTCGAGCCGGAAACCGGCACTGCCGATAGCGGCGACCTCGAGGCGGATCTGCCGCGCCTGTTCGAAGTGATCGGCGAAGCGGCGAAAGCGGCCGACAAGCCCATCGTGCTGCTGATCGACGAGATACAGTATCTCCAGTCGCAGGAATTCAGTGCCCTGATCATGGCGTTGCACAGGATCAATCAAAGGCAGTTGCCGATCACCATGATCGCCGCCGGCCTGCCCCAGACCCTGGCTCTGGCGGGCAACTCGAAATCCTATGCCGAGCGCCTGTTCAAATATCCGATGGTAGGCGAGTTGCAAAAGGAAGATGCGGCTCTGGCGCTGACCCTTCCGGCCAGGCAGGAAGGCGTCGAATTCTCCAGCGAGGCCATCGACCTCATTCTGGAAACCACAAGAAGATATCCCTATTTCCTGCAGCAATGGGGACACGACACATGGAACGCGGCTGCTGCAAGCCCGATCCGCAAACAGGATGTCGAGGTGGCGACGGTTGTGGCGATCAGCGAACTGGATCAGAGTTTCTTCAAGGTGCGGTTCGACCGTTGCACGCCATCGGAGAAGCGCTACATGCGCGCGCTGGCCGACCTTGGTCCGGGAACCCAGCGATCCGGGGAGGTTGCCGAAAAGCTGAAGGTCAAGGTGACCTCGCTTGGGCCGGTACGCAACGGATTGATCCGCAAGGGCATGATCTATTCGCCGGCCCATGGCGATACCGCATTCACCGTTCCCCTTTTTGATGAATTCATGATGCGGGTCATGCCGCAAATCGGAGACAATCGAGAATAATCATGTCCAAGACCGACTATTACGAATTGCTGGGCGTTGGCCGGTCCGCTGACGAGAAGGAGCTGAAAAGCGCCTTCCGCAAGCTGGCGATGAAATACCATCCCGACCGCAATCCCGACGACAAGGCGTCGGAAGCGAAGTTCAAGGAAATCAACGAGGCCTATGAGGTTCTGCGCGATTCCCAGAAGCGCGCCGCCTATGACCAGTTCGGTCATGCCGCGTTCGAAAATGGCGGCGCCGGCTTCGGTGGGGCCGGCGGCTTTGGCGGCGGCGGCTTCTCCGACATTTTCGAGGATCTGTTCGGCGAGATGATGGGCGGCCGTGGCCGCCGCGGCGGTGGCGGCCGGGCGCGCGGCGCCGATCTGCGCTACAATATGGAGATCACGCTCGAAGAGGCGTTTGCCGGCAAGACCGCCGACATCTCGGTGCCGACCGCCATTACCTGCGAGACCTGTTCGGGATCGGGCTCGAAACCCGGTTCAAGCCCCAAGACCTGCGCCACCTGCTCGGGCTCGGGCCGGGTTCGGGCTGCTTCCGGCTTCTTTTCGATCGAGCGCACCTGTCCGCAATGCCAGGGCCGGGGCGAGGTCGTTTCCGATCCCTGCGGCGATTGCCGCGGCCAGGGCCGGGTGACGCGCGAGCGCTCCCTGTCGGTCAACATTCCAGCCGGCATCGAGGATGGCGTGCGCATCCGGCTGAGCGGTGAGGGGGAAGCGGGCGAGCGCGGCGGGCCGGCCGGCGATCTGTACATCTTCGTCACCGTCAAGCCGCATGAATTCTTCCAGCGCGATGGCGCCGACCTGTTCTGCCGCATTCCCGTTTCCATGACGACCCTGGCGCTGGGCGGTCAGTTCGAGGTCGCGACCCTCGACAGTTCGAAGTCCCGGGTCAAGGTGCCCGAAGGCACCCAGACCGGCAAGCAGTTCCGCCTCAAGGGCAAGGGCATGCCGGTGATGCGGGCGTCCAGTACCGGCGATCTCTATATTCAGGTGGCAGCCGAAACGCCGCAGAACCTCACCCGTCGCCAGCGCGAACTGCTGACCGAATTCGAGGAGATCTCGTCCGAGCAGAACAATCCGCAATCGGCCGGTTTCTTCTCCCGCATGAAGCAGTTTCTCGACGGGCTGGCCGATTGACCGCCGTCCAGCCCTGAAAGGCTCTGAACCGCAAACAAAACCCGCCGAAGCGCTGCTTGCGGCGGGTTCTTTCTGTCGTGGATCAGGTCTGGTGCGGCTGAACTCAGCCGGCGGCCATGCCCTGCCTTTTCAGGTCGGCATAGGCATCATCCAGCGTCTTCGAGGCGATGCGCACCAGTTCGTCGGCCTCTTCATGGCTGAGCGTCAGCGGCGGACAGATGATCATCCGGTCGCGTACCGCCCGCATGACGAGCCCGTTGTTGAACGAATGGTCGCGGGTCAGATTGCCGGCCGCCCCTTCGGGGGAGAACCGCTTGGAAAGATCGTTCTTGTCGGGAACCAGATCGAGCGCGCCGACCAGGCCCTTCATCCGGGCCTCGCCCACCAGCGGATGTTCGCCGAGTTTCTTCCAGCGCTCCTGCAGATAGGGGCCGATATCGTTCGCCGTGCGCTCGACCAGCTTTTCCCGCTGCATGATCTCCAGATTGGCTAGTGCCGCCGCGCAGCAGGCCGGATGGCCGGAATAGGTATAGCCGTGGAAGAACTCGCCGCCCTTGCCGTGGAAGACCTCGGCCATCTTGTCCGAGATCATCACCGCGCCGATCGGCAGGTAGCCCGATGACAGCCCCTTCGCCATGGTCATCATGTCGGGCCTGGTGCCATAGGTCTCGCAGCCGAACCAGCTGCCGGTCCGCCCGAAGCCGCAGATCACCTCGTCGGAGATGAACAGGATGTCGCGCTCGTCGAGAATGCGCTGGACCTCGGGCCAGTAGGTTTCCGGCGGAATGATCACGCCGCCCGCGCCCTGGATCGGCTCGGCGATGAAGGCGGCGACGTTTTCCTCGCCGATCTCATCAAGCTTGCGTTCCAGCGCCCGCGCCGCATGGATGCCGAATTCGTCCTGCGACATGTCGCGACCTTCGCCGAACCAGTAGGGCTGCATGATGTGCTGGATGTCGCCGATGACGCCGCCCTGGCCGTGCATGCCGGCCATGCCGCCCAGCGCCGCGCCGGCGACGGTCGAACCGTGATAGGCATTGACCCGCGACAGGATGATCTTCTTTTCCGGCTTGCCCATGATCTGCCAGTAGGTGCGCACCATGCGCACCACCGTGTCATTGCCATCGGAGCCCGAGCCGCCGAAAAACGCCATGTTGAACTGCGGCGGGGTGATCTCGGCAAGCTTCTCGGCCAGATGGATCGCCGGTTCGGTCGTCGTTTTGAAAAAGGTGTTGTAATAGGAGAGTTCGCTCATCTGGGCGCGAACCGCATCGACGATCTCCTGGCGGCCATGGCCGACATTGACGCACCACAGCCCGGCCATGCCGTCCATGATCCGGTTGCCGTCCGAATCCCAGAGCCAGACACCATCCGCCCGCGTGACGACCCGGCGCTCGTCGAGGCCCAGGCTGCCGTGATCGGTAAAGGGGTGAAAGTGATGGGCGGCATCCTTGAGCCGCAGATCGTGGGTAGACAGGTTGACGTTCATGATGACTTCCATCCACATTTATGAAGGCGCATTTCGTGGCCATGCATCCTTCGCATGGGCGCGATCTTATTGAACCAGACTTTCTGATACGATGAAACAGAACTATGTTTGGTGCCGCATATTGGCCATACCACCAAAGGGATAGAGCCTTTTTTGCGATATCGTGGATACTGTAGCCATCTCAACCGATCAATTGTGTGACCTATGAATGAGCAGAAATCCCGGCCGGCGTCGAAGGCGGCACCGGTCAATGCCGGCGAAACCTTCCTTCTTGAAAACGCCGACATCGAATCCGTCGATCTCCTGATCGCCGATGTCAACGGCGTCATGCGCGGCAAGTGGGCGCCCGCCGAATCGCTGAAGAAAGTCTGCTCGCCGGGCATCAACCTGCCCATGTCGATTTTCGGCCTCGATGTGTGGGGCCGCGAGGTCGAGGAAACCGGGCTGCATATCGATACCGGCGATCGCGACGGTTTCTGTGTCGCCATCGAAGACCGCATTTCCCGCTGTCTGTGGGCCGAGCGGCCGACGGCGCAGGTGCTGATGACCATGCTCGATGACCAGGGCGATCCCTTCCACGCCGATCCGCGCAATGCGCTCAAGCGCATCGTCGACCGCCTGGCGGCCAGGGGGCTGACCGCCGTCACCGCCTTCGAGCTCGAATTCTACCTCGTCGACCCCACCGCCTTCCGCACCACCGGCAAGATGCGCCGCGACCGCGACAGCCAGCATGGCGCCTTCGGCCCCGAGCCCCAGAACATGTATTCGCTGTCGGAGCTGACCGGCCAGAGCGAGCTCTTCGCCGACATCCGCGCCGGCGCTATCGCCATGGGCCTGCCGATCGACACCATCATCAAGGAAGCGGCCCCCGGACAGTTCGAGGTCAATCTGAAACACCGCCCCGATCCGCTCGCGGCCGCCGACGACACCGTCCTGTTGCGCCGGCTGATCGCCGAATGCTCCAACAAGCATGGCCTGCGCGCCACCTTCATGGCCAAGCCGTTCCTGGAATGGCCGGGCAGCGGCATGCATGTCCATGCCAGCCTGATCGATGCAGGCGGCAAGAACATCTTTGCCGGCAAGCGCGGAGACGCCCGCCTGTCCCATGCGGCGGCGGGACTGCTTTCCACCATGCGGGATTCGCTGCTGCTCTTCATTCCGGGCTTCAACGGCTACCGCCGCCTGCAGCCGGGCTCCTATGCGCCGACCCGCATCGCCTGGGGCCGCAACAACCGCTCGGTGGCGGTGCGCGTTCCCGCTTCCGAACCGGCCGCCACCCGGCTTGAACACCGCCTGTCGGGCGCCGACGCCAATCCCTATCTGGTTTCCGCCGCCGTGCTCGGCGCCATGCTGAAGGGCCTGGAGGAAGGCAAGAAGCCGCCGCGTCCGATCGAGGGCAGCGCCTATCAGATGAAGCTTCCCGTGCTCTCCGACGACATGGATGACGCGATCGAGGATTTCGAGAATTCGGCCTTCATCGCCGATATCCTCGGGCCCGAACTGCAGAAGATCTATGCCGAGATCAAGAAGGTCGAATTCACCGAATTCATGAACGAGATCACCCCGCTCGAACGCTCGACCTATCTGTAGGAAAGTCACCGCGGGCCAAGGAAGCAGCCGGCGTGCAGCGCGCTCAGGCCGGTTCGGTCTCGATCGTCACCTTGTTGGGATAGAAGGCGGCAAGCCCGGCCAGTTCGAGCACCTCGTCATAGGGCGTCTCGTAGGCCCACACGGCATTGTCGATTTCGTGTTCGCCGATCTTCAGGTTCCAGTAGCGCGCCTTGCCCTTGAACGGGCAGCGCGTCACATGGCTTGAAGGCGTCAGGTATCTTTCCTCGATATCGTCGATCGGAATGTAGAAGACCGGCGCGTGATTGGTCTCCTGCACCGTTACCGCGAATCGCGTCTCGGCGAGCTTCTCGCCGCCGGCGCTTACCCGCACCGTGCCGCGATAGAGCTTCGTCTCGACCGCATGGTCTGGATGCATCTTGAAGCCGGGCGCCGGATTGGTCTGCGGGAACATCATATCCTCCACCGCCATCATGCGCACAGATTTGCCAATGCGCAAGGGTGGCGGCTCCATCCGCCGGCGCCGCATTCCGATTTCATCGCACCGTGCTGATTGCAAACCAGAGGGCGACCAGCGCCAGCAGCAGTGCCAGCGCCCGCCCGAACAGGATGCGCTGCCGGTCATGGGTCAGCAATGCCGCCGCAGAACCGGCGGCGATCACGATCATGGTGTGGATGGCGGTCGCGACCGCAACATAGATCGCCGTCAGCAGCAGGGAATCGGCGAGCTCGGCATCGTGTGGCAGGAAGGCCGGCAAGACGGTCACGTAGAAGACGGCGGCCTTCGGGTTGAGCAGATTGGCGATCAGCCCGCGCGAGAAATCCGTCAGCCCGTTGGCCGTGCCGCTGGTCTCGGGCGCCGGTTCGGCCGACCGGCGCCAACCGTCGAGCGCAAGGTAGAGCAGGAAGAGGACACCCGCCCAGCGCAGCGCCTCGTAGAGCAGGTCCGAAGACTGGATCGCGGCGGTAACCCCCAGTGCCGCCGCCGTGCCGATGACGGCAAGTCCCAGCGCCACGCCGGCGACCGTGTTCATGCCGGCCCTGCGCCCCTGGCTCGCCGAGACGATCGCCAGATAGGTCATGTTCGGCCCCGGCGTCAGCTCGACCAGGAACGAGGCAATCGTGAAGGCGAGGATTGCCTCCATCGCAGGGTCTGCGATGGCTTGCCAGATTTCCGTCATGCCTCCCGGATCCGCCTCAATGCGCCTCTTCCCAATTGTCGGCGGCCTTGGCATCGACCTTGAGCGGAACCTTGAGGCTGATCGCCGGGAAGGGTGCGTCCTCCATCACCTTGCGGATCACCGGCAGGCTTTTTTCAACCTCGCTTTCCGGCATTTCGAAGATCAGCTCGTCATGCACCTGCAACAGCATGCGCGCCGTCAGTCCGGCTTCGCCGATGGCCCGCTCCATCCGCATCATCGCGCGGCGGATGATATCGGCCGCCGAGCCCTGGATCGGCGCATTGATCGCCGCCCGTTCGTTGAAGGCGCGCATTTGCGGGTTCGAGGCCTTGATCTCGGGATAATGCGCGCGGCGCCCGAAAATCGTTTCCACATAGCCGTTCTCGCGGCAGAAGCGCTTGGTCTCCTCCATATAGTCCCTGATGCCGGGAAAGCGCTCGAAATACTGCTTGATGTAGTCGCTGGCCTCCGACCGCTCGATGCCGAGCTGGTTGGCGAGGCCGAAGGCCGAAATGCCGTAGATGATGCCGAAATTGATCGCCTTGGCCCGCCGCCGCACCATCGGGTCCATGCCCTCGATCGGCGTGTTGAACATTTCCGATGCCGTCATCGCATGAATGTCCTGGCCGTCCTCGAATGCTTTTTTGAGCTGGGCAATGTCGGCGATATGGGCGAGCACGCGCAATTCGATCTGCGAATAATCGGCGGAGACGAGCTTGTTGCCCTTTTCGGCGACGAAGGCGGTGCGGATCCTCCGGCCTTCCTCGGTGCGCACCGGAATGTTCTGCAGATTGGGCTCCGACGAGGACAGCCGCCCGGTCGAGGTCGATGCCATCGCATAGGAGGTGTGCACCCGTCGGGTGCGCTCGTTGATGTAACCTGGCAGGGCATCGGTATAGGTCGATTTGAGCTTGGTAAGCTGGCGCCAGCCGACGATCCTGCGCGGCAGTTCATGACCGGCCGCCGCGAGGTCTTCGAGCACCTGCGCCGAGGTCGACCATTGTCCGGTCTTGGTCCTGGAGGCGCCGGGCAGGCCCATCCTGCCGAACAGGATATCGCCCAATTGCTTCGGCGATCCGATGTTGAAGCTCTCGCCGGCGAGTTCGTAAATCTCGTGCTCGACGGATGCCGCCGCCTGGCCGAGCTCGCCCGACAGCCGCGACAGGATCTGCCGGTCGACGGAAATCCCGTTCTGCTCCATGCGCGCCAGCACATCGGCAAGCGGGCGTTCCAGCCGCTCATAGACGCTTGTCAGCCCCTCGGCGGCGAGCCGTGGCTTCAGGACCTGCCACAGCCGCAGCGTCACATCGGCATCCTCGGCCGCATATTCCGTCGCCCTGTCGAGGGGCACGGCGGCAAAGGAAATCTGCGAGCGGCCGGACCCGGTCAGCGACTTGTAGGAAATCGTCTCATGGCCGAGCCAGCGCCTGGAAAGTTCGTCCATGCCGTGCCCGCCCTTGCCGGCATCGAGCACATAGGACAGCAGCATCGTGTCGTCGAAAGGCCGGAGATCAATGCCGCGCTCGGCGAAGATCAGCCAGTCATATTTCATGTTCTGGCCGATCTTGAGGATCGCGGCATCCTCCAGCACCGGCTTGAGAAGCGCGAGCGCCTCCGCCTCGCTCATCTGGTCGGCGATCCGGCCGCCGCCGAGAAGGTCGCCGCTGCCATCGGTATGGGCCACCGGGATGTAGCAGGCCTTGCCGGCTTCGGTCGCCAGCGAGATGCCGACCAGTTCCGCCTGCATCGGATCGAGCGAGGTCGTCTCGGTATCAACCGCGCAGAGCCCTGCCGCCTTGATCCGCTCGACCCAGGCGGCAAGCGCTTTCGCATCGCGCACCGTCTCATAGGCGGTGACGTCGATGCTTGCCGCGGCCGCTTCCTCCGCGCGTTTTGCCGCCAGTTCGCCCGGCGTCCAGACCGGATCGCCCGACACGCCGGCCGCTACGGCGGCGGGCGCGGCACCGCCCGAACCCTCGCCGCCTGCCGGTCCGGCCGCAACGCCGTCTGAATCCGGCCCCCGCATCTCCTCCCAGATTTCCGACTGGACGTCGGCCGCCTCCACCGCGCCAAGTTCGGTGCCCGTCACCTCGGCGACCTTGCGGGTCAGCGTGGCGAATTCCATCGCCTTGAGGAAGGCCACCAGTTTCGGCCCGTCGGTCGCTTCGAGCACCAGCCCGTCGAGCGGCACGTCGAGCGGCACGTCATCGACCAGGGTCACCAGCTTTCTGGAAATGCGGGCAAGCTCGGCATGCTCGATCAGGTTTTCGCGCCGCTTGTTCTGCTTGATCTCGCCGGCGCGGGCCAGCAGCGTATCGAGATCGCCATACGCGTCGAGCAACTGCGCCGCCGTCTTCGGCCCGATGCCGGGAACGCCCGGAATGTTGTCGGTCGAATCGCCGGAAAGCGCCTGCAGGTCGATCATCTTCTCGGGCGCCACGCCCCATTTCTCGACGACTTCGGGAATGCCGATCTGCCGGTCCTTCATCGAATCATACATCGACACCCGCTCGTTGATGAGCTGCATCAGATCCTTGTCGGAGGAAATGATCGTCACATCGCCGCCCGCTTCCGCCGCCTGCCTCGCATAGGTCGCGATCAGATCGTCGGCCTCATAGCCCTCGGTCTCGATACAGGGCAGGTTGAAGGCCCGCGTCGCCTCGCGGATCAGGCCGAATTGCGGCCTCAGATCCTCCGGCGGTTCCGAGCGGTTCGCCTTGTATTCGGGATAGATTTCGTTGCGGAAGGTCTTCGAGGAATAGTCGAAGACGACCGCGAAATGCGTCGGCACCACGCCGACCGAAGTGTCGCGCGCTTCCTGCAGCAGTTTCCACAGCATGTTGCAGAAGCCCGACACGGCGCCCACCGGCAAGCCGTCCGATTTGCGTGTCAGCGGCGGCAGCGCGTGATAGGCGCGGAAAATATAGGCCGATCCGTCGACCAGAAAGAGGTGATCCCCTTTGTTCATGGGTGTGCTTCTTTGCGTTTGCGCTGGAGAAAGGTCGGGCCGACGATTGCCCAGCACCGGCCGAATTGCAAGGCCAAGCTGGAAACGGTCGGATCAGCCGCGCCGAGGAAGGTTCGGCGCGGAAAGTGACCCGGCGATGAAAGGCGTATTTCCGCGGTATTTGCCTTGGGAAACTTCCTTTCCGGCTGGATTGCCGGTTGGATGGCTTTCTGACGGCCATGTGGTTGAACTGGCAAAATTACGGCCTCTTCGCATCCGTTGATCTGCTCGAAAGCTGTGAACGGGTTCACAGTTCCGTCACACCTCGATGCTCTAATCCGTACTGCGGATCGTGAATGTCCCCCCTCATATCCGCTCGAAAGCCGCGGGCGCCCAAGGCCTGGCGGCGCCATCCTTCAGGGCTGTTCTGCTCCTTTACCCCCCAACCGCCGCGAGCAGGACAGCCCTGGGCTTTTCTCTTTCCCCCATCCCGCCCCGCCGGTTCGGTCGGACGGCGTTTGCCGCCGCGGCTGCTTGCGTCGCGTCGCGGCGTGAGGCAATGTCGCCCCACACGCCAATTCTCCGGAGTTCCCATGTCCTCTCTTTCCGCCGTCATGTCGCGCCTCGACAACGGATTCGATCATTCCCTCGAACACCTGTTCGACCTGCTGCGCATCCCCAGCATCTCCACCGATCCCGCCTACCGGAAGGATTGCGCGGCGGCGGCCAAATGGCTGGCCGACGATCTGAAGTCGATCGGCTTTTCCGCCAGGGCGGTCAGGACGCCGGGCCATCCGATGGTGCTGGCCAAGCACCACAAGGCCAAGGGAGCGCCCACCGTTCTGTTTTACGGCCATTACGACGTGCAGCCGGTCGATCCGCTGAGCCTGTGGAACCATCCGCCCTTCGAGCCCAGGATTGTCAATGCTGCGACCGGCAGACAGATCGCCGGTCGCGGCACGTCCGACGACAAGGGCCAGCTGATGACCTTTGTCGAAGCCTGCCGCGCCTGGAAGGCCGAGACCGGCAACCTGCCGCTCAACGTCACCATCCTGTTCGAGGGCGAGGAGGAGTCCGGCTCGCCCTCGCTGGTGCCCTTCCTCAAGGAGTACAGGAAGGAATTGCAGGCCGATATCGCCCTGGTCTGCGATACCGGCATGTGGGACCGTGAGACGCCCGCGATTTCGGCCGCCCTGCGCGGCCTTCTCGGCATGGAACTGACCCTGCATGCGGCGAACCGGGACCTGCATTCGGGCATGTATGGTTCGGCGGCGCGCAATCCCATCCAGCTTCTGGCGACGATCCTGGCCGGCATGCGCGATGCCGAGGGCCGCGTCACCCTGCCGGGTTTCTACGACGGTGTGCCGGAACTGCCGGCGGCGCAATTGAAGCAGTGGAAGAAGCTCGGCTTCTCTGGCAAGGAATTTCTCGGCGAGGTCGGTCTGAAGATACCCGCCGGCGAGAAGGACCGTTCGGTGCTTGAAATGATCTGGGCGCGTCCGACCTTCGAGATCAACGGCATTTATGGCGGCTATACCGGCGAGGGCTTCAAGACCGTCATTCCCGCCCAGGCCAGCGCCAAGGTCTCCTTCCGCCTGGTCGGTCGGCAGGATCCGAAGAAGATCAAGCAGGCCTTCAAGAAATACGTCAAATCCTGCCTGCCCGCCGACTGCTCGGTGAGCTATCACGAGGAGGGCGATGGCAGCCCGGGCATCCAGCTCGACATCGAGCGCCCGGCCGTCAGGCGCGCGGCGCAGGCCCTGAAGGATGAATGGGGCCGGGAAACCGCGCTCACCGCCATGGGCGGCTCGATCCCCATTGTCGGCCATTTCCAGAACATTCTCGGCATGCAGTCCATGCTGACCGGTTTTGCACTGGACGATGACCGCATCCATTCGCCCAACGAAAAATACCAGCTTGAAAGTTTCCGCAAGGGCCAACGCTCCTGGGCGCGCATCATCGGCGCGCTGGCGCAATAGGCCCGGAACTCCGCTAACTTCACTCCGCCGGATGCAGCCGGATCTTTGCGGCGCCGGCGGCTTTCGGCTTGTCGATCCATGCCCAGGCCGGGCGATGGAACAGGAAGCGGCCCTGGCCGGTCCACCCGATCGCCAGATAGAGGATTACCGGTCCGCTCGCCGCCGCGATCATGGTGAGGAGCGAAACCGTGCCGATGTCGAGAAAGCCGGCGAATTTCAGCAGCAGGGTCCGCGTCACCGCCATCGGCAGGAAGAAGGCGAGATAGACGACGATCGAATTGCGGCCGAGATATTCGAGCAACCCCGTCCAGGAAAACCGCGACAGCAGAACCGAGCTGCAAATGATCGCCATGGCGCCCATGCCGCCCAGCGCCAGCGAGACAAAGGGCAGTTTCGAATAGCTCGCGAGGCCGAAGGCGGCGATGGAGCCGGGCACCGGCGCGAAGACCAGCGTGGCATTAGTGAGCGCCCACAGCGCGAGAAAGCCCAGCGCTTTCACGGGGTTTTCGCGAACCCAGGCGGCGATCGCGAAGATCTGCGTCGCGAACAGATAGCCGGTGAGGAAATAGACATAGCGCGCGGCGAATTCGTCGATCATCAGCCAGCCCGAATGGATCGGCAGGATTTCGAAGAGCGCTGCGCTACCCCAGACGAAGTACCAGGGCAGCGTCCGGGTCAGCCGGGTGACGATGAAGAATACCGGCAGCATGTAGATGAACCACAGCGTGCCGAAGGGTTCGACGAAGGCCATCAGGTAATTGCCGGCAAGGTCCGCCGGCGTCTGCCCCTCGGCGAGCCAGCCCGGCGCCTTGAAGGCGAACTGGATCGTCAGCCACAGGACGTAGAAATAGAGGAAATGGACCACCTTGCGGTCGAGATAGCGCCGCCAGGGCCGGTCGATGACGAGGCCGAGAAACAGGCCGGAGATCATGAAGAAGTCCGGCATGCGGAAGGGCCGGGAAAATTCCACCACCAGGCCGAGCCAGCCGGTGGCGCCCGCGGCTTTTTCAACCCCCAGCGTCGAATGCATCATCACCACCAGCAGGATGCAGATGCCCTTGGCATAATCGACCCAGTCGACACGGGCGCCGGTTCCATTGCCGGTCGGGTTGTGCGGCGATAGCGGTGCGGCAAAGGGCATGATGGGCTCCTCGGGGTCCGGTCCTCTTGACGTGATGCCGCATCTTCCTTTGCCATCCTTGCCGCAAGCTTGCTGAATTCATTACAATTTTAGCGAAATGCCCGCTTTTCTCCGCTTTGGTAAACGCCATCACGCCTTGTCGGGCCATTTCTTTACCCCTCATTAAATAGCCTCATTTACATTTCACTCACCATCGCGGCTTGGCGCGCGTCCTTGGCCTTCTTGCCGACGCAAAGCGCTGCCGGATGGCGCGTCAGACCCGGCGCCGCCGCCACACGACAACCAGCAACGCCACCAGCAGAACGGCTTCAGGCCGCGCACGGCATCAGGGAAGGGGATCATGGCCGGAAGAAAACCGCCCCATACCCGTATCGAGGGCCGCATCGAACCCGGCTTTGGCGAGCCGGCGGCACGATCCTCCGGTCCGCGCATGGGCCCCGGCGAGCGCACCGCCGTGTCCGGCGCCAGCCCCAGGCCCGGTCGCGGCAAGCCGGCGCCGCGCGGCGGAAAATCGCGCTCCAGGGGCGGCGGCAAGGGACGCGCCCGACGCCCTTCCACCCGGCGGGGCCTGTTCGGCTTCGTCCGCTTTGCCGCCTATTGGGGCATGGTTCTCGGCATCTGGGGATTTCTCGGCTTGGTCGGCATCTTCGCCTGGTACGGCGCCCAGCTTCCCACCTCGGCAAGCTGGAAAGTGCCGGACCGCCCGCCTAATGCCCGCATCGTCTCGGTCGAGGGCAAGCTGATCGCCAATCGCGGCGTGACCGGCGGCGAATCCATGCCGCTCGACGAGATGTCGCCCTATATTCCGATGGCGGTGATCGCCATCGAGGACCGGCGTTTCCAGTCCCATTTCGGCATTGATCCGCTCGGCATCGTCCGTGCCATGGCGGAAAATCTCTTTGCCGGCCGGCTGGTCCAGGGCGGTTCGACGCTGACCCAGCAGCTCGCCAAGAACCTGTTCCTCGAACCGCGGCGTGATCTCGAGCGCAAGGTGCAGGAGGCGATCATCGCCGTCTGGCTCGAGCAGAAATACACCAAGGACGAGATCCTCGAAGTCTATCTCAACCGCGTCTATTTCGGATCCGGCGCCTATCGTGTCGATGCGGCGGCAAGGCGCTATTTCAACAAGTCCGCCCGCGACGTGAACCTGGCCGAGGCCGCATTGCTGGCCGGCCTCCTCAAGGCGCCGTCGGCCCTTTCGCCGGCCAAGAATCCGAAAGGCGCCGAAGAGCGCGCCCAGGTCGTGCTCGGCGCCATGCGCCGCGAGGGTTTCGTCACCGACCGGGAAGTCGCAGCCGCGCTCTCGCTCGAGGCCAAGCAGGCCAAGCGCTACTGGACCGGCTCCGAGCACTATGTCGCCGACATGGTGATGAAGCAGTTGCACAACATTGTCGGCGATCTGAAGGGCGATGTGATCGTCGATACCACCATCGATCTCGATCTGCAGAAGCGCGCCGGCCAGCTGATCAAACAGGCGATCGCCGAAAACGGTGAAAAGCGCAAGGTTTCCCAGGGCGCGCTGGTTTCGATGGACGGCACGGGCGCGGTGCGCGCGCTGGTCGGCGGGGTCGAATATGCCGACAGCCAGTTCAACCGCGCGGTCGATGCCAGGCGCCAGCCGGGCTCCGCCTTCAAGCCCGTGGTCTATCTCGCCGCGATCGAAGCCGGCCTCAATCCTCAAACCGTTCGCGTCGACCGGCCGGTGACGATCGGCACCTGGTCGCCGGAAAACTATGACCACAAGTTCCGCGGTCCCGTCACCCTTTCGGAAGCCCTGTCGCAGTCGCTCAACACCATTGCCGCCCAGCTGGTCGCCGAGACCGGGCCCGCCAAGGTGATCGAGGCGGCCCACCGTCTCGGCATCGACGGCAAGCTTGCCCGCAATGCCTCGATCGCGCTCGGCACGTCGGAAGTCAGCCTGATCGATCTCACCTCCGCCTATACGCCGTTCTCCAATGGCGGCTATCTGGCCGAGCCTTTCCTGATCAAGCGCATCGTCACCCGCGACGGCAAGGTGCTCTACGAGCGCAACGCGCCCGCCGCACCGCTGGTCGTCAATCCGCTGGCCGTCGGCATGATGAACGAAATGCTCGAGCGCGCCGTCAGCGAGGGAACCGGCAGGAAGGCCAATTTCAAGGGCTGGCAGGTTGCCGGCAAGACCGGCACGACGCAGAATTCCCGCGATGCCTGGTTTGTCGGCTATACCGCCAATCTCGTCACCGGCGTGTGGTTCGGCAATGACGACGGCAAGCCGACGGCGAAGCTCACCGGCGGCTCGCTGCCGGCCGAGACCTTCCGCGCCTTCATGGAGGCCGCTCACAAGGGCGTGCCGGTGGCAGCCCTTCCCGGCTATGGCGTTCCTCAAACGGTGTCCTCCATCCCGAGCCCCCGTCCGCAAAGCGGCTTCGTGGAGAATTCGCCGCCGGCCGGCCGGTTGCCGGCAATGAACGCCGCGCCTTCGGCCAGCCGCGACCAGGGCGTGGCGCAGGTCGCCGCGCCCGCACGCAAACCGCTGTCGGAGGTCGGCGGCGCCCCGGTTCCAGGAAAGAATGTCGGCCAGAGCGGTCAGCAGCGTCCCAGGCCGCGCAACATCTTCGAACTGCTGCTGGGCGGCTGACACGCTCGATATGCGCTTTGATGGCTGGGCTTACGCCGCACTATCCTCGACAATGCGCAGCGTGCTGTTGCAGCGGGCGACCGGCATGTCCTCGCCATCCTGCCAGCAATGGACGCTGAGAAAGGCGACGCGGCGGGCGATGCGCTCTATCCGCGCCCGGGCGAAGAGGTCGGCATCCTTGGTGACCCGCATATAATCGATCGCGGTGGTCACGACCCCGACCCTGGCACCGAGGCCCTTTTCGGCCAGCGCGTATTCGAGCGACCGGATGGCGGCGTGCTCCATCAGCGCGCCGACCACGCCGCCATGAACGGAGCGGATCAGCGGGTTTCCGAGATGATGTTCCTGAAAGGCGACCCGCCACAGATCCGGGCTGTCGGTGGCGCGGATGGCGAGCCAGGCTTCGGCGGGGGAAGGGGAAGTATCGGCGCTCATATCCGGCTCTCCTTGCCATTGCCCTCATCTTGGCCCTTGTCCCGGCTGCGGATCGACGTGCCCCGCGTGCCGATCATGAACGTGCCCGAGGCGATGGCGATCGGTGTTCCGTCGGCATCCCAGAGCGTACCGTTGACATAGGCAAGATCGTTGTGGACCGAGACGCAGACCGCTTCGCCATGGATCGCCTCTGCGGCCAGCGGCGAGCGCAGATGGTTGACGGTCAGGCCGACAGTGGCGATCGGAACGAGCTTTTCGAGCCTGCCCATGACCGAGCCGCCCATGATCGAGTCGAGCAGGATGGTGGCGAAGGCGGGATGCAGCGTTCCGGCGGCGGCATCTTGCACGAGGCCGTCATAGGCGGCGAGCCGCACCTTGACCACCGTGCCGCTCGAACCGGCGAAATCGGCCTTGATCCGGCCGGCCAGTGGATGATGGCTGGAAAAGAAGACTTCAATCGGATGGGACATGGGTCACGAAACATCAAACGGGGCAAAAGGGGTTTTGGCAGAGTATTGACCTGCTCGTAAACGTCAATAGGGCGAAAATCGCCCGTTTCGGCGTCGCAGAGCCTTGAAAGGCGACCGGCCTTGCCGCGGCTCCGCTCCTGAAACCGAACGATTTTCATCCCTGCCGCGCACCAATCCTGAATGTCGATACAGCCTAAAGCCCGTCAGCGCTGTTTCCCGCCATAGGGCCGGCCCGGCCCCGCCACGGTTCAGTGGGCTTTCGACATATCGCCCAGAACGCGCTTCTCGGCGACGGTCGAATCGGCGTTGAGACGGTAGACCATCGGCACGCCGGTGGCGAGGTTGAGCTTGGTGATCTCGTCCTTCGACAGCCGGTCGAGCACCATGACCAGCGAGCGCAGCGAATTGCCATGGGCGGCAACCAGCACGGTCTGGCCGGCAAGCACGCGCGGCAGGATTTCCTGGAGATAATAGGGCCACACCCGGGCGCCGGTATCGCGCAGGGATTCGCCCTCCTCGCCCGGCGGCGGCACGTCATAGGAGCGGCGCCAGATATGGACCTGTTCCTCACCCCATCTTTCGCGGGCATCGTCCTTGTCGAGGCCGGCGAGATCGCCGTAATTGCGCTCGTTGAGCGCCTGGTCGTGGATCGTTTCGAGACCGCTCTGGCCGACCTCGTCCAGAATGATCCGGCAGGTCTTTTCGGCGCGTTGCAACACGCTGGTAAAGGCGATGTCGAAGACGATGCCCGCTTCCCTCAGCACCCGGCCCCCCTCATGGGCCTCGGCGACGCCCTGCTCGGTCAGGTCGGGATCGCGCCAGCCGGTAAACAGGTTTTTCAGGTTCCACTCGCTCTGGCCGTGACGGACCAGCACCATCGTTCCACTCATTGTTCCCAAACCCTCCGAATTGATTCAGTCGTCAAGACCCAGCACATCGCGCATGGAATAAAGGCCGGGATTGCGGCCCTTGGCCCAGCGCGCCGCGGTCAGCGCGCCATGGGCGAAATTCATCCGGTCCTGGGCGATGTGGGAGAGTTCGATCCGCTCGCCCTCGCCCGCAAAGATCACCGAATGTTCGCCGACCACCGAGCCGCCGCGCAGCGTGGCGAAGCCGATCGAGCCCTGCTGGCGCGCGCCGGTATGGCCGTCGCGCACCCTGACGCTGTTTGCGGCAAGCCCGATGCCGCGCCCGTCCGCCGCCGCCTGGCCGAGCAGCAGCGCCGTACCCGAGGGCGCATCGACCTTGTGCCTGTGATGCATTTCGACGACCTCGATGTCGAAGTCGGCGGGCCCGAGCGCCCGGGCCGCCTTTTCGACCAGCACCGAAAGCAGGTTGACGCCCAGGCTCATATTGCCGGACTTGACGATGGTGGCGTGGCGGGCGGCAGCGGCGATGGCCGCTTCGTCTTCCGCGCTGCAGCCGGTGGTGCCGATGACGTGAACGATGCGCGCCTGCGCCGCATAGCCGGCAAAGGCGACGGTGGCGGAAGGCGATGTGAAATCGACAACGCCGTCGGCGCTGGCGAGGGCGGCAAGCGGATCGGACGTGATCGCGACACCGAGCGGGCCGATGCCGGCAATCTCGCCCGCGTCGCGACCGAGCAGCGCATTGCCCTCCCGCTCAAGTGCCGCATGCAGTGCGAGATCGCCGCTTGCATGGATCGCGCGGATCAGCGACTGGCCCATGCGGCCCGAAGCGCCGGTAACAACAAGCTTCATCTGTCTTTTCCGTGTGGCCCTTGTGGCCCTTGTGGCCCTTGTGGATTGAGGCGCGCCTGGCCGTTCATGCCCGCCTTGGGTTGCGCGGTCTTCTTGCGCGCAGACTTGCCAGCGGGCTTGTCGCTGCTGCCCGAAGCGCGCGCTTCGGTATCCGGCTGCGCTGCGGCGTCCTCGTCTTCCTGCGTGCCGAGCATGCCCATGCGATGCAGCCTCGCATAGACGCCGCGCGGCCTGGCGGCAAGGTCGGCATGGCTGCCGGTCTCGCGAATCTGGCCCTGATCGATGACGATGATCTTGTCGGCATTGCGGATGGTCGAAAGCCGGTGGGCGATGACGATGGTGGTGCGGCCGACCATCAGTTCCTCCAGCGCGCGCTGGACCAGCTTTTCCGATTCATTGTCGAGCGCCGACGTCGCCTCGTCGAGCAGCAGGATGGGCGCATTGCGCAGAATGGCGCGGGCGATCGAGATGCGCTGCTTCTGGCCGCCGGAGAAATTGGCGCCCATTTCGCCGACCGGCGTATCGTAGCCCTGCGGCATCGCCATGATGAAATCATGCGCCTGGGCCTGCCTTGCCGCCTCCTCGATTGCGTCCCGGCTCGCGCCGGGGCGGCCAAACAGGATGTTGTCGGCGACCGAGCCTTCGAACATTACCGGGCTTTGCGAAACGAAGGCGATGTTCTCGCGCAGGCCGCGAACCTTGACATCGGCAATGTTCTGGCCGTCGACCCTGATCGCGCCGCCCTGCAGGTCATGAAACCGCAGCAGCGTGTTGATGATGGTCGACTTGCCGCCGCCCGACGGTCCGACCAGGGCGGTGACCTCGCCGGCCCGGGCGGTGAAACTCACATCGCGCAGCACCGGCGTTTCGCCGTCATAGGAAAATTCCACATGATCGAATTTGATCTCGCCGCCCTCGATGGCGATGGTGCTGGCGTCCGGCTTGTCGGACTGGCGCGGCGGCGTGTCGAGCAGTTCGTAAAGCATGCGGGCATTGACCAGCGAATTCTCGAACTGGACGCGAAAGGAAGCCACCCGGCGGGCGGGATCATAGGCCAGCATGGCGGCGGCCAGAAAGGACAGCAGTGCACCCGGATTGCCGTCGAGCGCGATCACCCGCCAGCCGCCGAAGGCGACGGCGCCGGCAATCGCGAAACCGCCCAGCGTTTCGGTCAGCGGCTTGGTGCGCGCATTGATGAGGGCGATCGTGTTCGACTGTTTCTCGGTCTTCTTGATCTTGTCGCCGACCTCCCGCTTGAGCTGGGTTTCCATCGTATAGGCCTTGACGACGGAAATGCCCTGGGCGGCCTCGACCATGTTGGACACCACGTTGGAGGCCAGATTGACCTGCCGCCGCGATATCTGTTTGACGCGCTTGACGTAGCGCGAAATCACATAGGCGGCGATGGGCATGACCAGCAGCGAACCGACGCTCATCAGCGGATCCTGCACCACCATGACGACGATCAGCGCGATCATGGTCAACAGATCGCGGGCGAAGGTGGTGATCACCGTGTTCAGCATGTTCTGGATGCCGCTGATGTTGCGGTTGGTCTGGCTGACGATGAAGGCGGATCTTGTGTCCGACAGGTAGCCGACGCCGAGGCGCAGAATATGGTCGAAGACCTGTTTTTGATAGCGCGCGACGATGTTGTTCGAGATCCGCTTCAACAGCACTTCCTGGCCGAAGCCGGCCATGCCCTTGACGAAGAAGATCAGCAGGATGAGCCCGGCGATCGAATAGGCCTTGGCGAGGTTCTTGTCGTCGAAGACCTCGTTGACCACATCCTTGATGATGTAGGCGCTGTAGGCGGTGGTGGCGGCGACGATCACCATGCAGAGGATCGCCAGGGCATACTGGCCGCGGTAACGGACAAAATTCTCCGTGAAGATGCGCTGAACGACCTTCAGCGCACTCTCGTTCTCATAGTCCGGCATCGGCTGAACGGATTTGCCGGTCTCGGGAGGGGTGTCCGGTTTCACGCTTGGAGTGCTCGCCTGTTTGGTCGCCTGTATGACTGCCTGTACCGGACGTTTCCCGCCCTGACCTGTCTGCCGCCAACGCATGGCCGGTAATGGCGAAACCCTGTGCGGCGGATGGTTCTTCGCGCCGTGCGGCGCCTACATAGCGAACCTGCCCGGATTTGCCTAGGCCGTATTCGCCGCAGCCCGCAGGGGTCCAAGGGTCATTGTCGTGACCGGGAAAATAGCGACTGGCGCACCAAGATTCCAGTAGGCAAGGACGGAAAAACCATGCAACACTGCCGCCATGGCCTAGCCGGCGGGCCGCGCAGGGGCGGCGCGGCAGATCGCATGGCGGGCAATTTCGCGGCGCGTCCGGGTCCCTTCACGCTGGATGCCGCCGCGATGTGAGCCGATACAGGCGCGCGCCGGTACGGGCTATGAGCCGGTAGAAGGGATCCGGTCCCGTACAAGGATGACAACTACCAACAGGGAAAACTGATGAAAAAACTGATTCTTGGAATTGCCGCTTCGCTGATGATGGCGGGCTCGGTACTGGCCATGGATGCCAAGCCGGCGGTCGTTTACGACAAGGGCGGCAAGAATGATGGCTCGTTCAACCAGGCCGCCTATAACGGCGCCGAGCGCTTCAAGGCGGAAACCGGCATCGACTACCGCGATTTCGAGGTTACGGACGACGCCCAGCGCGAACAGGCGATGCGGCGTTTTGCCAGCGACGGCAACAATCCGATCGTAGCCATCGGCTTTTCGCAGGCCGCCGCACTCGAAAAGGTCGCCAAGGAGTTTCCTGATACCAATTTCGCCATTGTCGACATGGTGGTCGATCTGCCGAATGTGCGCTCGATCGTCTTCAACGAGCATGAAGGTTCCTATCTCGTCGGCGTGATGGCGGCCAAGGCCTCCCAGACCGGCAAGGTCGGCTTTGTCGGCGGCATGGACATTCCGCTCATCCGCAAATTCGCCTGCGGCTATGCCGGCGGCGTCAAGGCGGCCAATCCCGACGCCGAAGTCTTCCAGAACATGACCGGCACGACCGGTGCGGCCTGGAACGATCCGACCAAGGGTGGCGAACTTGCCCGGGCGCAGATGGATCAGGGCGCCGATGTGATCTATCACGCCGCCGGCGGTACCGGCTTCGGCGTGCTGCAGGCGGTGGCCGATGCCGGCAAGCTCGGCATCGGGGTCGATTCGAACCAGAACGGCCTGCATCCGGGCCATGTGCTGACCTCGATG
Source organism: Nitratireductor sp. (assembly GCA_020441665.1). Taxonomy (GTDB): domain Bacteria; phylum Pseudomonadota; class Alphaproteobacteria; order Rhizobiales; family Rhizobiaceae; genus Salaquimonas. Next base: position 21,867 of record JAGRLT010000024.1, read on the forward strand.
CTGAAACGCGTCGACGTCGCGGTCTACAACGCCTTCATGGATGTCAAGAACGACACCTGGTCGACCGGCTTTTCGGCCCTCGGCCTGAAAGAGGGCGGCGTCGACTACGCCATGGACGACAACAACAAGTCGCTGGTCAATGACGAGATGATGGCGGCCGTCGAGGACGCCAAGGCGAAGATCATTTCCGGCGAAGTGACCGTCCACGACTATATGTCGGACAGTGCCTGCCCCTATTGATCGGGCGGAATGCCGGCCGCTCCGGCGACCGGCGCGACGCATGGTGAGGAATTTGAAACGGGAGGCTTCGGCCTCCCGTTTTTTTCAGCCATCGACCGGCGACCGGAACACGACCGGGTCGCCAACCGAAATGCGTTTCGGCAGACGGCCGGCGGCGCTCAATAGTGCGGCGGCCTTGTGATCTCGGGCGTCGGCGTCGCCACCGCCTCAAGCGCCAGGAACCGGTTGGTCAGCGCCTCCAGTTTCTTTGCGGTCGCATCTATGATCTGCCACTGCTCGGCAACCGTCTGCGACAGCTCTTCTATGGATTTTGCCTGATGGGCGACTAGTTCCTCAAGCAGGGTTACGCGGTCGTTCTGGTTTTCCATCCGGTTGTCCAAGGGGTTGAGGTGGGAAGATCGTCAGGAGGTCCGTGCCATTATTTGACCCGATTTCTGGCGATTGTTCGGCCAGATGGGGCTAAGAGGCGGTTTGCGAACAGGTTTGCCAATTCGTGCCCTATTGCGGGTTTGGCATCTCTGCAAGGGTACCGTCCAGAGGGAATCCATTGGCAATGCACTCCAAGCGGCAGATCACCGGCCTGACGATCACGGCCCTGTGCGCGATGCTCCTGGCATTGCCGACCGGTGCGGCACCGGCAAGAGCGGAGTTCAAGGAGCCGTGGCGCGACTACCGCAATGCGCTGGTGCTCGATGCCTATGAGCTCAATGCGCTCGACTGGACCGAGATCGTCAAGAACAAGCGCATAGCCGGCTTCATCGGCAAGGCGACCGACGGGCTGCCGCAGGAATACTGCACCGAGCGCGAAAGCCTGTGCGGGGCGCAATGGCGCAAATATTCGGTGTCGCGGGAGCTCTATCAGACCCGGCGGGCGCTGGCGAAATCGCTTGGCCTGAAATGGGGCAGCTACCATCTCGGCCGGGCCGGCGATCCCGAACTGCAGGCGCTGCACTATCTGCAGGTCGCCCGGCCAAGCCCGGATGAGGTGATTGTGCTCGATATCGAGCATCTCGGCGATGAGCGTTTCATGTCGCTGGAGGATGCGGAGCGTTTCGTCGCCACGATCCATCGCCGTCTCGACCGCTATCCGATGCTCTATACCAACCATATGACCGCCAAGCACATCGCGGCCAACCGGGCGGATTATCCGGTCCTGTCGCGCCTCAAGCTGTGGTATGCGCGCTACAAGGACGACATCAGCGATGTCTTTCCGATGGGCAATTGGGACCGCCACACCTTGTGGCAGTTTTCCTATGGCGGCAATTGCAACCGGAAGGCCTGCCCCTACCGGGTGCGCGGAACACCCTACGACATCGACGTCAACATCGCGCCGATGACCGTCGATGCGCTGCGCAAGGCCTGGCCGTTCGACGGATTGCACGAGGACAGGCCGGCGGAAACCGCGATCGACGTCAATGCGACGGCGGCGGTGGGCAATGGCGGCGAGGCGAGCCATTCGAATTTTGTCGCCAATCCCGACTATCATCCGCAGGAGCCCCCGCCGGGAAGTTCGCTGACCGCACCGGACGGCGAAACACCGACATCGCGACAGAAGGCGGATGCGAAACCCATGGGACCGATGGAGGGAGACGTGACGGCGGAAAATGCGATACCGCTGCCGCGGCCCTGCAGCGCCCGGCGGCAGGAAGAGCTCGAATCCGACGATCTCGCCGATTGCGGCGCGCTTTGAGGGCGGTCAAGCCGGCGCCATGGCCGCCGGTATTTTTGGGTCGCAGCCGATTTTCCCTTATCGTCTGGAAACTGTAACAATGGCATCGTAGAGGCATCGTCAGGCGGAATCGGCGGCCCCGGGAAAGGCATTTGACATTGCAACAGGCTCTGGCAGGACGGCATGGCGGAGAGGAACCACCCGCAAAACCCACCGGGCAATCCTTTGGGCAACCGGCCGTTCTGGGCCGGCTGGGAACGCTTGCCGTCAAGCTTGCGACATCGCCGGACGAGGTCATGGCGGCGCAGAAGCTGCGCCACGACGTCTTCCACAAGGCCCGCGGCCATCGGCCTGAAACGAGCGAGACCGGCTATGACCGTGACCGGTTCGACGATCACTGCAATCACCTGATCGTGCTCGACGAAGCACGGCGCGAAGGCGCCGGCCTGCCGCCGGTCATTGCCACCTACAGGCTGCTCGACGGCCGGCAGGCGGTGGCAGCCGGCGGCTTCTATTCGGCATCCGAATTTGCCGTCGAACCGCTGCTGGCGCGCCACAGGCCGCTGCGCTTTCTCGAATTCGGCCGTTCCTGCGTCCATCCCGACTATCGCGACAAGCGCACCGTCGAACTGCTCTGGCACGGCAGCTGGGCGCATGTGTGCCGCGAGGGCCATGACGTGATGTTCGGCTGCGCTTCCTTCGAGGGAACCGACCCCACGGTTCATGCCGCAGCCCTTTCGCTGCTCGCTCATGAGGCGGCGGCACAGGCCGACTGGCAGGTCGAGGCCCGTGGCGAGCGCGTGAAGCTGCCGCTTCTTGCGCCGGAAAGTTACGATCCGCGCGCGGCCCGGCGCGCCCTGCCGCCGGTCGTTCGCGGCTATCTGCGGCTCGGCGCGATGTTTGCCGGCGAGGCGGTGATCGATCGCGACTTCGACACCATCGACGTCCTTGTCCTGCTGCCGGTCGCCCGGCTCAATCCGCGTTATGTGCGCTATTACGGCGCCGATGCGGGACGGCATGCCGCTGCCGAGTGACCGCCGCCGCCGGAATGCCGCCAACCGGCCAGCCGGCGATAGTTGTGGATCGCGCCGGCGCATGGCTGGCAAAATACCGGCCTTCCTTGCATTGCGGCCTATTGCGGTGAATCCTGTCGCCGCATAGCAACGCAAGCCGACGTCCGATCCGAACCATGCTCGAAACGCCCCCGCCCAGGGACGGCCTGGAAACACAGGCCCTCAATGCACCGGCCGCCGGCAAGGCGACGCCGATGATGGAGCAATATATCGAGATCAAGGCGGCCAATCCGGGCTCGCTGCTGTTCTACCGGATGGGGGATTTTTACGAACTGTTCTTCCACGATGCGGAAGTCGCCTCGATGGCGCTCGGCATCACGCTCACCAGGCGCGGCAAGCATCTGGGCGAGGACATCCCGATGTGCGGCGTGCCGGTGCATGCGGCGGAAGACTATCTGCAGAAACTGATCGCGCTCGGCCACCGGGTCGCGGTGTGCGAACAGACCGAGGATCCAGCGGAAGCGAAGAAACGCGGTTCGAAATCGGTGGTGCGCCGCGACGTCGTGCGGCTCGTCACGCCGGGCACGATCACCGAGGAAAAGCTGCTCGATCCCGGCGTGGCGAGCCATCTGGCGGCGATTGCCCGGGCACGCCGGAGCGAGGAGGAGGAAGCCTGGGCAATTGCCTGGATCGACCTTTCGACCGGCGATTTCCATGTCACCGCCACGGCGCCAAACCGCATCGGTGCCGATCTTGCCCGCATCGCGCCGCGCGAGATCGTCCATCCCGACAGTCTGACGCCGCAGGATGATGCGCTGCGCCTGCTCAGGGAAACCGGGGTCGCGCTGACGCCGCAGCCGGCCCATCTGTTCGACAGCCAGACGGCGGGCGAGCGGCTCAAGACGGCCCTCGGGGTCCAGTCGCTCGACGCCTTCGGTGCGTTCATCCGGGTGGAGGTGGCGGCCTGCGGCGCCATCCTGGCCTATGTCGAACGCACCCAGATCGGCGAACGTCCCGCACTGGCGCCGCCGGTGCGCGAACCTTCCGCCGAGGTGATGTTCATCGATGCTGCGACGCGCGCCAATCTCGAACTGGTCCGCACGCTTTCGGGCGACAGGCGCGGCAGCCTCCTCGCCACCATCGACCGCACGGTGACCGGCGGCGGGGCGCGGCTGCTGGCCGGGCGGATGATGAACCCGCTCGTCGATCCCGCCCGGATCGAAAGGCGGCTCGATTCGATTGCGCTGTGCCGCGAGAAGCCCATGCTGGCGGGCGATGTGACGGCGGCGCTCAGGACCTGCCCCGATCTGACCCGCGCCCTGTCGCGCCTGTCGCTCAACCGGGGCGGGCCGCGCGATCTTGCCGCCATCCTCAACGCGGCCCAGTGCGGCCGCACGCTGCTCGACCTGCTCGGCCGGGAGGCCCTGCCGCAGACGGGCGAACTGGCGGAAGCCTGCCGCGACCTCGAAGCGCTTCCCGGCGATGTTATCGGGCTGCTCGGCGCGCTGCTTTCCGACGAACTGCCGCTGTTGAAGCGCGATGGCGGGTTCATCCGCGCCGGCGCCGACAGCGAGATCGACGAGTTGCGGCGATTGCGCGACCAGTCGCGCCGGGTGATCGCCGAACTGCAATTGCGCTATATCGAGGATACCGGCGTCAAATCGCTGAAGATCCGCCACAACAACGTGCTGGGCTACTATATCGAGGTGACGGCGCAGAATGCCGGCGCGTTGCAGGCGTCCGAACGCCAGGGCGAATTCATCCATCGCCAGACCATGGCCAATGCGATGCGGTTCACCACCACCGAGCTTGCCGGGCTTGAAACCCGTATCGCCAATGCGGCGGGCCGCATCCTCGAGATCGAGCTGGCGCTGTTCGAGCAGATGGCGCAGGCCGTGGTGGCGGAGGCCGACGCCCTGCGCCGGGTGGCGAACGCGCTCGCCGTGCTGGACGTCTCGACGGCGCTGGCGCGGCTTTCGTCCGAGGCCGATTACTGCCGGCCGCAGGTCGAGGACAGCACGATCTTCCACATCGAGGCCGGCCGCCATCCGGTGGTCGAACACGTGCTGCGCCAGCAGGACGGCCAGGGCTTCATCGCCAATGATTGCGAGATCGGCGCCGTCGAGGGAGCCGGGGCGGGCGGCCGCATCTGGCTCCTGACCGGGCCGAACATGGGCGGCAAGTCGACCTTCCTGCGCCAGAACGCGCTGATCGCGATCCTTGCCCAGATGGGTTCCTATGTGCCGGCGCGGGCGGCAAGGATCGGCATTGTCGACCGGCTGTTCTCGCGCGTCGGCGCCGCCGATGATCTGGCGCGCGGGCGCTCGACCTTCATGGTGGAAATGGTCGAGACGGCGGCGATCCTCAACCAGGCGGGGCCGAAATCCCTCGTCATTCTCGATGAGATCGGCCGTGGCACGGCGACCTTTGACGGGCTTTCGATCGCCTGGGCGGCGATCGAGCACCTGCATGAGAAGAATGCGTGCCGCACGCTGTTCGCCACCCATTTTCACGAATTGACGGCGCTGTCGTCGAAGCTCGAACGGCTCGAAAACGTCACCCTGCGGGTCAGGGAGTGGGAGGGCGATGTGGTCTTCCTGCACGAGGTCGTGCATGGCACGGCCGACCGTTCCTACGGCATCCAGGTTGCCCGGCTGGCCGGCCTGCCGCCGGCGGTGATCGAGCGGGCGCGCGACGTGCTGCACCAGCTGGAAGAAACCGGCGGCGGCCATTCGGTCGCGACACTGGTCGACGAACTGCCGCTGTTTTCCGTCAAGGCGAGACAGGCGGAACCCGCGGGCAGGAAGGAAGATGCGATCCGCAAGCTGCTGGCCGAAACCCTGCCGGACGAATTGTCGCCGCGCGAGGCGCTGGAACGGCTCTACGCGCTCAAGGCGGCGCTCAACCGGGAGGCGGAGCCGTCGGACCGCGGCTGAGTGCCGCCCCGGCGAATTGCCTTTGAATCGGCCAAAAAGCCTCTACACTGACCGGCACAACCGCTTCGCCCGGGCCTTGGTGTCTCCAGGCCTTGACGGTCCCCCGAGCACCGACGCCCCAAGCCCTGACCCCAAAGGAACCTGCATGCCCCCTAGACTGCTCTGCGCCTTCCTCTCCCTCTTCCTTCTTGCCGCCGGGATCAAGGCACAAGCCCAGACGGCGGGCGGCGATCCGGGCGAATGGCGGCACGGCGCCACCCTGTTCGGCGAGCTGAAATATGCCGACCGCTTCGATCACTACGACCACGCCAATCCGCAGGCTCCCAAGGGCGGTATTTTCCATCAGGTGGCGAGCGGCGGGTTCGATTCGTTCAATCCGTTCATCGTGCGCGGGCGGGCGGCCCCCGGCCTCACCTATGCCGGCGGCATCCTGTGGGACACGCTGTTCGACCAGTCGATCGACCAGCCCAGCGCCGCCTACGGGCTGATAGCCGAAGCCTTTCGCTATCCGGCGGATTTTTCCTACGCCACCTACCGGATCGACGACCGGGCGCGCTGGCATGATGGCGAGCCGATCACGCCTGAGGACGTGATCTGGTCGCTTGAGGTGCTGAAGGAGAACCACCCGCTCTATGCCAATTACTACCGCAACGTCGTTTCCGCCGAGCGGACCGGCGCGCGCGAGGTGACGTTCCGCTTCGACGTGACGGGAAACCGCGAACTGCCACTGATCCTGGGCGACCTGCCGGTGCTGCCGAAACACTGGTGGACGGCAGTGGGTCCCGACGGCAAGCCGCGCGACATCTCCCAGCCGACTACCGAGCCGCCGCTCGGTTCGGGCCCCTACAGGATCAAGACGTTCACCACCGGCCAGTCGGTGACCTATGAGCGGGTCGCCGACTATTGGGCCGCCGATCTCGGCCCGCGCAGGGGAAGGTTCAATTTCGACGAAATCCGCTATCTGGAATTCGCCGACCAGAATGCCGAATGGGAAGCGTTCAAGAAGGGCGGCATCGAGGATCTGTGGCGCGAAAACCGCTCCCAGCGCTGGGCGGAGGAATACAACTTCCCGGCCTTCGTAAAGGGCGATGTGAAGCGCAATGCGTTCAGGACCGACGGGCCCGAACCCTATCAGGCCTATTATTTCAACACCCGGCGGGCGAAGTTCCAGGACAGGCGGGTCCGCGAGGCGCTGCAATTGCTGTTCGATTTCGAGACCATGAACAAGAACCTGTTCTTCGGTCTCTACACCCGCACGGACTCCTATTTCGAGGGCGGCGAGTTGCAGTCGCAAGGCCTGCCGCAGGGCCGTGAACTGGAAATCCTCGAAACCTATCGCGGCCGCATCGACGAGCGCGTTTTCAGCGAGCCCTTCACCCTGCCGGTGATCAACGCTCCCTCGGATACGCGCGCCGTCCAGCGCCGGGCGGCGAAGCTGTTCCGCGAGGCGGGCTACACGCTCAAGGGCGGCAAGTTGCTCGATCCGTCCGGCCAGCCCTTCAAGATCGAGATCCTCGGCGACGATCCGACCGACGAGCGCATTGCGTTGCCCTATATCGAGAAACTGCGCCCGCTCGGCATCGAGGCGAGCCTGCGGATCGTCGATACCGCGCAATACAAGAACCGGCTCGACAACTACGATTTCGACCTGGTGGGAACGGTGTTCGTCCAGTCGCTGTCGCCGGGCAACGAACAGCGCGAATACTGGTCGGCTTCCGCCGGCAAGGTTCCCGGCGGCCGCAACCTCGCCGGGATTTCGGACCCGGTGGTGGACGACCTCGTCGAGAAGATCATCGTCGCCACCGATCGCGACGAACTGGTGGCGCTGACCCGGGCGCTCGACCGGGTGCTGAAATTCGGTTTCTACACCATTCCGCAATGGCACAACCCGGAAGAATGGTATGCCTGGTGGCGGCAGTTGCAGATACCCGACAACCAGCCCGGTTATACCGGCCTCGACGTCTGGTCGATCTGGATCGATGCCGACGTCGAAAAGGAACTCGCCCGGTGACTGGTCGGGCGAGCGAGAGATTTTTCGGCCATCTGCCGTTTTCCCGGCGAGACTTCCTCAGGACCGCCGGCGGCGGCGCGGCGGCCCTGGCGCTCGCTTCAATGCCGCGCGTTTCGCTGGCCGGCAATCCGTCGGGGGAGAAACTGCACGGGCTTTCCTCCTTCGGCGATCTCAAATATCCGGCCGATTTTGCCCGCTTCGGCTACGCCGCCCCCGATGCGCCGAAGGGTGGGCGCTTCGCCTTCCAGCCCTCCTACTGGTATTTCAACCAGAACACCCAGACCTTCAACACGCTCAATTCGTTCATCCTGAAGGGCGAGGCGCCACCGCGCATGGAGCATTGCTTCGACACGCTGATGGTCTGGGCCTGGGACGAGCCCGATGCGGTTTATTGCGCGCTCGCGGCCACGGTGGAGATTTCACCGGACCGCAACACCTATCGCTTCGTCCTGCGGCCCGAGGCACGGTTCCACGATGGCAGTCCGGTGACCGCCGAGGATGTCGCCTTCTCCTTCATGGTGATGAAGGAAAAGGGCCATCCGCAGATTTCGCTCGACCTCGCCAATCTCGCGGAGGCCGTGGCGACGGACGCTGCGACCGTCGAACTGCGCTTCAACGGTCGGCAGTCGGACCGGGCGATCCTGTCGGTCGCCATGACCGTGCCGGTGCTGTCGAAAGCCTTCAACGCCGAAATCCCGTTCGACGATCAGGTGATGCAGGTGCCGTTGAGTTCCGGTCCCTGGAAGGTCGGGCGCCGCTCCCCCGGCCTCTTCATCGAATATGAGCGCAACCGGGACTATTGGGCGAAGGACCTGCCCTTTGCCCGCGGCCTCGACCATTTCGACACGCTGCGCATCGATTTCTTCCGCGAGCGGCAGCCCGCCTTCGAGGCTTTCAAGAAGGGCGATGTGCGCTGGCGGGAGGAGTTCACCTCGAAGATCTGGGCGACGGAATACGTCTTTCCCGCGGTCACGCGGGGCGATGTGGTCAAGACCGAGGTGGCGAACGAGAAACGTGCCGCGCTGCAGGGATGGGCGGTCAATACCAGGCGCGGCAAGTTTTCCGATCCCCTGACCCGGCAGGCGATCGCCACCGTGTTCGATTTCGAATGGACCAACCGCAACATCTTCTATGGCGCCTACAAGCGGTCCCAGTCGATGTTCGAGGGATCGGCGTTCGCGGCCATGGACCCGCCCTCGGCGGACGAGCTTATCCTTCTCGAACCCTATCGCGACCGCCTGCCGGAAAGCGTGTTCGGTGCGCCGGTGCGGCAGTTTGAAACCGATGGCAGCGGCAATGACCGTGCCGCCCTGCGCCAGGCGACGCGCCTGCTCAGGCAAGCCGGATGGCGGCGAAGCGGCGACGGGCTCGTCAACGACAGGGGCGAGACGTTGTCGGTCGAATTCCTCATCCGCGCTCAGGTCTTCGAGCGGCTGCTCGGGCCCTATGCCGAAAACCTGCGCTCGGTGGGGATCGGTGCGAGCATAAGGCTGGTCGATGCCTCGCAGTTTCAGGCGCGGCTCGAAAGCTTCGATTTCGACATCGTCGGATCGAGCGTCAGCTTCGGCGCGACGCCGAGCGGCGAAACCATGCGGCAATATTTTCATTCCGAGAACGCGGCGAGAAGCGGTTCCCTCAACTATCCGGGCATCAAGATCGAAGCGGTCGACCAGCTCGTCGCGGCGGTGGATGCCGCCGACAGCCGGGAAGCGCTGACCACGGCCATGCGGGCGCTCGATCGCGTGTTGCGCGCCTATTTCTTCTGGATCCCCAACTGGCATTCCGAGACGCACCGCATCGCCATGTGGAACGAGTATGGCTGGCAGGACCCCAAGCCCGGCTATTTCTTCCCCGTCGAGCGGCTCTGGTGGTTCGATGCCGACAAGGCGGCAAAGCTGTCGAAATGATCCGCCGCCACCGTTTTCCGCCGGGGCTTTTCACCGGCGCCGATACAGGGTAATCGACGCCCATGGGAGCCTATGTCCTCAGGCGAATCTTGCTGATGATTCCGACCATTGTCGGGATCCTGACCATCACCTTCGCGGTGGTGCAATTCGCGCCGGGCGGACCGGTGGAACAGGTGATTGCCCAATTGTCGGGCCAGGGCGGCAACGCCACGGACCGGATATCGGGCGGCGGCGGCGATTTCGCCCAGGACCGGCAGTTCGAACCCGGCGGCGAGGGATCGTCGCAATATCGCGGCGCCATCGGGCTCGATCCCGAATTCATCAGGAAACTTGAAAAACAGTTCGGTTTCGACAAGCCGCCGCTCGAGCGCTATTTTCTGATGCTGTGGAACTATGCCCGCTTCGATTTCGGCGAGAGCTATTTCCGCAAGATTTCGGTCACCGATCTGATCGTCGAAAAGCTGCCGGTCTCGATCTCGCTCGGGCTCTGGCTAACGCTGATTTCCTATGCGGTGTCGATCCCGCTCGGCATCCGCAAGGCGGTCGCCGATGGCAGCCGGTTCGATGTGTGGACCAGCGGCGTCATCGTCATCGCCTATGCCATTCCGGGCTTTCTCGTCGGCGTGATGCTGATCGTCGTGTTTGCCGGCGGCTCCTATTTCGACTGGTTTCCCTTGCGCGGGCTGACCTCGGACAATTTCAGCCAATTGTCCTGGGGCGGCAAGATTGTCGACTACTTCTGGCATCTCGTCCTGCCGCTGACGGCGCTGGGGCTCGCCGCCTTCGCGACGACGACCCTCCTGACCAAGAATTCCTTCCTTGACGAGATCCGCAAGCAATATGTCCAGACGGCGCGCGCCAAGGGGCTCAACGAGCACCAGGTGCTCTACGGCCATGTCTTCCGCAATGCGATGCTGATCGTCATTGCCGGTTTTCCCGGCGCCTTCATCACCGCCTTCTTCAGCGGCTCGCTGCTGATCGAGACCATCTTCTCCCTCGATGGCATCGGCCTGCTCGGCTACAAGTCGATCATCGACCGGGACTATCCGGTGGTCTTCGCCACCCTGTTCATCTTCTCGCTCATGGGGCTCGTCGTCAGCCTGCTCTCGGACATGCTCTATACCTGGATCGATCCGCGCATCGATTTCGAATCGAGGCGGGTATGACGACAATGATGGCGGCAGAGACGGCGCGGCGGCGCGGCCGGTTTTCCCTGTCTCCGCTCAACCGGCGGCGCTGGGCGAACTTCAAGGCCAACCGGCGCGGTTACTGGTCGCTGTGGCTTTTCCTGCTGCTGTTCATCCTGTCGCTGTTTGCCGAATTTCTCGCCAATGACCGGCCGATCCTGATCTGGTTCAAGGGCGAGCTCTATTCGCCGGTGCTGACCGACTATCCGGAGGAGCAATGGCTCGGCGAGGAGGGATTTCTCGCCCAGACCGACTACAAGATCGTCGAGATCGGCGAGGCGATCGCCGAAAACGGCTGGGCGATCTGGCCGCCGATCCGCTACTCCTACCGCACGGTGCACAACCAGCTTCCCGAGCCGGCGCCTTCCGCGCCGTCCTGGCTCTATGACGCGGAGGCGCGCTGCGCCGGTTATGCGATGGGGGTCGACGATCCCGGCTGCATCCTCGGCAACTGGAACTGGCTCGGCACCGACGACCAGGCGCGCGACGTGATGGCGCGGGTCGTCTACGGTTTCCGGGTCTCGGTGCTGTTCGGCCTGATCCTGACGCTGTTCTCGGCCGTTGTCGGCGTCACCGCCGGCGCGATCCAGGGCTATTTCGGCGGCTGGACGGACCTCCTCTTCCAGCGCTTCATCGAGATCTGGTCGTCGCTGCCCGAACTCTACATCCTGCTCATCATCGCGGCGATCCTGCCGCCCGGCTTCTGGATCCTGCTCGGCATTCTGCTGCTGTTTTCCTGGGTGCGCTTCGTCGGCGTGGTGCGGGCGGAATTCCTGCGGGCGCGCAATTTCGAATATGTCAACGCGGCGCGGGCGCTCGGCGTCGGCAACCGCACCATCATCTTCAAGCACGTCCTGCCCAATGCCATGGTGGCGACGCTGACCTTCCTGCCCTTCATCCTCAACGGCTCGATCACCACGCTGACCTCGCTCGACTTCCTCGGCCTCGGCCTGCCGCCGGGCTCGGCCTCGCTCGGCGAGATGCTTTCCCAGGGCAAGAACAATCTGCAGGCACCCTGGCTCGGCATCACCATCTTCGTGGTTCTGTCGACCATGCTGTCGCTGCTGATCTTCACCGGCGAAGCGGTGCGCGACGCCTTCGATCCCAGAAAGACATTCGGGTGATAAGCTGGTATGGATACGGCGATGAACAGAATTGTCAAAAAACATTATCCGGCGTCAAAACTTCCAGAGGAGTTACGGGAGGGCATTCCCGTTGACGGACTGGTGGAGATCCAGGTAACCGCCGAATCCGCACCTGCCACGAGCCAACGCGAACTGATCGGTAGTTGCTCCGGAGCCGGACCGGTCGGCGATAATGAAATCGACGAAGCCGTGGAGCGGATCAGAGCGCTTCGCGACGAATGGGGTGAGCGATAATCCTGTGCCACGGCTGTATCTGGATACCGTGGTATTAATTACCGCATTCGAGAAAGGTGACGGCGCGCTGCAATCGCTTCTGCTCGATGGCGATAGCGCTGAGCTAGAGTTTGCAACCTGCGAATTGACGCTGGCTGAACTGCTAGTTCTTCATCTCAGAGAGAAAAACGAGCGCTTGATCGAATTCTACAAAGGCCTGTTTGAAGGTGGCGATATCATTCAGCCACTGCCGATCGATCAATCCATGCTCTATTTCGCGGCGGTGTTGCGGGCGAACAATGCCTGGCTCAAATTGCCGGATGCCATCCACCTCTCGGCAGCCTTGGGCTGCGAAGCCACTCATTTTGTTTCCTACGATAAAAAACTTGAGAGAATTTCGACCATCTCCCATTCTCGTTGGGGCGTTTTCAAATCAGCACTCATGCCGCAGTTCATCAATCCACGGCAATACGATGTAAGTCGGTTCCTCGATGGGGAGGGGTGACATGACCGGCGCTCCGCTCCTTTCCGTTCGCAATCTGTCGGTCGCCTTTACCCAGGGCGGCGAGACCAGCACGGCCGTCGACCGCGTCTCCTTCGATATCGCTCAGGGCGAGACGCTGGCGCTGGTTGGCGAATCGGGTTCCGGCAAATCGGTCTCGGCCCTGTCGATCCTCAGGCTCCTGCCCTATCCCGCCGCATCGCACCCGTCGGGCGAAATCCTGTTCGGCGGCAGGGATCTCCTGAAGGCGAGCGAAAGGGAATTGCGCGGTGTGCGCGGCAACGAGATCACCATGATCTTTCAGGAGCCGATGACCTCGCTCAACCCGCTGCACACGATCGCGCAGCAGATCGGCGAAGTGCTGAAACTGCACAAGGGGATGGACGCGAGACAGGCCGCCGACCGGACGCTCGAACTGCTGCACCTCGTCGGCATCCAGAACCCGGCGCAGCGGCTCGGCGCCTATCCGCATCAACTGTCGGGCGGCCAGCGCCAGCGGGTGATGATCGCCATGGCGCTCGCCAATGAGCCGAAACTGCTGATCGCCGACGAACCGACGACGGCGCTCGACGTCACGGTGCAGGCGCAGATCCTCAAGCTGCTCGACGAGTTGCGCGAAAGCCAGGGGCTTTCCATGCTGTTCATCACCCATGATCTCGGCATCGTGCGCAAGATCGCCCACCGCACCTGCGTGATGCAGAAGGGCAGGATCGTCGAAGGCGGCGAGACAGCGGCTCTCTTCGCCGATCCGCAACACGCTTACACGAGGCACCTTCTTTCGGCCGAACCCAGGGGACAACCGCCTGAGAGCAATAGGGCGGCGCCGGTCGTCCTCGAGGGAAGGGACATCAAGGTCTGGTTTCCGATCAGGAAGGGCTTCTTCCGCCGCACGGTCGATCACGTCAAGGCGGTCGACGGCATCGACGTGACCCTGCGCGAGGGCCAGACGGTTGGCGTGGTCGGCGAATCGGGCTCGGGCAAGACGACGCTCGGCATGGCGCTGGTACGGCTCATTGCGAGCCAGGGGCGCATCGTCTTTCTGGGCGATGCGATCAACAGCAAGTCCTTCCGGGAGATGCGGCCCTATCGCAACCGCATGCAGGTGGTATTCCAGGATCCTTATGGTTCATTGTCGCCGCGCATGAGCGTTGCCGAGATCGTCGAGGAGGGGCTGAAAATCCACGCGCCGGAGCTTTCAGCCGAGGAACGCGATGCGCGCGTCTGCAAGGCACTCACCGAAACCGGGCTCGATCCCGAGACGCGGCACCGCTATCCGCATGAGTTTTCCGGCGGCCAGCGCCAGCGCATCGCCATTGCCCGCGCCATGGTGCTGGAGCCGAAATTCGTGCTGCTCGACGAGCCGACATCGGCCCTCGACATGAGCGTTCAGGCCCAGGTGGTCGAACTGCTGCGCGAATTGCAGAACAGGCGCGGCCTCACCTACATGTTCATCAGCCACGACCTGAAAGTGGTGCGGGCGCTCGCCAATGAGGTGATCGTCATGCGCAATGGCAAGGTGGTGGAGCAGGGCGAGGCGGCGCAGATTTTCGAGGCGCCCGGAACCGACTACACCAGGGCACTGATGGCGGCTGCCTTCAACATCGAGACGGCGCCCGAAGGCGTGGTCGAACAATAGTGGAAGCCGACATGCCCTCCCCCCTGCTGCTCGACGTGAAGATGGAAAGCATCGGCAAGTTTTCCCGTTTCGGCGCTGCGCTGGCCGGCCGGCCGGTGATCGATGTCAATGATGGCGGCGATCATCCGCCGGTCTTTCACGGCGTCCGATATGCGCTGGTGTGGAAGCCCGCGGCCGAGCTCTTCCGCCGCCTGCCCGATCTTGAAGTGCTGTTTTCGGTCGGCGCCGGGGTCGATCACGTCTTCGCCTGCGATGCCGTGCCCGATGTGCCGATCGTGCGTTTCGTCGATCCCTCGCTGACCGGACCGATGAGTGAATGGGTGGTGCTGCAATGCCTGATGCATCTGCGCCAGCAGCGGCAATATGACGGGCAGCAGCGCGCCCATGTCTGGCACGACCGGCCGCAGGCATGGGCAGACGAAATCACCGTCGGCATCATGGGCATGGGTGTGCTGGGCCGGGACGCCGCGCGAAAGCTCGGGGCGCTCGGTTTCCGGGTGATCGGCTGGAGCCGCTCGGGCAAGCCCGCAGACGGGTCTCTCGACGGTCTCGCCATGCATGGCGCGGCGGAACTCGACGTTTTCCTGGGCAAAAGCGATTTTCTCGTTGGCCTGCTGCCGCTGACGGCGGAGACCAGGGGCATCTACAATCGTTCGCTGTTTTCGAAGCTGCGCCGCGGCAGCCAAGACGGCATCGCCGCGCCGGTCTTCATCAATGCCGGGCGCGGCGGCAGCCAGGTGGAAGCCGATATCGTTGCCTGCCTTGAAGACGGTACGCTGGGCGGCGTATCGCTCGATGTGTTCGAGACCGAACCGCTGCCGGATACCAGCCCGTTATGGGATTTCGACCGGGCGATCCTGACGCCTCATGTGGCGGCGGCTTCCGACATGGAAGCGCTCGGCCGCTATGTGGCAGCCCAGATCGCGCGCCATGAGGCGGGCGAAGCCCTGGAGAATGTGGTCGATCGCGCGGCGGGTTACTGATTGCCGTGCCCGAGCCGCGTTTGAGCCGCATCGGGCCGCCGCACGCCGATCGGCTGCTGGTAAAGATGGGCGATGCGCGCAATCGCGCCTTCCAGCGGCTCGCTCGCCACATCCATGGTGTGGCCATTGGCGTGGAGGATGTGCACGGCGCCGTCAATCTCGCCCTGAACGATCGCCACATGGCCCGGCCAGAAGACGAGATCGCCGCGCCTGATATCGCTCCAATCGTCGCCCGGGTCGACGATCCCGCCGATCGTCGCCGCCTGCAGATCGGAATCGCGCAGCACATCCATGCCGGCCATTTTCATCGACAGGCTGACCAGGCCGGCGCAATCGAGGCCGAAGGCCGTATCGCCGCCCCAAAGATAAGGCGTGCGCAACAGTGTTTCGGCAACGGCGACATAGTCTTCGGCAGACTGCTCCACAGGCGCCAGATGGCCGGCAATGACCGCCTCGCCGCTGTCGATGAGGGCATAGCGCGTGCCGCGGGTCTCGGTTTCTCCCGTCACCACCAGTTCGGAGCCCAGCGAGAGGCAGCCGGTGCGCGGCTTCTTCATGTCGGCTTCGCCATAGAGAAAGCTGCGCGGCACGGCGACGCGGTGGGTCGGCAGGCGATTGCCCGCGGCGATCGAACCGGCCGCGACCCAGCCGACATAGCCATTGCGTGCTGCCTGCACCCTGGCCCAGCCGTCGCGGGTTTCGAGCAGGCTGACTATTTCGCCATGGAGCAGTTGCGCATCGAGCCCGGCCCGCGGATCGGGCTCCGGCAGCAGATCGGCGAAAGCGCCGACGATCCAGGCCGGCACGGCAGCCGCGCGTTCGGCCTGCGTCACGAAGCGCCGGCGATCCTTCGGGTCCAGGTTCGGCCAGGCATGGGTCAGGGCGGGTTTGCTCACGGATGAAGTTCCTGTCGCACGGCCAATATCGTATCGGCGAACTGTTCGAGATAAAGACTGCCCGCAACGGTGCGCATGATCACCACATTGCGCAGGTCGCTCTCGTCGCGGCGGCGGTCGACCAGCCCCATCGCGCCCATCGTGTCGAGCGCGCGCGTGATCACCGGCTTGGTGACCCCGAGCCGGGCGGCAAGGCCGCGCACCGTGTGCGGCGGCGGATCGAGATAGATCGTCAGCAGGATCGTCATCTGCCGCAGGGTCAGATCGGGATGCCGGTCGGTGACCTGGCTGAGGCAGACTTCCTTCCACCAACGCAATGCCTGATCGGGACGCATGACGCTACCCCCCTGAACGCAAAGGGCCCCCTGAACGCAAAGGGCCCCGTGAATACAACAGGCCTCATGACCTCGACGGAAGCGAACGGACGACGTTTCGTTTCCGAAACAGTCTACCTTGCGAACCGGGCGGGGGCAAGGCGGCAGGGTGGCGATGCGATCAGGCCGGGTAGCGGCTGCCGATGAGCTTGAACAGGGCGCGGATGCCCTGGGCCTCGCCGCCAACGGGACACCAGGGCTTGGCGTTCGGCACCCAGGCGAAGATATCGAGATGGATCCAGGGCGTGGCCGGGCCGATGAACTTCTTCAGGAACAGGGCGGCCGTGACGGAACCCGCGAAGCCGCCGGACGTGATGTGATTGGTATCGGCGATCTTGGAGGCCAGCATCGCGTCATAGGGCTGCCACAGCGGCATGCGCCAGAGCGGATCGCCTTCGGCCCGGCTCGCCGCCGCAAGACCGGCGGCCAGATCCTCGTCATCGCTGTAGAAGGGTGGTAGATCGGGGCCCAGCGCGACGCGCGCGGCCCCCGTCAGCGTCGCCATGTCGATCATCAGATCGGGCTTTTCCTCGTCGCCATAGGCAAGCGCGTCCCCCAGAATGAGGCGCCCTTCCGCGTCGGTATTGCCGATCTCGACGGAAATGCCCTTGCGGCTCGGCAGGATGTCGCCCGGCCGGAAGGCGTTGCCGGCGACGGAATTCTCCACGGCGGGGATCAGCACGCGCAGATTTACCTTGAGCCCAGCGCCCATGATCAGGCGCGCCAGGCCGAGCACATTGGCCGCGCCGCCCATATCCTTCTTCATCAGCGCCATCGACGTGCCGGGCTTCAGGTTGAGTCCGCCGGTATCGAAGCACACGCCCTTGCCGACCAGCGTGACCTTCGGATCGGACTTGCGGCCCCAGCGCAATTCGATCAGTCGCGGGGCGATGGCGCTCGCCCTTCCCACCGCATGGATCATCGGGAAGTTCTGCTTGAGAAGCGCATCGCCGGCAATCGTCCTGACCTTCGCCTTATGGGCGGCGGCAAGCTTGCGCACCGCCTTTTCGAGCGCGTCGGGACCGAGATCATTGGTCGGTGTGTTGACGAGATCGCGGACCAGGAAGGTGGCCGCCGCAAGGCTTTCGATCTCGCCCCGATCGACGCCCTCGGGCACAAGGAAGCGAGCGCCCGCTTCCGGCTGGCTGCGATAGCGGTCGAACCGGTAGGCGCCAAGGGCAATGCCGAGGGCTGCAAGCCGGCTGTCGCCCCAATCGCCTTCGAGCCGGTAGAGCCCTTTGGGAAGCCCGTGGGCCAGCTTGCCGGCGGCAAGCGGATTGCCATCGGGCGCCATGGCGAACAGCACCACGCCGATCTTGCCGTCCTCGCCGGGAAGGGTGAGCAGGGTTCCGGCCTTGGCCTCGAAGCCATGGGACTGCGCCCAGGCCTGCTGTCGCGGCGAAAGGGATTTGAGCGTGTCGGCCGCCGTTTCGGGTGTCAGGCCGAGAACGGGGATTGCCTGTCTGTCTTTGGCGGCGGCGAGGAAAGGCGTGGCGGCTGAGGGCATGAAGGGTGCTTTCAGTTGGAAGACCGCGACCGGCAGCGGGAGAGAGAGTGGCGGGAGAGCGGCGGAAGGCCGATTAACCTTCCATTAGGGTTAACAGATTATTGCTCGCAACAGCGATCCAGAAAGATGATTCGGAGCTCTGCGCCATGCTGTTCGATCTGAGGCAAAAATCAACCATCATGGCGATGACGGCCGTCCTGGTGCTGTCGGCCTGCGCGGTCGACCGGACCAGGACCGGCAGCATCTCGGACAGCGATCAGGCGGTTTCGAACCTGTCGGTCGACCAGCTCAACCGGACCATCGCGACCTATGGCAAGCAATATGAACGCAATCCCAAGAGCAAGAAGGCGGGGCTTGCCTATGCCGATGCCCTGCGCACGGCGGGCCGCACCGATCAGGCGCTCGCCGTCGTGCAGCAAATGGTCATCTATCACCCCCAGGACAATGACGTGCTGGCCGCCTATGGCAAGGCGCTCGCCTCCAATGGCGATCTGGTAAAGGCGCTCGAGGTGATCCAGCGCGCGCAGCGGGACGACCGGCCGGACTGGCGCCTGCTTTCGGCCCAGGGCGCGGTGCTCGACCAGCTCGACCGGCCGGAGGAAGCGCGCAACTACTACCGCAAGGCGCTGCAGATCGTGCCGAACGAACCCTCGGTACTGTCCAATATGGGCATGTCCTATCTGCTGACCAACGATCTGCCCTCGGCCGAACAATATCTGCGCCAGGCCATTCAGGGTCGCAGCGCCGACAGCCGGGTGCGGCAGAACCTGGCGCTGGTCGTCGGCCTGCAGGGCCGCTTCGAGGAGGCGGAGAAGATCGCCGCCGCCGAAATGAGCCCGACCGACGCCCGGGCCAACATCGCCTATCTGAGGCAGATGCTGTCGCAGCAGAATGCCTGGAACCAGCTCAAGGAAGAAGACAAGAAGGTCAACTAGCAGGCTTTGCCTGTTTGACTCCTTTGCACTGTTGAGCGGCCCGTTCTATGCGCTGACGCCGGTGCCGATCGGGCAGGCGACGCCGGTACCGCCAATGCCGCAATAGCCGGACGGATTTTTCGCCAGATATTGCTGGTGGTATTCCTCGGCATAGTAGAATTCCGGCGCGTCGCGGATCTCGGTGGTGATCTTTTCCGGCCGGCCGGCCGCCGACAGCGCCTGCTGGTACATCGCCCGGCTTTCTTCCGCCGCCGCTTTCTGGCCCGCATTGAAGACATAGATGCCGGAACGGTATTGGGTGCCGGTATCGTTGCCCTGGCGCATGCCCTGGGTCGGGTCGTGGCCTTCCCAGAAAATCCGCAGCAGGTCCGCATAGGAGACCTTGGCGGGATCATAGACCACGAGGCAGACCTCGTTATGGCCGGTAAGACCCGTACAGGTTTCCTGATAGGTGGGATTGGGCGTCAGGCCGCCGGCATAGCCGACCGCCGTGGTAAAGACGCCGGGCGTCTGCCAGAAAATCCGCTCGACACCCCAGAAACAGCCCATGCCGAACATCGCGGTTTCGAGATGATCGGGAAAGGGCGGCTTGAGTGGCGTACCGTTGACGAAATGGGTCTCCGCCGTTTCGAGCGGCTCGGGCCGGCCGGGCAGGGCTTCGTCCGGCGCGGGCAGTTTCATCTTCTTGGTCAGCATGTTGATCAGAAACATGGCAATTTTCCCAGGGTTGGATCAGCTTCCGAACCGGTCCTGCAGGCGTGGCCTGCGCTGCCGGCCGGCCAGCGAGAACAGGAACCACAACAGGCCGAACACCATCCAGCTCGGCGCCAGAAGCACGGTCTGGATCACCGGATCCCAGATGACGGGATGCACGTAGCGCTGAACGGTTGCCTGGGCGAGATTGAGCGTCGAGGGCGATAGGTTGAACCAGTCGAGGCCGAGCGGCGTCAGGACCAGGGTCGAATCGGCCAGCGAGCGGGTGATGTCGAGCACGGCCGTTACCAGCGCCATGGCGAGCGCGAACAGGGCAATGATGCGGCAGATGGATTTCAGCATGGGGGTTCCTTGTCGAGCGCAAAGATAGGTTGCGGACCGCGATTGTGCAATGTGAAAGCCGACGGGTGAAAGCCGCCGGATGAAAGCGTCGCGTGAAACCGGCGGGCGACAGCGGCGGACCGGCTGATGGGCGATGCGGCGTCGGTCCCTCGGCGGGCGAGCTTTCCTGCCCGGTCTGCGCGGCCGTGTGGGCCAGCCGTTTCGGTGGCGCGGGAACCGATCAATCGGGCTTGAACCGGCCCATTTTATTTGTATAAGTGCCGCCGGATCGACAGCCGCTTTCGGCTGTTTTTCACGGAGCGGTGGCCCGGTGGTCGAAGGCGCCCTCCGGCCTGGCGCAAGCCAGGCCTTCCATGTGAAGCGTGGCGTGCGCTTTGCTTCGACCCGTCGGAGAAATCCGGTGCCTGAATACGGAGAGGTGGCCGAGTGGTCGAAGGCGCCCTCCGGCCTGGCGCAAGCCAGGCCTTCCATGTGAAGCGTGGCGTGCGCTTTGCTTCGACCCGTCGGAGAAATCCGGTGC